>JAISFP010000277.1 GCA_031263525.1 Deltaproteobacteria bacterium | reverse complement strand
CTTCCCCGCCGGCTCGCGCCATGCCCCTCTTCGCCGCCCGCCGCCTCGCCCGCCGGCTCCTGCGTTCCTCTCCGCCCCGCCCGCCGACCTCCCCGCCGGCTCGCGCCATGCCCCTCTTCGCCGCCAGCCGCCTCGCCCGCCGGCTCCTGCCGTGCCTCTCCGCCCCGCCCGCCGACTTCCCTACCGTCTTCGGCCATATCCCTCCGCATTGCCCTCTACTGCCATGCCTCTCTGACTCCTGCAGTTTTCTCGGCCTGCTCCCGGAATCTCACCCGGCCAGGCCGGCTGCGCCCAGGTTGCTCCCGCCATGTTTCCAGCCTCCTTTCGCCTCAGGCCACGTTTCCAGGCATGTCCCGCCGTCCCGCTTTTCGTCTCGCGGCCAGGTTTTTGGCCGGGTTTCAGCGAGGTAAAATTCCCCGGCGTCATCTGGAGACACGCTTGACTCAGAACCCAAGCTGTAGTATTAACTTAAGGGTCTAGTTGTTCCGTGCCCGTGAGGGCCCTTTCCGCGGCGGGAAGCCGTCTTTCGCGCCGGACCTCTGGACCTCGCGGCCTGTTCCTCCGCCAGGCAGACGGCCTGCTGCAGGGCCCGGCACCCGCCTGCGGAGCCTCCTCCGCCCCTCCCAACCGTTCGAGCAATCCTCAGCAAAAGGCAGCTGATGACCTTCCCGGATCCCTTTCTCCTCTTCACGGCCCTGACGGCCCTGGCGGTTCTGGCGCTCCTCCGGGGGAAGCCTGCCCTTGCCGCCGCGAAGAAGCCCGGCAACCGGCGGCCCACGGGTACCCCCGCCAAGGCGAAGCGCGGGTCCGGCACGGGGAAGCCCCGCGGCAGGCGTCCCAGGTCGGCCTGGGTTCCCGTCCCGTCCGAAGACAACGATCAGGTTTCCGAGCTGGCCTCCGCCCCACTGACCGGGAAGCCCAGGATCTCCCCTGCCAGGCCCTCGCCTCCGGCTTCCGCCGCCGCCCCTCCCGTAGCCGGCACCGCCGGAGAGCCCAGCCGCGGAGCCAAAGATTCTGCGGCCCCCTTCACCCGCAAGACTCCGGCCTCAGGGCCCCTGCCAGGCACGCGTCCTTCCGCGGCTCCCCTTTCCGGCTCTGTCTCGCCCGCCCCTCCCCTTCCCGGCGAGGCCCGGCCGGGCACGGTATTCCGGAGGAAGCCCGGCTCTTCCGGCTGGACCGCCGCCCCGGCGCCTGCCTTCCCGCCTGGCCAGGCCTCTCCCGTCCAGACCACGGCAGGGAAGCCGGGCGCGGAGACCGGAAGGCCCTGTGGCAGGCCCCGCAAGAAGCTGATAAAGGTCGCCGGCCCTGCGACCTCGCCCGTCGCCGGGAGGAAGCCCGGCGCCAGGGACGGGGATCCCGGACCCGAGGCCGGGGCGTCCGTCCCCCAGGACGCCGGCCCGACGGTCTCCCGCGCCTCCGCGGGCGGGAGGACGCCTCCGGTGCCCGTCCCGCGCCTTCCCTGGCCGGCCTGGGAGTTCCCGCCCATGTGCGGTGCCCTGGAGACCCTGCGCTCAAAGGCAGAGAAGGCCCGCGAGGACAGGGACTCCGAGGGCGCCCTGACGGCCTGGGAGGATCTCCGCACCCTGGCCCGCGTCGTCCACGGACCTTCCGACATACGGGTCTGGGCATCCCTGTCCCGCGTGGCCCGCGCCCTTCTGGAGAGGGGCGGGGACCGCGCCGACGCAGCCGCGTCGCTCGCGGCCGGTGCCGTCCGCCTCATGACTGAAGCTGCGGAGGCAGCGTTGCCCGCCCCGGAGGCATTGCCGGTCTCCGTCGCCTCGCCCGGCCAGGACGCCTTGCCCGCCGCTGGCGACTCGTCCGGCCAGGATGCCTCGGCCGCCTCAGACTCCTCGCCCGGCCAGGAGGCCTTCCCCGCCGCTGGCGACCTGCCCGGCCAGGACGCCTCGACCGCCGCTGACGCCGCGCACGGACCGGAGGACTCGAACGGTTCCGACGCCTCGAGCATCTCCGAGGCCGCTTTCGGTTCGGGCGCCTCCGACGCCTTGCCCGCCCCGGAGGGCTCGAACGCTTGCGACGCCGTTTCCGGCTCGGAGGACTCGGACTTCCCCGACACGGCTTTCTACCAGGAGGAGCCGCCCGGCCCCGATGACGATTCCGGCAGGGAGGAGTCGGCCTGCCCGGCTTACGTCGCGGTCCCCGGCCCGGAGATGGCCTTCGCCTACCAGACCCTTTCCATGGCGCTGGACCAGCTCCGCGCCTCTCCCCCGGAATGGCGGCAGGATTCCGAGACTTCAGCGGACTCAGGCATTTCCCCGGCAGCCCAGCCGCCGTCCTCCGTCGCTTCCGGGACTGAGCCCTCCGTGAACGGGACTTCCGGTGCTGTGCCCTCCGTGAACGGGACTTCCGGGGCTGTGCCCTCCGTGAACGGGACTTCCGCAGCTGAGCCCTCCGTGACCGTGTCCTGCGGAGACGGCGGGCCGGCACCCGCGTTCACCCTTGCCGAGGCCCTGTGGCCCGTCCCCGTCAGCGAGGACGAGCCTGCCCGCTACCCCTTCGAATGGGCGCAAAACGATCCGGCCCTCATGAGGAGCCGTTTTGCGGATACCGCGAGGATCCACGGGGCCCGCTCCCAGCAGGCTCAGGTGGCCCGCTCGATTCTTGGCGAGGCCCTGGCGGTCGCGGGCAAGCCTGAGCATGCCGCGGAGGCGCGGGAGCTCCTGAAGACCTCCTCGGACGAGCTCGGGCACAGCAGGCTGTCGGGAAGCGCGGACGTCCCGGACTCCATGGCCCGCTACGCCCGCCTCCTTTCCGGATGCCTCGGCCCCGCGCCCCTCCTTTTTCCCCGGACGGGGCTCCCTTCCTCCATAAACGAGCTGAGGAGGAGCGCGGAGCTCTACCGCGAGATCCAGCACACCCTCGCCAGCGGGCCCTTCATGACGCGCAGGAGGCTAGCGGCGACCCTTGGCGAGGCGAGGGCCCTGACCGCGCTCGGCCGCCACCGGGAAGCCGCGGACATCCTGAGGCTCAAGAACTCGAACCCCCCGGATGCCGTCGCCGGCACGCGGGTCAGACTGTCTCTCATGTTCGACACGGCGGAGACCTATCTCACGGACTGGGAGTTCGACCCTGAAACCGCCTGGGGCTGGCACGCCAGGTGCGCGTTCGGGCGCCTGGAGCGCCTGGGCGCCCGCCACCGCGACACGGCCGCCTCCATGGCCAGGCTCGCGGACGTGGCGGCCTGGTGCGAGGCGCCGACCGTCAAGGCCGCCGCCCTGAGGGCCAGGGCGGCTGAGATCCTCGGGCGCCTGGGCGGCCCCGACGCCCTGCTTGTCCCGGATCTGACCGCCAGGATTGCCTGGGATCTCATGAAGCTGGACGAGCACGCGACAGCCGCGGAACTGCTGGCCAGAGCCATCCCCGGCCTCGCCCCCTCCGGCAGCGACCGTTTCCCCCAGGTCCCCGAGGCCCTGGTAATGGCCGGCCAGGCCTGTTTCCGGGCCGGGGACCGCGAGGGCGCGAGGGCTGCCTTCAGCAGGGCTGGCTATCTCCTTGACGGGAACCACTCCCGCTCGCCCGTCCCCGAGAAGTACCGGAAGGAGCTGTACGCCGAGGTCCAGCTGGGCCTCGCGAAGATCGAGGTGGAGGGTCATCCCTCCGCCGATGCCGAGTGCGCTGGCGCCTCGGGGGAGCCCGTGCCGGCCGAGGCCTCCGGGGCTTCCTGGCCGGCCGGGCCGGCAGAGGCCCGCGGGAATTCCTGGCGGCCGGGGGCCTACGAGGCTTCCGGGGCTCAGGGGCTTCCCGAGCCGGACGAGTCCGGAACCTTCGCGGCGCCCGAGCCGCCCCCGCCCCCCGCGTTTCCCGCTCGGCCCGCGTTCCCGGAGATCCCCCCTGCCGTCACGGCCGAGGATTCCGCCCTGGAGAAGCCTCTCAGCTTCCATCTCATGGACTCCAGTTCACGGGGGAACTGGGAGGCCATCAGCCGCGCCGCTGCGGAGGACGCCGCCAGGAAGAAGGCCAGGGAGGCCGCTGGCATCCCCATGAGGCCCCGCCGCCCCAAGAAACGGTTCTCCACGAGGCCGTCAGGCAGGGCCTGAGATCCCCCGGGCCGCGCCCGCGCCTCCGCGGCCACGTCTGAGAGCCCGTGCCGAACCCCGCCGGCCCCTTCCACGGGCTCCGGTCCGCTACCCGTTTCCGCCGCTCGCCACGAGCCGTTCCGCCGCTACCCGTTTCCGCCTCCCCGCCGCGAGCCGCTTCCCCCGGTCCAGGGACCGCAAGCTCCCTTCTTCCGCCGCTCATGTCACCGCCTGCTCCCCCGGGCCTTGCGGCAAGCCCCGAAGCCGCCCTGGCGGCGGTCCCGCGCCTGTGCGCCGTCCCTGCACTGGCTGCCTTACGGGGAGAGGAAGGAGTCCGAATTGTCCTTCTTGTCTGTGTTGAGGCGGCTGACGGGGAAACGCCCTGACAGCTGGCCCGCCTGGAAGCTCCCGAGCCTGGGGAACGTGCTGGACGAGACCGTGGAGTCTGCCGAGAGGAACACCTGGCGGGCCGACTGGCTCAGCGCTTCCATCGGCTGGGAGTGCGTCAGGGCTCTTGCCAGGGCCGTCCACGGGCCGGGGGACGCGCGCGTGTACGCTGCGCAGGCCCGCCTGGCCAGGTGCTATCTGGACGACGCTGCGGGCAGGACGGTCGGGCTGGCCGTCGCCCCGCTCGCCGCCGGGGCGCTGGAGGGCCTGCGGGCGGCGGAAGGCGGCAGCCGGCTCGCCGGGGAGATTGCCTTCGCGCAGGCGACGCTGGACGGCCTCGCGGCTGTCGCGGGCCTCTCCAGGCCGCCCTCGCCTGTCTGGACCATGGACGCCTGCTTTCTGCCGCAGGTCAAGTTCCCCCATCCGGCGGACGAGCGCGGCGCCGATCTCAGTTTACTGGTCTCGCTCTTCACCAGGTTCTGCCGGTCCGGCAGTTCTAAACTGGCGCTGAGGGTCCGCGCGCGCATGGCGGAGGTCTCGACGTACCGCCAGGCCATGCTCGCCCTGAAGGGCGAGCCCGCCGGCGGGGACGGGGCTCGCGGGCCCTTTCAGGCGGAAGAAGTCGTGATCGGGCCGGAGGAGGCGAGGAGGCTCCTCCTGGAGAGCTCGGAGGGCCTGGACCGCAGGCCGGGCCGCTCCTCCGAGGAGGCGCTGGAAGCCAAGATGCGGCTGATCCGGTTCCTCATGGGCGAGTCCGTCCCGTACAGGGTGATTCTGGACTGTCCGGAACGCGTCCCCCGCGAGGAGGATCTGAGACAGGCAATCAGGCTCTGCGGGGAGGTCGTCTCCGTCATGCCTCTCGTGCCGGCCCGGGGCCGGAAGGCCAGGAAGGCCGGGGGCGACTGCGTGAGGCGCCTGTACTCCCTCCTGGGCGCCGCCCGGTGCCACGCGAGCCTGGGGGAGCACGACGTCGCGGCGGGGATCAGGCGGGAGGCGGCGGAGAGCCAGGGGGAGGATCCGGAGGCCCGGGCGGACGACATCCCCGCAAGCCTCATGCTGGCCCAGCTCCGCTTCGATCTCGGGGAGAGCGCCTTCGCCGCGGGCCGCGGGGAGAGGGCCTTCATGATGCACGCGAAGGCCCTTGCCTGCCGCAGGTCGGGCGCGGGAGGCGGCCACAGGCTCACGGTCGCGTCTGCGGTTCGCACGGCCGACGGGCGCGTGGCCAGGGGGGAGCATGTCTGGGCAGCGGCCCTGTGCGCCCGTTCCGCCGAGACGCTGGAGGCCGAATGGCCGCGCGACCCGGAAGTGCCGGAGCTCAGGTTCCGGGCGGGCCGCCTCCTCGTGCGCCTGGCCGACACGGAGTCCGGCCTCGCTCTCATGAAGCGGGGCGCGGACGGGCTGGACAGCCTCCGCGGCGAGGGCGACATTGTCTCTCTCCTGGCGCGCGATGCGCTCGGCACGGAGCTTCTGGAATCGGGCGACGTGAGGGTGGCCGCCAGGACCTTCAGGAAGATCGCCCGTCTCATGAAAGGCAGGACCGGGCGGGGAAGCCCGCACCCGGACGCCGTCCCGGCAGAGCAGTTCATGGCGTGCTGCCAGGGAAGGCTCGCGATCTCGCTCGCGGCGTCCGGCGATCTCGCCGGTGCGCTGAAGGCCGGCAGGCGCGATGTCAAGGCGAGCCGAGGCGCGTACGGGCGGGAAGCCAGGGAGACTCTGAACGCCCAGCACAACCTGGCCCGGCTCATGGAGGCGGCTGGCGACAGGGCCGGGGCCCTGCGTCTCCACAGGCAGACACTGAATGCGAGGGAGCGCGTCCTGGGAAGCCTGGACAGGGACACGGCGCTTTCGGCGAAGGCAGTGAAGGAACTGCTGGGCAGGCGCTGACTGCGGCGCATTAGGCGCCGGCTTTCCTGAACCGCTCGGGGAGGGAATCCGCTTCCCCGGCGCGCTGCCCCGCGTCATGGTCCGGACGGGGTTGCCGGACCCATGAATCGGCAGTTGCACGTCAGGCATGCGTCAGACTTATTTTGAAATTTTATCATCCATCTGTCATTAATTTTTAGCATAGCCTAAGCTTAAACTTTCATTATGTTTCAAAAATATTTTTCAAACAATAATTTATCGGGTCAATCTATATCCTTGGACATAATGACAAACATTAGTTCTTTAATCTAGGTGAAATAATTTAGAATTTTTTATAGTTAATTATTCGCAATGAAATCAATTGGAATATAACCTTAAGTGATTAAATTTAATCTAATTTGAATCGCTAAACAAATTTTATGAAAACAAGATAAAATCTAAAAATGAAGTATTAATTAATTTCCAGATATGGAAGTTTATAAATTCTAATTGATAAATTTACAATTTATGTGTGCTGAGAAGCCAACAGTGATGATCAAACCATTACAATATAATTATCACAAACAAACAGAGGAAATTTTATCAGACAAATCAGAAAATGCCGGTATGGTTTAATAAAAATTTTAAGCAATTAATTACATTATGTTTATGTTATGATGAGTCATCCGATGTCACGCGAAGACTCTTCACTGCAATCTCCAGGGCGGATACAGGCTGCAGTCTTCTTGCAGGAGGCAGCGCCGGGACCTGCCCGCCGGGCTCAATCTCGTCCGGATTGCTCGTGACGGCCGCCAGCCAGCCTTCATTCGGGGAGTTCTCCTGACACAGTTCCATTGCGGGCCGGGGCCTTTCCAGGCATCTGCGGATGCCGTGAGGCCAGGCACTGACTCCGGATTTTCCTGTTTATAGACGGAGGGGGGGCATAACAGCCAGAGCCGGTCGTCCCGCCAACCTTCAGGCGGGCCCACGGGCAGGAGTTCACCGAGAAGGAAGGAGCCTGATCCCCTGCCAGCAACATCATGACTGCGTTTCGCGGCGGCGGCTCTGTCTACGGGCATGGGGCGCCGCCCGCTCTGGCCCCGTCAGAACTGCCGTGGCTCTGTCCATTGTCACCTCCGTCCGCCCCGGGCCTGCGGTCCGGGGAGGCTGTCAGGCATGGCCCCGTGTCCGTCTTCCCGGATTCCCGCCTGGAGCGGCGGCCGGTGTTGACATGCTGCAGGGGGTGGCTATCCTGTCCGGAGCCGGCGGCGCCTTTCCTGGAGGCTTCCGGGCGTCACCGGAGGCTTCCGGGCTTCACGGTCTCTGTCCTCATGTCCGCCCTGGCGCAGGATCTCGTGCCCGGAAGCCGTCCGGGCCTTCGGGCATGGCCGTCTCCGGCTTCATCTGGCGAATGGGGTTGACTGGCGGCCCAAGCTGTTGTATTAGAATGATCACTTTACCTTAGCTCCGGCATTCCCGGTCTTCGCTGCCTTCAAGCCTTCCCTGCCTTCGTTGCCTTCAAGCCTTCCCGGCCCTCCCGGCCCTCCCGGCCCTCCCGGCCTTCCCGGCCTTCCCGGCCCTCCCGGCCCTCCCGGCCCTCCCGGCCTTCCCGGCCTTCCCGGCCTTCGCGGCCTTCAAGCCTTCCAGACTTTCCCGGCCTACCTTCTGAGGTAATCATTATGATCATCGCTGGCCTCGTGGCCCCCGTCCTAGCCGCCCTGGCTGCCGCGGCAGCGCTGCGCGGGTCACCCCTTCTCGCCTCGGAAGGGGGGGAGAACGGGGGAGGGCAGGGACCCTCCGGGCCTCCGAGCCCTTCTGGGGGCGGCCCGCAGTCGTCCGGGGAGGGCGGAAAGCCCGGAGGCGACGGCGGCAGTCCGGCAGGGGAGGGCGGTGACGTTCCGGGCGCGCCTGCCGCACCGGTCGGGAAGGACGGCGGAACCGGGGGTTCGTGCGGTTCGCCGGCCTCTCCGGAAGGGCCGTCCGGCATGGTCCCGGCGCCAGGCCCCGCAGGAGGGCCCTGGGGCGACTCGGCAGGCCGGTCCGGCGACGCGGGCGGCCCGGGCGAAGGAGAGCCGGGCAGCTCCGGCGGCCCAGGCCGGGGGGAGAGCGGCAGGTCCGGCGACTCTGTCGGCCCGGGCGAAGGCGAGCCAGGAAGCTCCGGCGACGCGATCGTTCCCGAGGACCCCGGAGATCTCCTCCCCTGGGACTTCGAGCCGATGGCCGACGAGCCGGAGATGCGGTTCTGGCTGGCCGTAACCATGGCCAAGAAGGGCGAGCACGTGCGGGCCGCGCAGCTGTGGGACAACCTTGACAGGGCATGCGCCGCGGAATACGGGGAAGCTGATCCGAGATCCCTTGCCGCCCTGACCCGCAGGGCCTGGCACCTTCAGGCGGGCGGGCACTCCCGCCCGGCGCTGGACCTGGCGAGGGAGGCCATGGCGGGGCTGGAGGCGGCGGTAGGCACCACCCATCCGGAGTACGCCCGCGCCAGGGCGGTGATGGAGAGGGCCTCCCGGGACTTGAACAGGGCGCTCGTCTCCCGCGGAGGCGGCCTCGGGCGCGACGGGTCACGGGAGGGGCACGGGGATGCCGGCTCTCCGGGAGACGTCCGGGGCGGACCGGGGCGGGACGCCCGTGACGGCGGGGGGGACGCCGGCGCCGCCGGAGGATGCGCGGACGAGGACGACATCGTGGACATTTCCGCGGACGTGGGAGGCGCGGGCGGGCCTGGCGGGCGGGACGGCAGAGTCGGACGGGAGGGGCCTGGCTGGCTGGCGGCGCCGGACAAGCCTGACGGGCGGGACGGGCCGGACGACCGGGGCGGCAGGGGGGGCCGGGACGGGCCGGACGACCGGGGCGGCAGGGGGGGCCGGGACGGGCGCGGCCATGGCGGCAGGCCCGCCCTCTCGGGAGGCGGCGCCCCAGGGCGGCCGGACCGCGACGGCCCGGACGACGGCGACGACGACTTCGACGACGACGGCTTCCGGGACGGCGACGACGAGGTCGATTCCGAGGACGACGACCTTCCGGGGGGCAGCCTCCTCGGCGACATGTCCCGCTCCGAGCTCCTGCGCTACGTGAAGGAGAAGAGGAAGGAGGCGAGGGATCTGGAGGCGTCCCTGGGCGGCGACCATCCCGACGTCCTGGAGCTGGTGGAGAGCCTGGGCGACGCCTACCTCCACCTGGAGGACGCGGAGAAGGCGGAGAGGCACTTCAGGAGGTGCTGGGAGGTCCGCGAGCAGGTCCTGGGGGAGGACGACCCCGTGACGCTCAGGACCCGGCTCCTGCTCGCCGACGCGCTGGCCCAGCTGAACCTCAAGGAGACCGCGCTCTCCCACTACAAGGCGGTCTACCGCCTGAGGCTGGAGGCGCTGGGCGACGAGCACGAGGAGACCATGGAGGCCCTTACCTCCCTGGCCGACGCCTACAACGACTACGGCGACCTGAAGAGCGCCGAGAAGGCCTTCCGCAGGGACGTGGAGATCAGGGAGAGGGTGCTGGGCCGGGACGACCCCGAGACGCTCAGCTCCAAGGAGGGCCTGGCCGAGGTGCTCGCCGCGACGGACAGGCCCCGGCGCGCCGCGGCCATCTACAGGGAGGTGCTGGAGGCCAGGAAGGCGGCGCTGGAGCCGGGCCACAGGGACATCCTGAGCTCCGAGCACGACCTGGCGGCGACCCTCTTCGACATGGGCGACTACAAGTCTGCCGCGAGGCGCTTCGCCAGGGCCGCCAAGGGCCGGGCCGAGCTCTTCGGGAAGGGCCATCCCTCCGCGCTGCTCTCCAGGGCCGGCTGGGCGGACTCGCTCTCGGCCCTGGGCCGCCACAGGGAGGCGTCAGTGCTGTACCGCGAGGTGTGGGAGGCCACCAGGAGGGCGCTGGGGCCGGGTGCCCGGGAAACCCTCGTCTCCGAGGACGAGCTCGCCGGGGAGCTCTACGAGCTCCGCGAGTGGGACGAGGCGGCCGACCACTTCCGGAATGCCTGGAAGGGGCTCCGCAGGCTCCTTGGCCCCGGCCACCCCACCGCCCTCTTCAGCGCCGAGGGCCTGGCGGATACCATGCTGGAGCGCCGCGAGTACCAGCAAGCCGTGGACCTCTTCCGCGAGATAGTCAGGCTCGGCTCGAAGGACCCGTCAGGGGACCCCGAGAGCCTCTGGACGGCCCGGGACGGGCTGGGCAGGGCCCTGTGCTCACTGGGGCACCTCGACGAGGGCCTGGCCATGCTGTCGGGGACGCTGAAGGACCGGGAGGAGGGCCTGGGGCCGGACCACGTCGACACCCTGAGCACGATGTCCGCGCTCGCCGACGCCTGCGCCTCCGCCGGGGACATGGAGAAGGCGCGGAAGCTCAGGGAAAAGGTGTTGAACGCCCGCGAGACCGCGCAGGGGCCAGACCACGCCGACACCCTGCGGGCCAAGAGCGACCTGGCCGCCAGCTTACTGGAGACCGGGGAGCCCGCCCGCGCCGAGAGGCTGGCCAGGGAGGCGGTGGAGGGCAGGACGAGGCTCTTCGGGCCCCTGGAGATGGAGGTGCTCCTTGCCAGGGCATTCCTGGGCAGGGCCCTCGCCCAGCAGGGCGACATGAAGGGGGCCCTCCAGGAGCTGGACGCCGCGGAGGAGGGCCTGGCGGCCGAGTACGGGAGGGATTGCGAGGAGGCGCTCTTCGCGGTAGGCTGCAGGGGGGACGTCCTTTTTGAGGTCGAGGACTACGCCGGCGCCGCGACCTGCTTCGAGAAGGCCCTTGAGATCCTGGAGGGCTGTCTCGGCTGGTCCCACCCGGACACCCTGGTGGCCGCGGAGAGGGTGGCGGACGCCCTGGAATGCATGGACGGCCATGAGCCCATGCTCAGGGCACGGGATCTCCACGAGCGCTCCCTCAGGGAGCGCGAGAAGCTGTTCGGGGCCGAGCACCCGCTGACGCTGGAGTCTGCGTCCGGGCTCGCGGACACCCTCCTGTCCCTCCGCGGCGCCGGGGACGCGGCCAGGGCGAGGGAGCTGAGCCTCAGGACGCTCGAGGCGAGGAAGCGGGCCCTGGGCCCCGGCCACGAGCTCACACTGGAGGCCTCCGCGCTCTACGCCGAGGCCCTCGTGTGCGTCGGCGGCAAGGACAGCCTGGAGCTGGCCCGCGCACTGATGGAAAAGGTCAGTGACGCGCGGGAGCGCGCCCTGGGGCCCGACCACATGGAGACGCTGGACGCGGTGACCGGGCTCGCGGACTGCCTGTACCACATCGGCGGCGCGGAAAACTTAACGAAGGCCCGCGACTTGTTCGCCATGGTGCTGGCCTCAAGGGAGCGCCGCCGGGGGCCCCTGCACCCGTCCACCCTGGGCTCGCTCGCCTCTCTCGCCTTCTGCCTGAACGAGCTGGGCCGCCACAAGGAGGCCGCCGAGATCCACGCGAAGGCCCTCGAGGGCAGGGCCGCGACCTTCGGGCCCGAGAGCTCCAGGACGCTGGAGAGCATGGTCGGCCTGGGGGTGGCGAAGGCGTACGGCGGGGACCTGGCCGGGGGCCTGGCGCTCCTGGAGAAGGTCCTGGAGATCCGCGAGCGGGTCCTCGGTCCCGGCCACCCCTTCACCGTCTGGACGCGGGACTGCCTGAACTCGCTGAAGGAGAGGTAGCCTGAGCGGCGGCGGCAGGGAGGCCAGGCCGGCGCCGGCGGCCCCCTCCTTGCCGGCCGCAGTCCCGGCGGCCCCCTCCTTGCCGGCCGCAGTCCCGGCAGCCCGGCTGCCCCCTCCGCGCATCCGCAGTCCCGGCAGGGTCTCCGCCGTCATGGCCTCACGGAGGCATGCGGCTCTGACGATCGGCAAGATCCGGAAGAATCGGAAGAACCTGGCTCCCGCCAGACAGCAGTGCTGAAGGAACTGCCATGACTATCCCCGATCCCCCTGTCTTTTGGGCGCTCACGGCGTCGCTTTCCGCCGTCCTGATTCTGCGCGCCGACCCCGCCCTTGCCGCCGCGAAAAAGCGAGGCGGCAAGGGCAAGGGGCCCGCCAGGACCGCCTCCGTCGCCAGGAAGAGGCCGGGCGGGAAGCCCGGGAAGGCGAACGTCACGGGCCCGAAGCCCCGGAAGCAGTTCTCCCTTGCCCCGGCAGGATGGCCTGCCTGGAGATTCGCTAGCCTGGGCGGGCGCCTCGACGCCGAGGTCGCCTTCAACGAGAGGCTTATGCGGCAGGGCGACGCGAGAAACTCCTCCTACGGCTGGGAATGCGTCCGCGCTCTTTCCAGGCTGCTTCACGGGCCCGGGGATCCGCGCGTCTGGGCCGCGCTGTCCAGGAACGCCCGCGCCGTCGCCGACAGCCTTGACGAGCCCCGGATAGCCGAGGCCGCCGCCTCCATGGCCCGCGGGGCGCTGGAAGGCTTCCTCCGGTCGGCTTCCGGGAGCGGGGAGCGGGATTTTCTCGTCCCCGAGCTCAGATTCGCCCTGGAGACGCTCAGGAAGGCGGGGGGGCCCGCGAGCCTCCGCGAGAGCGTCGCGTCCAGGGCCGAGGCAGTGCTGGCCGGCATGGCGGACGGCGGGGAGTCCGGGGACGGGGGCGACGGGCCGTCCTCCGTGCCCGAGGCCGGGACCGGCGGGATGCCGGGAGGCCCCGCGGCCGAGTTCCGGGAGCTGACGGACGGCTCCGGCGTTCCGGGGCTCGCGGCCAGGACGCTGCGGGAGCTGGACAGGAGGCTCAGGGCGGGGCTGGAGGCGGCCAGGGCGCTTCACGGCCCTGCCGGGGACGGCTCCGGCGGGCCGGATCACGTGAAGGGCGCCAAGAGGGAGGCCGTGTGGATGCCCCCGAAGGCGGTGTCCGCCGCCGGGGACGCTGACGCTGACAGCGCCGGCGGTTGCGGCGGGGACGGCGGCGCTCGTGCCGGACGGAAGGACGGCGTACCCGAGACGGCGTTCACCCTGGACGCCGCGATGTTCAGGAGCGACGCGGACAATTTCCGGAAGACCGCCGGCGAGGACATGGACTGGATTCTCGGGCGGCTGGCTCAGGAGGGTGACCGGCGGCACAGGAAGAGCTCATGGGTGAAGCTGGCGATGCGGTCGAGCCTGGGCTCTGTCATGGCGGACGTCCTGGCCGCGCGGGCTCTCTGGAAAGCGCCGGAGGTTCACTGGGGCGGTTCGGAGGCGGTGCCTGGCGGCGGGTCGGAGGCTGATCCGGGCGGCCGGTCCGAGACGGCGCCTGGCGGCGGGTCGGAGGCTGAGCCGGACGGCTGGTCCGAGACGGAGACCGAGGAGATCGAGAGGCTTGCGAGGGAGCTTCTGGTCGAGGGCTTCGAGGGCATGGAGCGCGAGGATGGCCTGGCGGAAGACACCACCATGGCTGCGGGGTTTAAGCTCGTCCGGTACCTGAGAGGCGAATCCGGGCCGGAAATGGTGTTCGGGCGCCTGCCCGAGGAGCTCCCGCCCGAGGAGGATCTGAGACTCGCCCTGGAAATCTGCGGGCGGATCCGCAAGGCCTGCGACCGGCAAGGACCGGTGGGCCAGGACAGGATGCACCCCGTGTGGGGGATGAGGCTGCTGGCGGCACTCACCGAGGCCAGGTGCCTGAGCGATCTGGGTGACAGGCGCGGCGCGGCGAGGCTCCGCCGCGAGGCAGCGAAGAAGGCCGGGCAGGATCCGGAGGCCCTGGCCGACGACATCCCGAAGTCTCTCCTGCTGGCCCAGCTCCGCTTCGATCTTGCGGAGAGCGTCCGTGACGAGGGGAATTGCGAGCGCGCCTACGCCATGCACGTCAAGGCGCTCGCGGGCTGCAGGGCTTGCGCGGGGGCGTTCTGCCGCCTGACGCTCGCCTCGGCCGCGAGAAACGCGGACATGCGCGCCGCGACGGGGGACGTGACGTACGCGGCAGGCCTTTACGCGCGGTCCGCGGAGACCCTGGAGACCTGGTACCCCCTGGATCCCGCAGTCCCGGAGCTCCGGTTCAAGGCCTGCGAGATCATGTTCTTCATGGAGCCCGGCGAGCTCCGCCTCCGGCTCATGTCGGAATTCGCGGACGAGCTGGGCCGCCGGCTGGGCGGCAATCATCCCCGCGTCACGTTATGCGACATGAAGATCGCCGAGTCGTGCCGCACCATAGACGACATGGCCGGTGCGGAGGAACGGTACAGCGCGGTGGTGCGGAAGCTGGAGGGCGGCTCCCTGCCCCGAGTCCGGGTGCCGTCCCGCGCGGCCGGGCTGCGCGACCGGCACCTGGGCGACGCCCTGGGCGGCCTCGGCATAATGCTGGCCAACCGGGGAGACTTCGGCGGGGCAGCGGAGCTGTTCGCCAGGGAGCGGGAAATCGTCTCTCGGACCGACGGCCCGGACTCCGAAAAGGCCGCCCTGGCCCTTTTCCAGGAGGCCGAGGCCAGAAGGGGTGGCGGGGATCCAGAGGAGTCCCTGAGGCTCCACAAGAGGGCGCTCGAGGCCAGGACCCGGACGCTCGGGGCCAGGCATCCGGACACGCTGATGTCGCGGAGGGCAGTGGACTCGACGAGCCGAAAGCCATGACCGGGGCCGCGGGGCGGCAGGCGGGGGCCGCCCCTGGGGCAGGGCGTCCATGCCTGTCTCGTGTTCGGCAAGGCCGGCAGCGTGGCCTTTCGCGGGTGGCGGGTATGCCGTGCCGGACGTTCTCTGCGACAGCCGCATGCTGAACTGTCGGATGCTTGCCGTTCATGAAAATTCATTTCCAGAATGGTAACCATTCAGGACCCCTACCTCCCTTTAAGTCCCAGCCGAGAGTTTTTTTCTATATCGTAACTGTTCAGGCGCCCCTCCAAGGTGGAGCTCAACTGGGGGCCTTTTCAACCAAAATAACCTCTACAGAAACTCTTTCCCTCCACATGAAGTATCCATTGTTGACTTTTAAGCATTAAGGTGTCCTCATCTGAGCTCCATTCCTCCGAAAAGGCCATAAATAGAGGGGCACCTGAACAGTTACCTTTTTTTAAGTTCTTCATGAAGCTTGCTGAATCCCTGGCATGACTTTGTCTGTCTGTATTTCTTTATTACGAGTTCGGTTAGATGTTATAATTTTAGCTATCGTTCCAGGGGTGAGAAATCAGTGCGTGGCCCCAGATCTGGTATCTTTTTGCCATGACTCGCTCCCATAATGTGGGAAAAGCTTTCAACATTTTCTAATATTTATCCGGAAGCGTAATATGTCGATTCATAACTTACGTGACATCGCCGATACTAAATGTTCAATATCGATATTATCGTTATATCTGATTTTGTCTTAATCAATAAGTATTTGCTCTTAAATTTTAATATGACATAATTACCTGTCAGAAAATATATCGCTGTAGAATGTCAGATCCATCTTTTGATTCTTCGCTATTTTAATGATTTAATTAATTAATTTCATGTTATTTCATAACATATTGCTTTTTCAGCTAAATATGAACGAATGGGGGGAGAACACGGAACCTTGTGAGCAGACGAAAGATGCCAGCTCGATGCCATATCAATTCACATTTACATGAAATGATAATAATTTATTTGCAGCAATGAATAATATTCTTGAGTTCATTAACTGCACATATTTTTAAATTTTTGTTTGTCTAGTGATATAATATTTGTCATGTTTAAACGCACTGTTTGTGTGTTCAGATCAATTTTCACTGCTGACATAATTTATTAATTTTATGTTTTAATGATTTCGAATATCTTTTGTCACAGGCCATACAATGAGCTGCTATCGACATTAATTGTTTTAATTTTTTTACTTTTTTGCTAATATTATCATTCATTCTATGTTATTATTTCAAATATATCAGACCATATATAAAGAAATTAATAATATATAATTAATAATTTTATTTATCGATAATTAACAATTCTCCAGATCTTCAACGCGTGTCCCTATTTGACATGATGTCAGTGCTGACATCATAAATTTCTATCCTTCAGTCAGTTTCCGGCATAATGTGGGATGCCGTGTTCCCGGTCCGTCCCTTTCCGGCAGCCCGATCAGAGTGCAACCTGCAAATCCTTGTTTTTCAATAATTTTTGCCTTAATCTGATTATGCGTCTCACAATCCGTACCGCAGCCCGACGAGCCAGCACGGTTCGCCTTCCCGGCCTGCCCAGCCCGCATGCCCCAAGGAGCCAGCATGCCCCTTCCAGATCCGACTGCCCTCGCCCTCCTTGCGCCGGCGCTTGCCGCGCTTGCCGCCTTCAGGCTCCTTTTTGCCGCGCCTGCCCTCGCCGCCTCGAAAAAGACCGGAAACAGGGGCAAGCCCAAGCCCAAGGGCAAGGGCAAGGGCAAGACCCGTGCCGGGAAGGCCCCGGCCAGGCGGGAGAAGACCGGGCCCGCTACCGGTCCCGTCCGCGTCCGTGACCCGAAGCCCGCTCCCTCCGGTTTCGGCAGCGGCGCCCCGGAGCCCGGTCCCGCCGGCGGACCTGGCGGATCCCCGAGGCCAGGTCCCGGTCCCGCCGGCGGCCCGGGCGGATCCCCGAGGCCCGGTCCAGCCTTACGGCGCGGATGGCCCCAGAAGCCCGCACATGCGGAGAGACCCGCCGGCTGGCCCGTCTGGCGCTTCCCGAGCATGGGCGACTTCCTGGACGGCATGATGGCCGATGCCGAGTCGTGCGGAGTGAAGGGAGACTGGGCCCACTGCAACGTCGCGCTGGAATTCTGCCGCTCGATAACCGCGCTTCTCCACGGCCCGGGCGACATGCGCGTGGGCGGAGCCCTCGCTCGTCTGGCCGCCGTGGACCTGGCTATTGCGGACAGGACAGACCGCGTGTCGGCCCTTCCCGCCTCGTATCTCGCCCGCGGGGCGGTGAAGACGCTCGCTCCCTTCCTCGCCGGATCGGACACGGGGACTGTCGCCCCGGAACTGGAGTTCGCGCGCGGGATCCTCGTCGGGGCCGCCAAGCTGCTCGGGAACGGCCGGGAGGAGAGGCTGGCCACCCTGGCCGGGGAGGCTCTGGAGCTTTCACGCGGCGCGGGCTCCGCCGGGAGGCGCGACGGGGACCCGGACGCCGAGGCCAGGCTCGGCGCCGCCCTTGACGAGATAGGCA
This sequence comes from Deltaproteobacteria bacterium, assembly GCA_031263525.1. Classification (GTDB taxonomy): domain Bacteria; phylum Desulfobacterota; class Desulfarculia; order Adiutricales; family Adiutricaceae; genus JAIRZX01. Next base: position 2,324 of record JAISFP010000277.1, on the reverse strand, counting down.
CGTACGGCAAGGAGGGTCAGGACGTCAACGCCAGGTACCGCGCCTTCCTGGACCAGATTGAAGCCGACGCCGAGGAGAGCCAGGACTTGCCCTCCAGACTCTTCTCAGTTCTGGACACTCTGAAAATATTCAGCATGTGTGAACCGGACATGCCCCGGGGGACGGGCGGTCCGGTGCCGGAGGCGGATCGTGCGCGGGACGTGACGCCTCCGGGCCTGGTCTGCCTCGACTTTGATTCCGCCCATTTTTTCGGCTCCCTCGACCATATGGAGAGCGACATGATCGCGGAGCCGGCTGCCCTGAAGCGGATGAACATGGAGCGCATGAGGGGGGGCGGCAAGGATTCCGTCTCCGAGCTGACGTACCGCTCCGTGCTCGGCGGGGCCATGGCCGACCAATGGGCCGCCTCCCGCATCATGAAGGACGCCAGTGCCCGGGGCGAGGACGGGGGCCCCGACGGCGGACCGGGCAGGACTGATCCCCTCTTCCTCAAGCTGGGGAAGGAGGTGGCCGGCATGGCGGATCCGTCAGTGGCGAGGGAGTGTCTCTTCGAGGCCGCGGAGGGGCTCGAGCGCGAGGCCGGCCCGGCCGACCCTGACACGCTGGACGCCAAGGCCAGGATCGTCCGGTTCCTGCGCGGCGACTCGGGTCCGGCCCGGGTCTTGCCGAGGATGCCCGAGGAGCAGCCGCCGGATGAAGACCTCAGGGCCGCCCTCGAGCTGGCCCTGCAGATCCGTTCCGTAGCCCGCCTGGAGGCTTCCCGGGGCGGCGGCGATCAGGACGCCATGCGGGACAGGAGCGTCGGTGCCGCGCTGTCCGCGGCGTGGTGCCTCAGCGATCTGGGAGACGGGGAGGGGGCGGCGGCGCTCCGTCGCGAGGCCGCCCTGGAATGCGGCGTGGACCCGGACGCGGAGGACGGCGACATGCCGTTTTCCCTCAGGAATGCCGCGGTGCGCTTCGATCTTGCCGAGAGCGTCGCCGACGCGGGCAGGCACCAGCAAGCGTCCATGGCGCACAACTTGGCGCTCGGGCCCTTCAGGAAATTACTCGGCGCCTCCCGCCGCCTGACGATCCGGTCCATGGCTCGGATCGCCGATTGTCGCATGGAGATGCTGGATTTTCCCAACTCCGCCACCATGAGGGCCAGAGCCGCCGATTCGCTGGAGGAGGCGTATCCGCTCGACCCGGCCGTGCCGGAACTGAGGTTCCTGGCATGCGCGGATCTTGCGGCCTTGGGCGAGAGCGAGGCGGCCATCCCTGTTCTCCGGAGCTCGGTCGAGGAGCTCGGGCGCCGCGCTGGAGTAGCGAGCCCCCGTTTCGGGAGGGCGCTGTGGGACATGGCCAAGGTCCTGCACAAGGCGGGGGACCACCGCGGGGCCTCGGAGGCCTTCCGCAGGACGGTCGAGTGGTACGATGCCCACGCCTGCCGCGACCCGTCCCGCCGCGCCTTCATGGACGACGACATTTTCGAGAACGTCCTGGACGGCCTGGCTTTCTCGCTCCACGCGATCAAGAACCACGCGGGAGCGGCGGAAGCCGCCGGCCGCCGGCACGAGGTCCTGTCGCGGCTCCTGGGCGAGGACTCCCCGGAGGCCCAGGCGGCCCTCGCCATGCAAGCCGGCTTCGCCTGCCGCGCTGGCGATCACCGGGAGGGCCTCAGGCTTCTCGAGCGGGCCTACGCCGTCCAGGTGAGGGTCCTGGGCCCGGCCCACCACGAAACCAGAAAAACCCGTGAGGCCGTGAAAGCGCTGGAATCCTTTCGTGACGTCGTGAAGTGAGGGCGGGGGGCGGCGCCTGCGGCGCGAGCGCAGGACAACCCTTCGGGGCGCGCGTGGCGGTTCCCTGCGCGGACGCCTTGAGGCGGTCCCTTCGGCCCTTCCGGGTCGGGGACGTCCCTGCGGTCGGCCTTCGACCACTTCCGCCTGGTGGAGTCCATGGGGTACCGCGTCGCCCTGCGGCTCAACCGCTCCAACGCCGTGCGGGGGAGCCCGCGGCCCGGCCAGGCGCTGCCCGGCATGGCCTGACGGGCCGGCGCCCTGGCCGAGATTCCGGCCGATCCCTTCCCGGGCCTGACTTCCCGGATCGCGTGTCCGCTCGAGGGGTGAGCGGACGAGACGGCGGCCGGGTCGCATAATCCCCCCAGGCGCGCCTCCCCGCAGAGACGCTCCGCCCGCACGGTCCTTCACGCCTCCCCCGGCCCGGCCCTTTCCCGGCCACGGGCCTGTCAGGGAGGCCCCCGTTCCAGCCAGAGCGCTCCGGAGGACCCGACTCCCGAGCCGGCCCTCGGTTCTGACGGCTTCCGCCCCTGGCGGCAGGCCCCTCGC
>JAISFP010000159.1 GCA_031263525.1 Deltaproteobacteria bacterium | reverse complement strand
CGACACCGAGGCCGGCCACGAGGCCGCCTCCCCAAAAATGAGATGCAGGCCGTACGTCAAGCTTAAATGCGGGCCGATCTCTCGTTCACCGCAACTAATGCCGGTGAACGGATACGAACAGCACTTCGCCGTCCGGACCCAGGCGCATCGCCCAGGCGTCCGTGGACCCCCTGTTGCCCTCGGCGTCCCCCCCGGCGGACGTGCTCTCGCCCGTTGCCAGAAGCCCGCCGTCGGGCAGGGCCAAGAGAGTCCGGATGCGGTCGTCGTCCGCCCCCCCGTACAACCTTATCCGCACGGGAGGGGGCGGCTCCCTGGCCAGGAACGGCGGGGCCGGGGACTCCGCGAGGGCCCGGAGCGTCCCGGATCCCCGCAGCGCCGACGCGGGCGCAGGCCGGATCACTTGGCCGGCACCAGCTGCCGGGGAAGCGGCCTCCGGCCTGATCACCTGGCCGGCGCCTGCAGTCGGGGACGCGGCCTCCGGCCTGATCACCGGGCCGGCGCCTGCAGCCGGGGACGCGGGCGCAGGCCGACTCCACTGGGCGTAGCCGATCGCCATGGCCGCTGCCGCCCCCAGGGCCAGCACGGCAGCCAAAGCCAGTCCGGCAGGAGGCCCTGCCATGCCGAGCCCCTTCCCGGAACCCTCGGCCCGGCCCGCTCCCGGCCCCCCCGGTGAGCTGCCGGGATGTCCTCCCGGACCGGCCACCCCGGCTCTCACTGCCGGTCAGCGCCGGGACCGGCCCCGTCCGGGGGTCCGGGCTCGGAAGGGGCGGGCCGTGCCGGGGCGAGCCGCACGATCAGCCCGTCGGCGTCCACGCGCGAGGGCTCCCTTCCGGCTGCAAGCATGTCGCCGTCGGAGGAGGCCGTCGAGCCGCCGACCGCCAGGCCGCCTCCGGGCAGGGCCTCGACCGACGCGCCCCAGTCCAGGCCGCCCCCGCCCAGGATCATGGTCCACAGGACGTCACCACCTGGCTCCGCCGCGGCAACCAGCACGTCGTAGGCTCCCGCCTCGCCTCGCCCCGGGTTCTCAGCGGCGCCCGCCGCCAGGATCAGCCCGCCAGCCGCGCTCACACCGTGGAACTCCCCCTCCATGCCGATGTCGGGCACGATCTCCCAGAGGAGGTTGCCGTCGGGACCCAGCAGGAACAGCCAGGGGCTGCGCTGGGCCTGGCCGCCGTCCGGGGCGCGGGACGCCTGGCCCGCTCCCGCGAAGCTCTCGCCTGGCGCCGAGGCCACGCCGTAGCAGGCCGCGTCGGTCGCCACCGTCCTGGTCCACAGATGCCTCCCCTGGGGCCCGGTACGGATGACCCTGGCCTCGGGGGACCCGTCGCTGGCGTACATCTCGAAGGCCGCCACGGCCCCCCCGCCGGGGACCCCGGCCGCGGCGTTCCCCGGAAGCGTGGCCCGGGCTCTCGGCCTGCGGACCCTCAGAGTGTCGCCGGTGGGGTCGAGCCGGGCAACCATTATGTTCCCGCAGGGGCCGCCGCCCTCGGGACAGCCGTCCTCGGGGGAGTCCACCTCCCCCATCACCACCAGGCCACCGCCCGGGGCCTCGAGAAGCGCCCTGGCCTCCCACTCGACTTCCCCGCCGAACACCTTGATCCAGCGCACTGACCCGTCGGCCCTGAGCCTAGCCGCCCAAGCGGAAAGCCCGCCCGTGGCCTCGCGGAAGTCCCCGTCGGTGGAACGCGTCCCCCCGGCCGCGTAGAAGCCCCCGTCAGACGCCTGGACTATCGAGGTCGCGAAGTCCTGGTCGCTCCCCCCGAGCGATCTTGCCCAGAGGACCTCCCCGTCTCCGTCAAGCCGGACCAGCCAGGCGTCCGAGGCGCCCCTGTTGCCCTCCACGTCCCCTTCGGAGGACGAGCTCCTGCCGGCGGCCACCAGCCCCCCGTCCGAAGTGGCGGACACGCGGGCGAAAGAGTCCTCTCCCGGCCCCCCGTAGGTCCGCATCCACACGACGTCGGGCGACTGCCCCCTCGCCGGCGCGGCGCCGGATGGCGCGGCCGCGGGAGCCGCCCCGGAACCGGACCCGGCAGCCGCCTCCGAAGCGGACCCGGCAGCCCCGGGAGCACCCGCTCCGGGACCTGGCCCGGAAGCCCCGGCTCTTCCGACGTCCGCCGTCCCCGAGGGAGAAGCGGCCGCAGGAGAGGCGGGAAGGCCGGCTGTGGCTGCCTCGGACGACCCTGAGCCCGCCTGCTGGGCGGACGGGGCTACGGCAAACATCGGGGGAACGGTCCCTGCGGGCCTCGCGGGCGCGGAGCCGTCCGGGGCGGCGGCTGCGGGAGGCGGGCCGAGCGAGTCGTGAGGGACGTCCTGGGCCAGGGCTGTCCGCGCCGGAAGCATGGAAAAGGCTAAAACGAACGCGAAGGCGCATGCGTGCGCGATGAGAGAGAGAGCCGCGGTCCGGGGGAGAGCGATGGCCAAAGACCGGGGCCGCGCGGGCGCGGACAGCCGGGGCCGCACGGGCGCGGACAGCCCGGTCCTTGGGAACGCGGGCGCGAACGACGCGGGCCATGGCCGCCCAGGTGCGGACAGAGCGGTCCCGGGGCACCCGGCAACATCCAGAACCCGGGCCTGCGTCGAGTTAGCGGGGCTCACGTCAGCGGGGCAGTCATCGGCCCTGCACGGAAGGATAGCCCCGTTCTCGGTCTCTCTCATGGATTTGACCTCTCTTGGCCGTTCAGGCAGCTGGTACCTGCCGATCTCGGCCCTAACTTCGACGCCTGGACGTTCCCGGAACCGCTTCCGAAAGCGGAAGGGGCGGCGGCCCCGGACTCGGCAGAAGCCTTCCCGAAAAAGGAACCGGGCTCCCAAAGCCGGCTAGCCGTCAAATTCGAAATGAAAAAAATTTCGTCATGTCTGCGACCTGAAATGACCTGCCGGCAAGACGGCGAGCCTTAAGATCGGAAAGAATAAATCCGCAATAAGAAAAGAGAAACAGGCAAAAGATTTATGAGGAAATGGTGAGATAACATCTAAAAATTTTAAAAGATAAAATACGGAATAATAAAATAATTAAAGTAAAACGCTGATCTATAGATGAAAAAATATAGAAGAATAAAAGTGATAATATATATAAAGTAAAGAAAGTGGTGATTAGAAAAAAAAAAAAAATAAAAGTGATAAATTTAAAGAAAAGGTAATAAAAAAAGAAAAATTATCAAGAAATACAATTTAAAGTCAGAACAGCTAAAGATAAATAAGCTATAATGAAGAAACTGAGAAAGAAAACAAAAGGAAAGATGAAGCGATTAAGGGCAAAGAAGGAAAATGTGATAAACTGAAAAAAAAAAGGACGAAAAGACAAAATGCCAAAAAGAAAAGGAGGAACAGAGGAAAAGAAAGAAGAAAAGAAGTGCGGAGACAAAACGGAGAATCAAGAAATTCGAAAAGACAAAGTACTAAGGGAAAAATGAGGCATAGAGGTGAAACTCAGGAAAAAAAGGACGGAAAGACAAAGTTATAAAAGAAAAAGGAGGTACAGAGGCAAAACTCAAGAAAATAAAGGACGGAAAGACAAAGTTATAAAAGGAAAAGAAGGAACAGAGAAGAAACGGAGGAAAGAAAAGACGGAAAAACAAAGTTATAAAAACAAAAGGAGATACAGAGGCAAGTTTGCTGAACCCTGTCAGAAGGCATCGTTTCACTGCAGAGATTCCGCGTGAGGAAACTGGCAGAGGGAGGATTGGGAGGCATTGTGAGGGTAGGCCGGACCAGTCCCACCGGACTCCGGAACCTCAGAAACGAGAAAAACGAGGAAAGAGGGAAGGACGTACGCGAAAGAAGGATTAGCCGATATAGTTTTAACTGATTCAGAATTCTACCCTAAATTGTGAAGTTTATCAAACACCTGCTCCCGCCATGAAATCTTTCGCGGCATTTCAAGCCCGATCAGCCATGTCGGGTGCCAGGAACGGCAATCCCCACTCTCCTGCAATTTGACCAGCACGAGCCGTCTTCCCAGCCAGGACACCGAATCGGCCTGTCATGGCCCTTCTGCGGCGGAGACATCGATTGCCGCCCCGGCCAGAAAACCTCAAGGCAGGGGTTGGAACAGGAGAAGGACGCGAGTTCAGGAAGTCCGAATGAAATTGCCAGGTCACCCGCCTGGCAGGCGGCCAGGAGAAAGAATGGCCCATGGGCCCCATGACGTCCGAGTGGTCTTTGGCCAGTCTTCAAGGGGTCCTCAACAACGTGATCGCAAGGGACCCGGACCGAGATGGAGAGGTTGCTCGAGAAAACCCTGGCGATCGATTTTGAATCGTAACTGTTCTGGTGCCCTCCCATGAGGAGTTCAACAGAAGATCTTCCCAATCAAAATACCCTCTTTAGAAACTCATCTCCTCCACATGAAGTATCTATTGTTGACTCTTCAGCTTTAAGAGTTCCTCATTAGGGCTCTCTTCCTCAGAAAAGGTCCTCAATAGAGGGGCACCTGAACACTTACTTTGAATCTACCATTTTAAGAGGAATTGCTTCGAAACCCGAAGTCTGGGAGGCTGGACCCGTCTCCAGGCCACAGGCCAAAAAAACTGGAAGCATGAGGCATAAGTCGGGAGACATGACCTTAAGGCGTGACCTGACTTCACCACAGCCGTCCGCCATGACTACCGGACAAAGTCCAGAGAGGATGCCACTGGAGGAAGGAGACCTCGAAACGGACAGCGGGCGGAACCCTCAGAGACAGACAGACAGACAGACTCGCGGACGCTGACTGGAGTCGGCTTTGTCTGGAAGTGCCCTGCCCTGCCAGTTAAGAAATGCCTGTGCCCGGAAATGCCCCTCCGGCCATTGCGGTGACTACAGTTGTAAAAGCACTCCGCCCGCCGGCTTAGATGGTGACGACCCGCCGCCTTAGATGGTGAGGATCACGCAAGAAGAACTCCGCCCGCCCGGCCTAGACGGTGACGATCAGGCAGGAAGAACTTCACCCGCCCTTCCAAGATGGTGATGGCCATGCTAGAAGAACTTCATTCGGCCTTCCAAGATGGTGACGGCCATGCTAGAAGAACTCCGCCTACCCTTCCAAAATGATGACGGCCATGCGCGGAAGGGACCCGTGACAACCTCTGAGGGCACCAGACCCAGGCCCGGGGCCGTCCCGGGGACACGCGGGCTCAGAAAGGCGAAAAAAGCTTGACAAAGGGTGGGGACGGATGTAAATTGAACCTCGCTTCTGTTCTTCATGCCGAAGTGGTGGAAGTGGTAGACACGCTAGGTTCAGGGTCTAGTGGGGGTTCCCCCGTAGGAGTTCGAGTCTCCTCTTCGGCACCATTTGTAAAAATCAGGGTTCCCGACAAGCCCTCAGAAATAGAAAAAACGGCTGAAATCCTAGGGTTTCAGCCGTTTTTCTTTTACGATGCCTCCGATGCCCCCGTTGACAGCCGGGCACCTTCAGTCATACACTGGGGCATACGCGGGACATATGTCCCGTTGCCGTATGCCCCGAGGTGTCTCGTGCTGACCCACAAGCAGATTCTGGAAGCCAAACCCGCTGACTCGCCCTACAGCCTTTATGACAACGGAACCGGTCTCGGCCTTTATCTTCTGGTCAATCCTGCGGGCAGCAAGCTCTGGAGGATCAAGTTCTCCGTTGACGGGCAAAGAAGACTCAGGGGACTTGGCGCCTTCCCCGATGTCGGGTTGCAGGCCGCCCGATTGGCGGCGGCGGCCATGAGAGAGGACACGGGCGGGGCTGCGGGGAAACCCGTAGCGCAAGAAAATCCGAAACTCTTTTTCCGGCAGGTGGCCGGTGAATGGGCCGACAGGTTCCTTCCCGGCCTGGCCCCGAAGACCAGGCAGAAGAGCCAGAACTTCCTGGAGGAGAAGATCCTGCCGTTCCTGGGAGACCTCCCGCTTAAGGAAATCGGGCCTCCCATTGTCCTGAACGAGGTGTTGAGGCCCATCGAGGCGCGGGGCAACATCGAGACCCTGCACAAGGTCAAGACCCTTTTGAGTCAGATTTTCCGCTATGCCGTGGGCATCGGGGTCATGGAACGAGATTTCACTCTTGACCTGAAGGGAGTTTTCATCCCCATCAGGCACGTCCACCGGGCCGCGATAACCGATCCGGGGGAACTGGGCCTTCTTCTCGGGGCTATCGATTCCTACCAGGGCTCGCCCATCGTCGGCCACGCCCTGAAGATTCTCCCCTACGTCTTCACCCGTCCCGGCGAGCTCCGGAACGCCGTCTGGGACGAGGTGAGTCTGGACGAGTCCCTGTGGCGCATCCCGGCGGCCAGAATGAAGATGAGGGCCTCCCACACGGTCCCGCTGGCCGCCCAGGTTAAGACCTTGTTCGTCGGACTGAAGGAACTGACAGGCGGAGAGAAGTACCTGTTTCCCGGCAGAAGGACACGGACCCAGCCCATGTCCGACATGGCTTTGAACGCCGCACTGCGGCGCCTGGGTTACGGGGGCGGCGAAGTCTGCGGCCACGGCTTCCGGACCACGGCCTCGACCCTGCTTCACGAGAAGGGCTACCCTTCGGAATGGATCGAGGCCCAGCTGGCCCATAAGGACGCCAATTCCGTCCGGGGGGCTTATAACCGTGCCGGTCACCTTCCTGACAGAGCCAGGATGATGCAGGAGTGGGCCGACTACCTGGACTCCTTGCGGGCGGGCTGACGAAGCAGCTTGACTGCCTCGCGGATATCCCTGGCCTGAGTCGGGAAATACGTCCCTTCCGGGACGGGTATTCCAGCCTTGCGGTCGGCCACCCACAGGTTCACGGCGTTCAGCGACCATGCCCTGTTCCGGCCTCCTATGGAGAAGGAACCCGGAAAACGCCCCGTTCTCGTATAGTCATATACGGTGTTCAGGGATAGTCCGGTGTAACTGTTCAGGTGCCACTCTATTGAGGTCCTTTACGGAGGAAGATAACCATGATGAGGATCCATAAAAGTTGAAGAGTCAACATTGGATACTTCATGTGGGGGGGGCGAGTTTCTGAAGAAGGCATTTTGGTTGGGAAGATCCTCCTGTTGGCCTCCTCTTGGAGGGGCACCTGAACAGTTACAGTCCGGTTATCTTCGCCACGTCCTTCGCCCTGATCAGCCTGTCGGGCACCTCGGGCTCCAGGCGGTCTATGTTCGCCATTTAGTCCTCCTTGGAGGCGGGCATGGCCGCGTGTCTTCATGCGTCCGGCACAGCACGGCACCGGCAGCAGTTCGCGAATGTGGACGGCTACCTCCTCTTTCCGCTCCCGCCCCCCTTCTTTCCGCCTGCCTTGCCCTTTCCGGGCTTCGCCTGCTTCTTCCGGGTGCCGCCTCCCCCCTTCGGGGCGGCGGCAAGGATTTTCATGGCGCGCTGGGCTATGGAAGGATCGCCTTCGCGTTCCGAGATTGCCTTCAGGAGGGTCATCGCCGGGGCCGCCTGGCCGGCCATGCCGGATCTGGCGAGCCCCTCCAGGATCTTGGCCAGCGCCGGCCACCGCAAGGAGGTGCTGACCGTGACCACGAGGTCGCGGTTCAGGTACTCGAGCGCCCTGTGGTAGCGGCCGCATTCCGCAAGGCAGGTCGCCGCCACCGTGACGGGCATGGTCCCCCCCCCTGAGAGCGGCACGGGGAGCCAGCCGTCCGCCTCGGCCGAGGCTCGGGCGGCCGCGGCCTTCGCGTCGAGCCTCCGCAACTCGTCGTCCGGCCCGAGCCACTCCAGCCATCCCTTCCCGGAAGGCGGAGTCCTTTCGGGAGCCTGCGTCCGGCCGCCCGCTGCGGGTACGTCCAGGACAGTCATGGCGCACACCACCCTGGCCCGACCCCATGAGGGCACCGTCTCGCCCGCGGCGGCGCGGACGATGGCCTCCCCCGCGCCCCGCATAATTCTGGAAATCGCCTTCAAGTTCGGCCCCGTCACTCCCGAGGGCAGCTCCAGGGCGGCTTCCGCGGCAAGAATCATGCCCCGCGCCCTCCTCACGAGATCGGTTCCCTCGATCTCGGGCGGGAGCCGGATCTCGGACGCCGAGACGAACGCGGACGTCTCTGGCGGCCTGCCCGCGGCGCCTGCCGGGGTCTGGTCCCCGGATCCCGGAAGCTCCGACGCGAGCCATTTCGAGAAGGCAGGCGGAAGCGGCTGGGACGCGCCTTCACGGGCTCCGGAGCCGGCGTCCTTGCGCCTCGGCCCGCCGGCGAACTTGCCGGCGCCGGCGTGGAGGCCTGGTTCCTCCCGGCTTCCGGCCAGATCCGAGTCGGTCACTTCCGGCACGACGCCCATTTTTGAGAAGGCCTGGAGGAAGCCCTGGCCGCCGTTGTCCATCATGTGGTCCAGGGTGTCCAGGAGGACCCTGGTATGAGGGGGGAGGCTGGACGACTCGGCCAGGTAGGCGTCCAGCCGCTCGCGGAACTGCGGCATGTCGGCCATAAGGCGTCCCCTGGTCATGGACTTCCTCATGTCGTTCATCAGCCCGGTAATCCCTTCAAGAGCCGGCATTACCGAATCCTCGAGGTCCGATATGCCGCCCGGCAGCCTGACCGCCTCCGAGGGCAGGTCGGGACCGGGAAGGAGCGTGTCCAGGGAGAGCCCCCGGCGGCCGGGGAGCGTCACGCGCATCCCCGGATGGCAGCTGATGCCCTCAGGGTCAGTGCCGATTCCCTCGTCGCCGGCGACGGGAGGCACCAGGATCGCGAAGGAGTCAAGAAGGAAATCCTCCATCTGGTCCGGCAGCCTCAGGTACCCGAAGCCGGCGCAGGCCGCGCCCACCAGGAACGCGCGCAGGTTTGGCGGCAGCTCGCCCGCGAGAAGCTCACAGGCGCGCCGGAGCCAGCGGCGGAAGTCATCCGGGTCCGCAGGCGGCGCGTCTTCCGCTTCCGCAATGAGCCAGAAGGCCCGCAAGCCGTGCAGATGAGCCCCGCCCCACGCGCCCGACAGCGCCTCGGCGAGCTCGCCTGCCGACTCCCGTCCGGAGTCACCGCCCCCCGCCTGGGCGGCAAGAACCGCCTGCGGCATCATCCTGTCGAGAAAGCCGGGCGTCATCCGGGCGCGTTCCGGTAGAATCGCCGCCAGCCGCGCGAGTCTGGCAACGCGGACGGCACGGGCGGCGTCCCCGTCAGCCGGGGCGGCCCCGTGCCCCGCCCGTCTCGGGGGCTCCGTCGATTCCAGCCCGTCCTGGCGCCACCAGGAGGCAAAGGCCAGGGCCGAGGCGAACGCGTACAGGACGAGGTAGCAGGGGTCCTCGGTCCTGTCCTCCGGGCCGTCCGTCCCGGCGGCTTCCCCCTCGCCGGCATTCTCCTCCCAGAGCTGGGCGAGCCCGCGGAACGCCCCGTCAGGAGACTCAAGCGTCCTTGCCTCGGACTCGATCCCCAGAAGGCAGGAGGCAACCTTCAGGCCGCAGGGAGCCCGGGGCACCGAGGCGGCGAGCCTGACCGCCCGAGCCTCGTCCGCGAACCCGGAAAGCCTCACTCCGGCCTTCCCGCAAATGAAGGACGAGGCGGCCAGGGCCTGCACCAGCCCGCCCCCGCTTCCCAGGTGCCCGCGGGCCGCCGTGCGCATCAGCGCCCCCGCGAAGACGGAAGGCGACCGCTCCAGGAGCGGGGACACCAGGCCCTCGAAGCACCAGGAACCCATATCCCCGGCGGCCCTGGCCGGGCCGGCGATGCCCATGAGCCTGTCGGCGCCGGCCCCGTCAAGGCCCGAGAGAAGGGCGCCCAGGACGGAGGCGGCCCTGTAGGCAGGCACGGCGGCGGCGCCGCGTGCCCCGAAGCCGCCGAGGCCCAGCTCCCCCGAGACGGCCTCCACTGCCTCGAGAGCCTCCCGAGCGGCCTCAGCGGCCGCACGGACGGCTCCGGACTCTCCCGAACGGGCTGAACGGGCTGACTCCTCGGCGTACGCCCGCTCGGCCCGTGCCGCCCTCCAGAATTCCAGCTCTTCAGGAAACATGCCGCCCGGGTCGGTGCCGGACCTGTTCCGCGACATCTGGGAGCGCAGGCTGTCCGACAGCCTGGCCGGGTCTTTCAGGTCCGGCGATTCTGCGGAACTCGGGCCAGCGTCCGCAGCGGAGACGCCGGCGCGGTCCTCGCGGAACCTGAGATCCGTTTCCAGGGCCGACCAGGCCAGTCGGAACGCGGACGACCTGGGCAGCTCCACGCCGACGCGGGCAAGCTCGAGATCCCGGAAAGACAGGCCGTGCCGGTCAGGGGCGTCGAGGAACCTCGCGGGAAGCTTCGAGGCCAGATCGGGGCAGGAGAGCCGCCCCGCGAGACACAGCGCGTTCCTGAGCGGGCCGGCCATGCCCTCGAGGAACGCTCCCGGCCCGTAGTCCGCCTCGGAGCGATTGGACGCGCGGTTCACGAAGGCGTCGAAGACCGGCGGGGTGACGGCATGTTCCTCCCCCTGAATGAGCCAGTAGGCCCTGGACAGGTAGCTGTCGGCACTCTTGTGCTGGCCCTTACGGCAGAGGTAGCCCGCCGCCCCGGCGAGCGTCTCGGCCAGACGAGCGGCGTGGTCCCGCATTTCCGGGAGATCCAGAATCTCCGGAAGCACCTCCTCCAGTTCCATCCTCGGCGTGCCGGCCGACATAGCCGTGAGGGTCATGAGAAGCCAGGGGACCGCGCTCTCCCAGTCCGGCACCGCCTTCCCGGCTTCCAGGAAGGACATCGTGAATGCGGGCAGCTGGCTGGACAGCTCAATTTCGGCCATGGACACGTTGTAGGAGGCCCCGTACTGCCACCCGCGCGCCTGCAGGCAGAGGCCCTTGGCCACCCTGGCGGCGGGCGGGTCGGACGGAACGGGCAGGGTCTTGTCCAGCCAGCCGGGCAGGAGGAGGAAATCCGGCGCGGAGGAGGCGTCCGACTCCGCGTGACACATGGCGAAAAACCGGCGGGACTCCGTGGCGGGGTAAAGAAACGAATCCTCGGGGTCCATGAGCATCCGGTAGATTTCCGGTCCCATTCTGATGTCCTCCTCCCGCTCGAGCAAGAGATCCGGCCGGGTCCTGAGGGGGCGGGCGCGGGCTCCAGCCCTGCGGCTCCGGCCCGCTTCGGCCGGATCCGTTTCGCAATGATGGCACGTTTCTTGCAAAAACTTGCACGACCTCCCTGGCCGGTGAGGCGCAGGACTGGCAGGGCTCGCAAAGAGTGAATATTCTAGCAGACCGGGGTGACTGGCTCAAGCGCCCGCCAGTACTGGCGCTCCGCAGGGGACCGGGAGCACCGGACCGTAGCCGGACGGAGGCACGGGAGGCGCACGGCGTCCCCGTTGCTCTTCTCTCGACCCCTGCTCACCTCTTCCCCCTCCCCCCCTTCCCTTCCCTTCCCTTCCCTTCCCTTCCCTTCCCTTCCCTTCCCTTCCCTTCCCTTCCCTTCCCTTCCCTGCACTGCACTGCCCGGCAAGGCCATGCGGCCCTCCTCAGAGCGCCGCCCGCCTTCGGACGGGGTCCGGAACATTCCCGGCCTTCAGGGCACCATGGCCCGCATTACCGCAACGCCCCGAATGGCCACGCGTCCTGCCGGTCCGGCACCCCCTCCATTAGCCACAGCGGGGACCGGTGCCCCCTCCTGCGACTCAGCGGGGACCGGCACTCCCTCCCCGGAGTCTCAGCGGGGCCCGCGCCCCCCCTTCGGGCCGTACTCCCTCACGGACTTCCCCCGTCCAGACTTCTTAGCGGGCTTGGAGGGCTTGACGGGCGCAGCGGGAATGCTCCACGACGCGGGCCGCGATGTCCCCCTGGCCATGGCAAGATGGATGTCCAGCACGTTCCTGAGCCACCCGGGGCTTGTCTGGGTAACGCGAGAAAGCCCCTGGAGCTCGCTTCGGGGATGAATCGCGCCATTCTGAACCGTGATATCAACCTATAGTTCATGTTCATTCTTTTTCCATCAAAAGGCGAAGGAGGTACTGACTCACATCAGTACAGAGGAAAATGAGCTTTATTCGGTTCCGAATCTCAAATTACGCTTCCGGATAAATATTAGAAAATGTTGAAATCTTTTCCCACATTATGGAAGCGAGTCATGTCAAAGAGATGCCAGATTGGGGGCCTTGCTCTGATTTCTCACACATGGAACGACAGTCACAATTATAATATTTAACCGAACTCGTAATATTACCCGTTTAATTAAATGTCGGAATCTTCTTCCATCTGTAGAGACCGAATCATGGCGAGGACATACCAGAGTTGGTTGGTTTCACAATCTTTCCACCCATAGGCTGATAGCCAAAATTCCGACATTTAATTAAACGGGTAATAATGAACAATTTTTGAGCTGATAAGCTTTGTTGCACTGAGAGGACTTTCGAATTTAAACTCTACAACTCCAAGCGGAACCGGCACCTGGCCAAGTCTTTAGGCATTGCCAGAAGCATCTGGAAGCATCTGATAGCTTTACACAGGAGATATCACGGTCTTTTTAAAAGATATTCAAACGCTGGCAATGTCGGAGTTGAGTGGACGTAGCCAGAAAACCTAATGCAGAGAAATTATTTAAAATTGCTGAATAGCCTGTTGCATATTGGCTAGAGAGAAAATTAAGTGCTGTATATGGTTAGATTTGTTGATTATTAGAAAGTCGGATAAATGTTCCCCAAAATACGAATTTGATCATTTCTTACCAAGAGGTGAAGGCTAAGAGCTTAACTTATCTTCGGCACGATTATACAGTTAATATCATATCAATCAATGACATATATTTACTATGCTTTGCACACAAATTCATATTACTGCAACACTTAACCAAGCTTACATTTAGTTCTCTGTGCAATACTTTACAAACATTTATCCGACCGGGAAATAATAACCAGGGGATCGAGCGGGCTAGTAAGCCAGTTGGGGAGATATATGCCTCTGTCGTAGCAGCATAATATTTTGGTTTATGTCTATTTTGAATACAAAATAATTTGTTGCAATGACTGTTGGATACCATTTTAGTTTTCGAAAATAACATTTTTGGCTGTTGTGGGCGTACGTCCACTCAACTCCGACATTACCTAATTTATAAGTCAAGTTAAAAATTTTACTTGAAATAGTCATATAATTATAATTCATCTGTCACTAACAATTTTATGCGGCAGTGTTGTGAGTGAAGCAAAATCAAGGCAGGCAGGAGTATCCTGAAAACCAGGAAGAGAATGCCGGAAGCTTACAGAAATATGGATGATCCGTGTCATGAAGGCATGCCTCCGTGACCAGCACAGTCCGACAGTGAAGCGTCCACTGCATAAGGCGTTCTGCGAGTGACGGTTATGAATGTGCCGAAACCGGGTGGCGACCGGCCTCCGGCCAATCCACGGCCCGTGCCTGCCTGCCGCCTGTCACGAGTTCCGAGACCTGGTCAGGATGCTGGCAAATCGAAGAGAAGTGCTCCGGAAGGTCGCGAGCCAGGTGCGACCATGTTGACATTTACAGCGCAGCCCGCATAGGTTTCGTCGCACCGGCCGACACCCTGAGGCAGTCAGCGGAGCCTGCCTCCGCCGCCCTTTCCCGGCCCCTTTCCTCTGCCGGGGCGCTTTCCCTTGCCTTTGGCGGAGGGCTTGCCCTTGCCGGACGAGAGGCCCGCAACGCGCGAGGATGGCTCCCCGCCCGCTGCGGCGAGCGCCTTTCGGATCCGCGCGAGGGACACCCGATCCGCCTTGCTCCCCTCGTAGATCGGCAGGAGTACCGAGGCGCGGAGCGCCAGCTCGTTCTTCCCGGAAGCCACCAGCGCCTCCAGGCTCCTGGCGAGAGCCTGGGTCTTCAGGCCGGCCAGGAACCATGGGCGGGTGTCGCGGAGAAGCCACTCGATCGCGGTCGAGTGGCGTCCCAGATTCGAAAAAGTCACTACAGCCGCGGCGAGAGGATTCCCGGAAACCCTGTCCAGGGTGGCTATCATGGACCCGTCGCCCAGCTTGAGATCCGGCGCGGCAGTCGAGGTCATGTTCATGTCGCGGAGTATACGGGGCCTGTCCTCGGGGTCCGCGTCGATCACGATTCTCGCGATTAGCGGAATGCCTGACTCCCCCAGGCGGCCCCGGAGCTTGCCGCTGGCTGGGTCGAAGGCGTCGCTCGTCTGTTCAGCCATGGAATCCCAGTCCATGTCTGCCGCCACCATGTCCCAGTGCTCCCAGACCCCGATGGGCCTGACGTGCCCGTCGGGTGGGGCGACGACATCCCCGATCTCGGGGGAAACTGCCTCCAGCTCGTTGGCGCGCAAGTCCAGCCATTTCGACAGATCGCTGAAGCCGTCCCTGGACATCCCGCCCTCGGCCGCCGCAGCGTCCAGTACATCCTGGTCCGGCGGGGGAACCTCCCTGTCGCCAGTCACGGACACATTCATGAACGTGAGCCCGGTACCCTCATCACGCATCGTCACCTCCCTCGAGACGTAGTTCCAGCCCCCGGAGTCGGTTTTGGACCCCCTGCCCGCGATGGCGTCGCGCACCGCTTGGGTGACGCCTCCCCCCCGGATCCCGTCCGGGACCGGTCCGTCGCCCGAGCCACCGTCCCGCTCCCATGGCCCCATGAGCGCGGGCTCCGCCGGCCATCTCCAGGAAAGCTGACGGTCGGGAAAGCCCGGAATCCCCTGGCCGGAGCCCGGCCTCGGGGTCCCTGCCGGGAGCCTGTCCGGGGCGGGGAGAAGGACGAAGGCGTTGTCGATCATGATCATCTCCGCGGCGTCCGCATTCCGGAAAAGGCCGTGGGTGACCACGAGCCCCGTGACCAGGGCGGCACGTAGGGCCGGGGGGAGCGGGCCGGCCAGGAGGCGGAGCGGAAACGAAAGAGTTGCCTTGTCGTCTAACCTGACGATATCGTCGGGTGAGTAAGCCGAGTAGGCGTACCAGAAGGCCATCACTTCCATCGCCCGCTTCTGGACGCGGCCCGCCTTGAGCCCGAGCATATCGTGCATGGCCGCCGCGATGAACTCGATCGCGCCTAACAGGCCCTCTCCCCCGGCCATTGACGCGAAGCATGCCCCGGGAAGTATGGTGTCCTGGAACACGGGATCGTTAAGAGAGCGGTCCGGAAGGAGCTTGAGGAGGGAGGCGAGATCATCCACGACGGACTTGGCGGGCCCGTGTCTCCATACGGCAGGAACGAGGGGCGCGGCGAAGGCGTAAAGGGCGAGCATCCTGGCTTCGGACAGGGCCTGTCCCGAAAGGCCGCCTGAAGCGGCGAGGCGGCCGGGAGCTTCCGGGGACGGCACGAAGCCAGGGAAGTCAGGGGAGAGCGCGGCAAGAGCGGCGAAGGCCTCAGTCAGTTCCCTGCCGGTTCTCGCGGCCTCGTCCGCGGCTATGATGCCCGCCGCTAGACGCATGCCGTAGGGGCCGGGGGCGTCCGGAGTTCCCGCCCGGCGGGAGATCTCCTCGGCCTCGCGGACGTTGTCCGCAAGCGGGCGAGCGTCGTTTCCGGGGAAGGTGGAGGCATTCGCCACCGCATGCACCACGGCGTCGCCGCCGCCCAGGAGGCCGTCGGCGGCGGCGCGCATCAGAATTCCCTGGTAGACACGGGTCCTCGCCTGCCTCGCGTTCCTGAAGATCTCCGTGAAGGCCCAGGGCGGGAGATCGTCAGGGGCCGCCCGCCGCACGCAGGCAACCCTCACGGCCCTTTCAAGCTCCTCGGGATTCAGGACGAGCATCTTCTGGGCGAGGTAGCCCGAGAAGATCCCCATGGCGGCCATGGCAGGGCCTGGCGGGGCCGCGAATGCCGCGAGAAGGCCCTCCTCGGCAAATTCCTCGAAATGCTTGAGAATGCTGCGGGAGATCTCCCCGGCTTTCTTTGGCGGAAGCGACAGCTCGAGCGCGAGGAGCTCCCAGGCAAGGGCAAACGAGGGACCAGAGGGGAGTCCGAGCTTGGCGGCCGCGGCCATGTCTGACAGCATGTACCTGCTGTCCTGCATCTTGGACATGATCAGGAGGTGCGCGGGGAGGGCGGCGGCGCAGGCGATCTCAGGGAGCGAGCGGGATACGTGGATGGCGTTCACGATGCCGCCTGTGCGGACGCGGAGAGACTCCCCCGGCCCGTATGTTGGCGTGTTCGGTTCGGCCGAACGCATCATGAGGGCGCCGAACACGAGCAGCGGGTCGGGAGAACCCACGAGAGAGCGGTCGAGCCCGGCCCTGAAGAAAGCGGAAAGGTACGAGTCTCCACTGTCCACATCCCTGCGGCGGAACTCATGGATGGCGCAGGACGCCAGGGCCTCGGCCAGTCCCGGCGCGGCGCATCCCCCGTCGGCAAGCTCAAGGAGGGTTTCGCCGACCCCTCCCCGGGGGAGCCAGGGGATCCTGCAGGCGAGGGCCGAGGCCGCAAGGAGCCAGCGCAGGGCGCCGGTCCCGTCCTGGGCCCCTGCCCCGAAGAGCTCGGCCGCGAGCTCAGCGCCGAGGTCTCGGTCCGGGCGCCCGAGATCGGAGCAGAGGCACAGGGCCCGCGCCCGCAGGTAGAGTTCCCTCGCCCTGCTGACGACCCTTGAGCCGTCGCCGTCCGGTCGGAGCGGATCCCCCGGCGGAACGAGACGGACCGCCGTATGCACCGAGCCGAGGAATGAAGTGTAGGACGTGAAGGCGAAAGGGGGGAAGGGACGGTTGAGGAACTCCATTCCAGCGAATGCCGCGGAACGGTTGTTGCAGTAATCGGTGAGCCCATCGAAGTTGTTGAGCTTCTTGCTGGTTTCCTGGTTCATCGACCGGCAGATCCTCCCCCACGCGGCAGGCCGGGGCTCGTCCCTAGGCGCTGGAGCCCCCGTGCCGTCAACATAAAATAATATTATAACTCAACATTGGTAGCAAGTTAACTGCTGTGGGATTATCCCAGAAATTAAATCTGATCTTAGGAACCTGTTGCATAAATCGCGACAGCATTGGCATGGATCTATCGGTTGCGCAAGAAAATTCTCATGCCTACCGCATCCAGCCTAATACGCTTTGTCAAAACCATTTATGCGACAGTCTCCTAGAGTACCTCTGTACGGTGAGCTAGGCCGCGAAACTGACCCTGCTCTCCCTCTTCGGCCCTAACCATTAGGGCCAGATTTAATTTCCTGGGTAATACCTGCTGTCTTGTTCCGGCGGTGGTGTGACGGGCCCTCCCGGAAGAAAGAAAGGGACTACTGTGATGCAACAGGACGGGCAGGCATCCACCAGGCGGAGACGAGTCGCCGGACTGCCGGCACAGAGAGCGCGGCATAGGGCCGAGCCGCTCAGGCGGACATCCGACCGCCGTCACTTTGCAGGAAAGTGCTCATGGGCCGTCAGCTGGCCTGCTGGAACTCAAAGCAGGCGGTTGAGGCCGAAATAGTCCGGGCGAGACGGAATCAAGCCGCCGAGGCAGCCGGAGCCGGCACGAGACTGAAGCAGGCCGTCGAGGCTTGCAGAGGCAGGACTGGAAGAAGCAGGCAGTCAAGCCGACTGAGGCAGGGCAGACTGAAACGGGCTGGCAAGGCCGGCAGAGCCCGTGGCAAACTTAGATGGAGTTTACGGCTTACAGAGGCGGGGCGGACTGAAACTGGCTGGCAAGGCCGACAGAGGCGGGGCTGGCAAAAGCAAGCGGTTAAGGCTGCTGAAGCGGGGCAGACTGAAACGGGCCGGCAAGGCCGGCAGAGGCGGGGCGAGACTGAAGCAGGAGTTTAAGGTGCCAGAGACAGGGCAGACTGAAGAAGGCAATGAGGGGGTCCCTCCCTTGACCGGGAACTTGGACGGGACAAGGCGGTCCGACATCGGCAAGCGTTCCCCCGCCGGCGAATTAGTCACGGAGCGCGACTTCCGGTCACGAGACGCTCCGGGCCCAGCTGCGAAGGCTGGCAAAATCGGAAAAAGCCGTTCCGGAAGGTCGCGGGCCCGGCGGAACCGGGCAGGACATTTTCCGTGCCGCACACGAAGGCCCGGCCAGACCGGCGCTGAAGCCCGGCGGGAGTCAGCGCCGCCTGCCTCCGCCGCCCTTTCCGGGCCCCCTGCCCTTGCCTCTGCCGGGGCGCTTGCCCTTGCCTTTTGCGGAAGGATTGCCCTTGCCGGCCGACTGGCCCGTCGAGAGAGACGAGGGGTCACCGGCCGCGGCGGCGAGCGCCTTCCGGATCCGCGCGAGCGACACCCGGTCCGCCTTGCTACCCTCGTAAAGCGGAACGAGCCCAGAAGCGCGGAGCGCCAGCTCGGTCTTCCCTGAAGCCACCAGGGCCTCAAGGCTGCTGGCGAGAGCTTTGGTCTTCAGGCCGGCCAGGAACCACGGACGGGTGTCGCTGAGCAGCCACTCGATCACGGAAACGTGCCGTCCCAGACGCGAGAAAGTCACTACAGCCGCGGCGAGAGGATGCCCGGAAACCCTGTCCAGGGTGGCTATCATGTTACCGTCGCCCAGCTTGAGTTCCGGCGCGGCAGTCACGGGCATGTTCATGTCCCGGAGTATGCGGGGGCGGTCCTCGGGGTCCGCGTCGCTCACGATCCACGCGGTGACCGGCATGAGTGTCTCAGCCAGGGGTCCCCGGAGCTTGCCGTCGGCAGGGTCGAAGGCGCCGCTCGTCCGTTCCGCCATGGATTCCCAGTCCGTTGCCGCCCCCGTAGCGTCCCAGTGCTCCGGCACCGTGAAGGGCCTGGGGTACCCGTCGGGCAGGCCGGCGAAATCGGCGACCTCGGGGGAAACTGCCTCCAGCTCGCTGAAGCGCGAGGCCAGCCGTTCCGTCAGGCAGCCGAAGCCGTCCCGTGACATTCCGCCTTCGAGCGCCGCCGCGTCCAGGATCTCCTGGTCCGGCTGGGGAACATCCCTCACGGCATTCACGGACATCTCCATAAAGCTGATCCCGACATCCGCATCGTGCATCATACCCTTCCTCGATGCGTAATTCCAGCCCATGGCGTCGGTGTAGGAGCCCCCGCGCATGAGGGCGTCGATCGCCGCTTCGGGGACGCGTCCTCCCCGGAAACTGTCCTCGGCCGGCCCTCCGGAGTCGCCGTCTGGCTCCCAGGGCCCCAAGAGCGCGGCCTCCGCCGGCCATCTCCAGGAAACCTGGCGGTCGGGAAAGCCCGGGATCCCCTGGCCCGAGCCCGGCCTCGGGGTCCCGGGCGGGATCCTGGGAGGGGCGGGGAGCAGGATTAAGGCATTGTCGATGAGGATCGTCTCCGCAACGTCCGCATTCTTGAGAAGGCCGCAGGTGACGACGAGCCCGGTGACCAGGACGGCCCGGAGGGCCGGGGGGAGGGGTCCGGCCAGGAGGCGGAGCGGAAGAGAAAACAACATCTTGTTGTCTAGCTTGACAATGTCGTCGGGGTCAATATATAAATACATGTACCAAAAGGAAATGACTTCCAGCGCCCGCATCTGGAGGCGGGGATGCCTGACACAGAGCTCGTCCGGCAATATCGCAGCGATGAACTCGAACGCGTCCACCATACCCTTTCCCCCGGCCATTGACGCGAAGCATGCCCCGGGAAGTATGGTGTCCTGGAACACGGGATCGTGCAGCGAGCGATCCGGAAGGAGCTTGAGGAGGGAGGCGAGCCCTTCCGTGGCTGACCTCGCATTGCCGGGCCCCCATAAGGCAGGAATGAGGGGGACGGCGAAGGCGTAAAGGGCGAGCGCCCTGGATTCGGACAGGGCCTGCCGCGAAAGGCCGCCCGACGCGGGGGGGCCGCAGGGAGCCTCCGGGGACGGCACGAAGCCAGGGAAGTCGGGGGACAGCGCTGCCAGAGCGCCGAAGGCCTCCTTCCGGCCCATGCCGGTTCTCGCGGCCTTGTCGGCGGCTATGATGCCCGCCGCGAGCCGCATGCCGTAGGGGCCCGGGGCGTCCGGCGTCCCAGCCAGTCGGGCGATCTCCTCGGCCTCGGGGACGTTGTCCGCAAGCGGCCGCGCTTCGGGTCCGGGGAAGCACGAGGCGTTCGCCACAGCATGCACCACGGCGTCCCCGCCGCCCAGAAGGCCGTCGGCGGCGGCGCGCATCAGAATTCCCTGGAAAACCCGGGTCTTCGCCTGTCTCGCGCTCCGGAAGAGCTCCGTGAAGGCCCAGGGGGGGAGATCGTCAGGCATGGCACGCCGGACGCAAGCCGCCCTCAAGGCCTGTTCAAGCTCTTCCGCGTTCAGGCGGGGCATCATGCCGGCGAGAAAATTCGCGAAGAACAGCATGGTGCCCATGGCAGGGCCGGGGGGGGCGGCGAAGCCCGCGAGAAGGCCCTCCTCGGCGAATTCCTCGAAATGCCTGAGAATGCTCCGGGAGATCTCCCCGGGGCTCTTTGACGACAGCGACTGAACAAACTCGAGGATCTCCCAGGCAAGCCTGAACGAGGGGGCAGAGGGGA
Source organism: Deltaproteobacteria bacterium (assembly GCA_031263525.1). Classification (GTDB taxonomy): domain Bacteria; phylum Desulfobacterota; class Desulfarculia; order Adiutricales; family Adiutricaceae; genus JAIRZX01. The sequence continues at coordinate 5,906 of JAISFP010000159.1, read as the reverse complement.
GTCCGAACTTGGCAGCCGCGCCCATGTCGGACAGCAGGTTCCTGCGGTCCTGAGACTTGGACATGACCAGGAGGTGCGCGGGGAGGACGGCGGCGCAGGCGATCTCAGGGAGCGAGCGGGAGACGTGGAGGGCGTTCACGATGCCGCCGGTGCGGACGCGGAGCGATTCCCCCGGCCCGTATGTTGGCGTTTTCATTTCAGCTGAACGCAACATGAGGGCCCCGAAGACGAGCAGGGGGTCGGGTGAACCATCGAGCGACCGGTCGAGCCCGGCCCTGAAGAGAGCGGAGAGGTACGAGTCGCCCCTGTCCACCTCCCTGCGGCGAAACTTCTGGATGGCGCAGGACGCCAGGGCCTCGGCCAGTCCCGGAGCGTCGCTTCCGCCGTCGGCGAGTTCCAGGAGGGCACCGTCCACACCTCCCCAGGAGAGCCAGGGGATCCTGCAGGCGAGTGCCGAGGCGGGAAGAAGCCAGCGCAGGGCGTCGGTCCCGCCCGAGGCTCCGGCCCCGGAGATCTCGGCCGCGAGCTCCGAGCCGATGTCTCGGTCAGGGCGCCCGAGATCGGAGCAGAGGCACAGGGCCCGCGCCCGCAGGTAGAGCTCCCTGGCCCTGCGGACGTCCGGGGAGCCTCCGTCGCCGTCCGACCGGAGCGGATCCCCCGGCGGCACGAGGCGGACCGCCGTATGCACGGAGCCGAGGAATGCCGTGAAGGAGATATTGGCGAAAGAGGGGAAGGGCCGGCAGAGGAACTCCATGCCCACGAATGACGCTCCACGGCTGTTGCAGTAATCGTTGAGCCCCTCGAGATTGTTGAGCTTCTTGCAGGTTTCCTGGTTCATCGACAGGATGATCCTCCTCCGGGGCTGGCCGGTGCTCGTCCCGAGGCACGGACGCGTACCATGCCATTATTATATGAATGAGGAATTATAACACAATATCGGCGCATGTCAAAGGCAGCGACACCAGCCTCCCTGCCCTGACCGACGGGCGACGGACGACAGGCCTTCCCGGACGGCTGGAATGAGGCTGGGAAAAAAATAGGACTGGGAGGCATCCGCATGGCGGAGATGGGCCGCTGGCCCAGCCGGACCACAGAGCGCCGCTGCGCCGCACCGGGACGAGGCGTGACGGCGGACAGGTGCCAGCCGTCACACTGCTGGGATGCGCGCATGTTCCGTCAGGTGGCCCGGACGGACTTGAAGCAGTCGTGAGGCCGGCAGAGGCTGAAGCGCGCCGGCTTGGCCGGCAGAGGCAGGACTGGCTGAATTCGGCGCATAATGTGGCAGAGGCTGGGCAGACTGAAACTGTCAGGCAAGGCCGGCACAGCACGCGGCGGAGTGAAGCCGGAGTTTTAGGCGGCAGATGCTGGGCGGACTTAGTACGCTTCCGGATAAATATTATAAAATTTCGAAATCTTCTCCCACATCATGGGAGCGAATCATGGCAACGAGATACCAGACATGGGATTCACATTGATTTTTTACCCCTGGACCGATAGCCAAAATTCTGACATTTAACTGAACTGGTAATAAACGGGCAGGCAAGGCCGTACAGCACGGGGCGAAGTGAAGCCGGAGTTTTAGTAGGCAGATGCTGGGCGGACTTAAACGGGTAGGCAAGGCCGGCAGAGCACGGGGAAGACTGAAGCCGGAATATTAGGATACAGATGCTGGGCGGTCATAAACGGGCTGGCAAGGCCGGCAGAGCACGGGGCGGACTTAAGCCGGAGTTTTAGACGACAGAGGCCTGGCGGACTGAAGAAAGAACCGCGAGACTTAATGAGTTCAGTGAAAAACGACAACAATTTTCATGATCAGATAAGACAGTCATGATGTCTGAGGAAAAAATTCGATTGAATGCTCAGCGTTTGTTCCCGCCGCCCTTTCCCCCCTTGCCTCCCTTGGCCTTCCTTGCAGCCCTGCTCTTTGCAGACTTCCTGCAATTCGTTTTCACGGAAGGCTTGCCTTTGCCCACGGGACCGGCGGCTGGCGCATTGCCTCTTGCGGAAACCGCCTTGAAGGAATCCAGGCCGCTGGAGGGTGAATTTGGGACACTTAACGCCGCAGAGCCGAGAGCATTCCTGATCCGCGCTATATCCTTTGGATCGGCGCCATTATCAGCGTAGATCAAGTCCAGTCCCGCGGCACGTTGAGCAAGTCCTGTCCCTGCGAAAGAGTCGGAATTCTCCAGAATCCTGGCGAGAGCCCTGGCCTTGAGACGGGCATGGTAGTCAGGGCGGCTGTCCCGGACAAGGCACTCGAAAGCCGTCCCGAAACGTCCGAGCTCGGCAAGGACCACTGCGCCGGCAGTGAACGGCAGCGGGCCGGCCCTGTCGAGGACGGCTATCACAGGTCCGCCCGAAACTGAGAGGGGCGGAGCGGCAGTCATGGTCGCATTCCAGTCCCTCAGGATCATGGCCCTGTCACCGGGATCGGCCTCCGACGTAAGCCGTGCCACAGAACAGAAGCCAGTGACGTCAGGAACACCTCCTGTATGGCAATTCTGGTTGTCCGCCATGGTTTCGGCAATGGTGTCCCAGTCTGAACCGGCCGCCCAATCCCAGTGAGACGCCTCGAAGAACAATCCTGGAGTGTTGGCGGCATGGACAGCCCCGACAGCGTCTGGCGCCTCGGCAAAGAGTTCCTCTCGGCGGGACTGAAGCCATGCGTTCAGTTCCTTCCAGCCTTCGCAGGAAATGCCACCGGCAAAAGCGGCGGCCTCCTGTGCCTCCGGAGGTTCGGGGCGATAAGGGAGAGGGGCGGGGGCAACTCCGGCTCGCAGGGGATCGTTTTCCATTAAGGAGGCAAACCCGTCAACAGCAAGCAGAGTGTCCCGTGCAGACGGCGTGGCGAAGCCCGCCGCCCCGCCTTCTGGACGGAAACGCTGGGCAATGTCATGCCCTAAGAACACCTCAGGATGTTCAGGGCGTACCGGGGGCCATCTCCACGAGACGTTTGACGGCAGTCCGGGCACAGCCACGGTCGAGCTCGCGGACGGGGGCCCTCCCTTGACCGGGAACTGGGGCTGGACCAGCATGAGCGAGTTGTCCAGGAAAATGCATTCGGCCTCGCTGGCGAGTCCGCGATTTCCGTATGCGACGACTAGCGCCGCGACCAGAGCGGCACGGACAACCGGCGGGAGCGGGCCAGAAAGGACCGTCAGGCCCAGCTCGCTCTGGGTTTCGAAGGGTGCCTCCGAGACACACGCTGTGACGATGCTCATGTACCAGAAGAGGCCCTCCATGGCCCTGGTCTGGAGACGTCCCTGTCTCACCTTGCCCAGTCCGGGACTGAATGCCGCGAGCAGGGCCAACCCTGCCTCGATGTCGCTGTAGTGTGAAAAAGGTACACAGGAGGCACCGGGGAGTATGGAGTCCAGGAAAACCGGATCCATCAGCGATCGGTCCGGAAGCATATCCAATAATTCCGTGATCAATCCAGGTGTCGACTTCTTGTCTCGTGACTCCATGGCAAGCAGTGTCAGGGCCGACGCGTATGAGTACAGGTGAAGCGTCCTGGCTTCTGCGGCGGAAACCGCGCTCGGATCGTCACGTGCGAACTTGACGTCCGGGACGGCGGACGAGACCGGCGTGCCGGAAAAACAGTCGTTTTCCCTGAGGCCGGTACAGCCCGGAGCGTCCGGCGACAGCGAGGCCAGCTCCCCGAATGCCTGAGTCAGACCGCCTCCGGTCCGGGCCGCCAGGTCAGCACTGACAATACAGTCCGCCAGCCGCATGCAGTAGGGGCCGGGGGTCAGCGCTGTCCCGGCACGTCTGGAAATCTCCATGGCCTCGCGTTTGAAACGGGCGAGCTTGACGCTGCCGGAACCGGAAACGCAGCAGGCGTTAGCCATCGAATGGACCAGGGCGTCGCCTTCGCCGAAGAGTCCGTCCGAAGCCGCGCGCATGACGTTCATCTGGAATGTTTTGGGCTGTCTGATCCTCAACTGCCGGAAGAGCTCTTCGAAAGCCCAGGGAGATAGTTCTCCGGACGCGCGAAACGGGGCGACTATCCTGAAGGCCCTGGCAAGACTTTTCTGGTCAAGTGATGCCAGGCGCATTGAAAGGACTTTCGCGGTCTCCACGAGGGCGGCAAGGGCAGGATCGGCGGAACGGCCGAAACCGGACAGTAGTCCCCGGTCCGCCATTCCCGCGAAGGTTTCCAGGAACAACGAACGGCCCCTTGAGCCGCCAGCGCCCTCAGCCAGAAGTTCCAGCTCAAGATCGAGCGTCTCCCAGACCAGCCGGAAGGCCGGATCATCTGGCAGGCCCAGGCCGGCCGCGTCCTTGAGCGCATCGCGCCACAGCCTGGGCCTGTCTATCTTCTTTGCTCTTGACAGGTGATATGCCGGTAGAAATGCCGCGCACTCCGGCGCGGGGAGTGCCGGGGCAAGGGAGAGCGCGTTCACAAGCCTTCCTGAATTGCCAGGAACCGATGCACCCGGTCCGTAGGAGGGTGGAATGAGAACGACGGATACCATAACGAACCCGGCGAACGCGAGCAGCGGGTCAGCCGATCCGGCAATGCATCCGGCGGCACCGGACACGAACGAGCAGGTCATCAGCGATTCCCGACGTCCGGGGTCCCTCATGGCGCAGGACGAGAGAGCCGCAGCCAGCTCGCCCCCGCAGCATCCGTCTGCAGCGAGACTCATGAGAGTTTCGGAAAGCTCGGCGCAGGGGGGAGCGGCTGCCCTCGCGACAAGGGCGGCAGCGCACAGATGCCAGCGCCGAGCGCAGACGCAGTCCGGGTCCCCTGCCCGGAAACGGGCACGGGAAAGCGTCTCCGCCACTTCCAGGGACAAGCCGTAGTTCGGGCGCGCCGGTTCGGACGACAGGCACTCTGCCCTGGCCCTCAGGAAGAGGAGCTTGGCCTTGCGGACTGCAGGGGCATCGTCCGGGGACGGACCAGGATCCCCTGGCGGCACGAGACGCGAGGCAGTCATCAGCGGGGACAGGAAGACCGTGACGGACGCGTCATAGACCGAGGGTGTCGGAAGCCCGAGACATTGCATGCCCAGGAAACCACTGGAGAAACCGGCTAGATGGACTGCTACGTCCTCAAAACCAGACAACATACCGCATGTTATGCCGTCAAGCATAGGCTGGAACCTCGCGTCACTGTCGGAGGAGGCCGACCGGGACAGGTAAAATTCCTGTAAAACCAAGCATGACTCTATATTACCACAATATCTGAGTGAGCAAAATAGCTTTTGCAAGCAAATACTGACAAGATCTCTTGGCATGACGGCAACCTGGGTGGATATCTGAACTGTAAAGACGATGCCGACACAATGTTAAAGAAACTGCCTTGCGCCTGTGAAAAGCAGGATGTGTGAGGTGCGCTCAAAGTCTGTGGAAGGAAGGAGATGGCAGAGAGGGCGGAAGGGGCTGATAGTTTGGAAAGAAATGGGCAGATGGAGAGGGATGAAGGCGATGTTGGAGAGTAAGGTGATGATGGAGAAGTAGTGGATGATGGAGAGCAGTGATGGCGATGATGGCGATGATGGCGATGATGGCGATGATGGAGAGGAAGGATGGAGGTCACTGTTCAGGTGCCACTCTATTCTGGCCCTTTTCGGAGCAAGAGAGCCCAGATGAGGAACTCTTAAAGTTTAAGAGTCAACAACGGATACTTTATGCGGTGGAGAAATACTTCCCCAGAGGGCATTTTGGTTGGAAAGGCCCCCCTGTTGTACTCCCCTTGCGGGGGCACCTGAACAGTTACGGATGGAGATGATGGCGATGATGGAGAGGAAGGATGGCGATGATGGAGAGGAAGGATGGCGATGATGGAGATGAAGGATGGCGATGATGGAGAGGAAGGATGGCGATGATGGAGATGAAGGAAGGCGATGACGGAGAGGAAGGACGGCGATGAAGGAGAGGAATGACGGCGATGATGGAGA
>JAISFP010000266.1 GCA_031263525.1 Deltaproteobacteria bacterium | reverse complement strand
AGACCGGGTTCCATGCCAAGTGTCTTGCCAGCTGGTTACATTTAACCCCGGGGTAGCCATATTGACCTCAGAAGGGTGAATCAGACCCCGTCTTCAACCCTTACCCGTGAACAGATACCGATTTAAGAATGAAACTGGGTTTCAGCCTGAGCCTGGACATCAGCCTGAACTTGGACATGGACTTCAGCCTGGGCCTTGACCTCAGCCTGAGACCGGACTTGGGCCTGAACCAGGACTCTGCCTGAACCAGGACTTGGCCAGGACCTGGCTTCAGCCAGAGCCCGGACCTCAGCCTGGGCCCGAACTTGGGCCTGGGCCCGGACTTGGCCAGGGCCTGGGCCTGGTCCTGGCTTAAGGTCGTTCCGAACTCGGGACTTGCCTTGCCCCGTTTCGGCATGCCCTCCTGAAACCTGGCCTCCTCCCCTGACTGCCCTGCATTTTGCAGCGCGCTCGCATTATGGTGTATATTTTTAGTGAGCTGGCAAGATTTCCGGCCCCGGCTGTCAGGTCCCCGCCGTCTCCCTGGCCCCCGGACAACCTGACCGACTTACTTCCGGCCCTTGCCGACCAGCCTTCTCCGACATGTCCCGGCATCTTGCGGCCTTCCGCCTCCGGCTGAAGGTCGCCCGCCACCGCCCCCCTTCCCCTGTCACGCGCCTCCTACCGCCCCAGAAAGGCTCTCTTGACCGAGAACACCCTCAGAACCGGACCCGAGGCCCTCGTCCTGGGAGGGCTGGGCTACCTGGGCCAGCCGGTCTCCGAAAGCCTGCTCCGGGGCGGCTTCCGGGTAACATGCCTGGACTCGAGGCTCCACGGCCAGGAAACCTCCCCCGAGCTGGCCGGGAACCCCGCCTTCACATATATAGAAGGTGACATCCAGGACATAAGGCTCATGGAGAGGCTCGTGAGAACCCCGGACGTCATAGTCATGCTTGCGGCCCTGGTGGGCGAGGCCGCCTGCGACCGCGACCCGGAGGAGACCCTGCTTACGAACCTCCTGGCGCCCCTCGCCCTGACGGAGGCGGCCCTCCACCACGGACGGGCCGAGAGGCTCATCTTCGCCTCCACGGATTCCTGCTACGGCAAGCGGCCCGGGGAGACCCTCCGGGAAGGTTCCCCGCTCAGGCCCGTTTCCCTGTACGCCACCCTCAAGGCCACTGTCGAGCGGAAGCTCCTGGAAAGGCCACGGACCGGCTTCCCCAGGCCAATCATCCTGAGACTCGCCACCGTCTACGGCCTGGCCCCCAGGATGCGCTTCGATCTGGCCGCGAACCTCCTCGCTCGCGAGGCCACGGTCAAAAGGAGGCTCACGGTCTTCTCCGGAGAGCAGTGGAGGCCGCTCGTGCATGTCCGGGACGCGGCCGAGGCGTTCCTTGCCGCCGCCACAGCACCCCTGCAGTCCGTGGCAAACGAGATCTTCAACGTGGGCTCCAACGAGATGAACGTCCAGTTCAGGGACCTGGGCAGGCTCATAGCCTCCCTGTGCCCGGGAGCCGAGCTCGCGATCGATCCCGGGGAGCCGGATCTCCGGGACTACAGGGTGGACTTCTCCAAGATCCGCGAGATTCTGGGCTGGGAGCCCCGAATCGCACTGGCCGACGGCATCTCTGCCATCCGGGACGCCATCCTGGAAGGCCGCTTCCCGGACCCGTATTCCGCCATGTACCGGAACTCCTGACCGCCCGGCCCCCGACCGTGGGCCCGCTCCCGTCCGGGACCCACGGCAGCCACCGGCCGACGGACGCCTCTCCCGAGCCGCAAGTACCGTTCCCTTTCCCGTCCCGCCGGAGGGCCCGGCCTTCCGGGCACCGGGCCGCCTTCACCAGCCCGTGCTCCAAGCTCCAAGGACACCCATGCCCCCCAAAGCGCTTCTTCAACCGGCCGTCCCCCCTCCACGTGCCCTGCCCAGTTTCCTGGCCTTCGCGCCTCCCCTGCTGGACCAGGAGGAACTCCTTCAGCTGAAGGACACCCTGGATTCCGGTTGGCTGACCAGGGGCCCCAAGTGCGAGCGCTTCGAGTCCGCCTGCAAGGATCTGCTCCGTTCCGACGGTACCCTGGCGGTGAGCTCCTGCACGGCGGCCCTGCACCTGGGACTCCTGGTCCTGAACGTCGGCCCGGGGGACGCAGTGGTGACCACCCCGCTCACCTTTGCCTCCACCGCCCACGTCATCATGTACACCGGCGCGCGGCCCCTTTTCTGCGACGTGAACCCTTCGGACGGGAACCTCTCCCTGGAACGCGTCCGGGAGCTTCTGGCGAACCAGTGCAACAAGGACCGCGACGGCCTGACGCGGCACGATTCCACGGGCCTCACGGTCAAGGCCGTCCTCCCCGTCCATTACGGCGGCTTCCCGGCCGACGTGACCGGCTTCCGTGAGACGGCGGGCGCCTACGGGCTCAACATCCTGGAAGACGCCGCCCACGCCTTCGCGGCGCTGACGGACCGGCACCAGGTGGGGTCGTCAGTCCTCCAGCGCATGCCGCGTCACGATCTGTCGGCGCTGACCGCATTCTCTTTCTACGCCACCAAAAACGTAGCCTGCGGCGAGGGCGGCCTTCTCACCGGCCCAGAGCCGCTGATCCGGAAGGCCGCTGTCCTCTCCGCCTACGGCATCACCGACGAGCGGAAGATATGGGAGCGGCACTCGCCCAGGGCCACATGGGACTACGACGTCTCCGTCCTGGGCTGGAAGTACAACTTCACGGATCTGGGCGCGGCCCTGGGCCTGGCCCAGCTCAAGAAGCTCCCGGAGATGCAGTCCCGCAGGAGGGCCTTCGCCAAAATCTGGACCAGCGCCCTCTCCAGCCTGGACGGCAAGCTGGTGACGCTCCCAAAGGAGTCGAGCGGCTCTTCCTCCGCCTGGCACCTCTACCCGCTGAGGCTCATCCCCGAGAATCTCTCATGTGACCGGAACAGCGTGATAGATCGCCTCAGGGAGCTCAACATCGGCACCAGCGTGATGTTCCGTCCGCTGCACCTTTTCTCCTACTACGCCCGGACCCTGGGCCTCAAGGAGGGCGACTTCCCCGAGGCAGAGTCCTTCTTCCTGAACGAGATAAGCCTCCCCATGTCCCCCGCGAACCCAATGCCCCTTGTCGAGGAGGCCGCGGAAACCCTCCGCCGACTCCTCCTGTCGCTAGCCAGGTAACCCGCTTGACCGATCACGCGACCACTCCCAGAAGCTACAGGGACTACTTCATAGTCAACGGACGCCACGTGGGCGACTACGAGGGCATGTACCGCGACTGCGAGGACCCCTGGAACATCGAGAGTCTGGGCCTTCGCCTGGACATGCTGGCGGCGCTCCTCCTGGCCGGCCATTCTCCGCCGGAGGCGCGGGGCCCCGGAGGGGCCCTCCGCGTCCTGGACGCCGGGGCCGGAGCGGGGCTGTTCTCGCTGGCGCTTTACGAGGAACTCACGAAAGGCTTCCTCCACGTGGAGCTGACCCTCGCGGACATCTCCCCCACGGCCCTCCGTAAGGCCCGTGCCCGCTTCGAGGCGGCGGGGGCGGCCCTGCCCCGCCTCGTACCCTACGACCTTAGGCTCCTGGCCGGCGGGCCGGCGGGCGGAGTCTGCCACGGGCCCGGAGGCGTCCCGGTCCCGAACCCGGAGCCTTCCGCCTCCGCTCGATCCTCCGCCGCCGCCTCTTTCTCCTCCTCCGCCAGCACCCGACCGGTTCCAGGCCAGGACGCGGCCATGGGCCCTCGCGAAACCGGGCCCAGCCAGGCCGCAGAACCCGGCCGGACCCCCTCCCCCAGCGGTGGGCCCTTCACGCCGGGCTCCTTCGATCTTATAGTCCTGGCCCAGACCCTCTGGGGCATCGTGCTCGAGCTCCCCGGGGTGACGGCCGGCTTCCGGCACCTGCTGGCCGAAAGGGGGCAGCTCCTGGTGAGCCAGCACTTCCCCGGCAAGGACGTCCAGGAGTGGGGCCGGGAGGTGACGGGGCCGGAGGCGTTCTCTACAATACTTGCCGAAGGTGGCTTCGAGCCCCTCTCCGAGCTGGAGACGAACAGGGCGTCCAACCACCACTGGGGGGCCATGTGGCGGAAGATCTGACATACACCCCGGTCTGCCGCTGGTGCGGCAAGGGCCCCATGGGCTTCAGGTTCACCTTCGACAGGACTCCCTCGCCCGGAAGTGGGGCCGAGCCCGTGACCTATGTAATGGAGTGGTGCCAGGCCTGCGGAACCTACCAGGTGAACCCCCACCCTGGTCCGGCCATGGCCCGGGAGTTCTTTTCCAGCCCCGAGCTCTACGTGCGCACCTTCGATCCTGAGGGCCGGGGCGTGGACCCCGTGAGCCGCGCCGAGCAGAGGCTCGAGGAATACCGCGGCTACGCCTCGGCCGCCATGAGGCTCATGCCGGAGAACGGCACGGTGATCGACCTGGGTGCGGGCACGGGCCTCATGCTGTCGCTCTTCCCCGACAGCTACCGCAGGATTGCCGTGGAGCCCAACCCCGAGGCGGCCTCCAAGGCCATCGCCAGGGGCCTCGAGGTGACCGTCTCCTGGGCCGAGGACCTGGAGAAGCCGCCCGGCGAGATAGCGCTGGCCATATTCAACCAGTCGCTGGACCATTTCGTGCGCCCAGACGTGATGCTGGGAAGAGTCCTTAACTGGATCCCGCCCGGCGGCATGGTCCTCCTCTCCGGGCTGGTGAACCCGAAGTCGGTGGCATCCCGCATAACGGGGCCAATGTTCAGGCTCTGGCACCCGTTCCACCAGGTCTACCCCCCCCGCGACGCCGTCATGAGCCGGCTCGCGGCCTACGGCTTCGAGACCGTGGCGGTCTGGAGGCCCTACTTCAGGACCCCCTACGGGAGCCTTCCGGCGCTTCTCGCGGGGGCCTTCACCCTCACCAAGGCCTTCCTCCTCAGAAACAGGAGAGGCACCCCCTCCCCCCCCTGGCCGGGCAACACACTGAGCTACCTGGCCCGCAAGACGCTTCTGTTCAAGCCGCTCCCCGCACTGGACGCCGCAGCCATTCCCGCCAAGATACGCCGACGCAAGACCGGACTGGTGGCCCCCATGGGCCGCGACGGGAGTTCCGGACCGGAAGCCGGCCCGAGGGGGGCGTGACGCCCTCATGTCCGGCATCAGGGGGGCGTGACGCCCTCAAGCCCCGCCCGAGAGGGTCATGATGCCCACAAGCCCGGCCCGAGAAGGTCATGACGCCCACAACCCCGACCCGAGGGAGGCGTCACGCCCTCATGTCCGGCCCGAGGGGGGCTTGACGACAAGCCCGAACCGAGGGGGCGTGACGACATGCCCGAACCGAGGGGGCTGTGCCGCCCGCAAGCCCGGCCCGGGAGGGCGTGACGCCCGCAAGCCCGGCCAGGGGGGAGGGCGTGACGCCCGCAAGCCCGGCCAGGGGGGAGGGCGTGACGCCCGCAAGCCCGGCCCAGAACCGCCTCACGCGAGGGGCATCCGTCCCCCAGAGAGAAAAATATGAGCTTCAAAGCGAATCCCGACGGCTCCTTCGTCTACCTGCCGGACGCCCCGCAGAGCCTTGCCGCGCCAGGGGCCGCCGGCTCCACCGAGTCCCGGGGGGAACCCTCGTACCACGTGCACGGGCGGATCTACACTCTCTCGGGGGACGGGAAGGAGGAAATCCGGAGGATAGCGGAGGATCCGCGCTCCCTCAACTCCATGGAGTCCGACGCGTCCATCGTCTGGCACGACCCGCGCGACGACACCGTCAGGTGCATCCGGGACGCGGTGGGAGCGACCCCCGTGTACTACGCGAGGACCCGGAAGGGCTGGGCCGTGTCCTTCAGCCTCGGCACCATCCTGCCGCTCATGGACCAGAAGCCTACACCCCGCGAGGACACCCTCTACGACTTCCTGGCCACCCATTACCGCTACATATTCCGCGACCCCAGGCGAACCTTCCACGAGGGGGTAATGCAGGTGCCTGCGGGCCACCAGCTCACGCTCTCTGGCGCGAAGGCCGAGCTGGAGCCCTGGCTGGACCTGAGCTTCGATCCCGAGCCGGCCACCCTGGGCGTCCAGGAGGCCGCCGACCGCTACCTCTTCATGCTCCGTGAGAACGTGTCGCTCAGGCTCTCGGCGCTCGCCAGCTCTGGATTCGCCTTCACAGTTTCATCCGGGCTGGACAGCTCGACCATCGCGGCCCTCGCCTCGGACATCCTCGGGGCGCCAGTGGAGTGCTGGTACGTAGGCTACAGCTCTGCCAAGGGCTCTCCCTACGACGAGACCAGGGGCGTCCAGGCCCTCACCGGGGCAAAGGGCTGGGCGCTCCACCCCCTTGATCTGGACAGCCCCGAGCTGGTGCGCGAGACCTCCCAGCTCATGGACAGGACCCTGGCCCCCCTGGCCACGGTCACCTGGATGGCGGGCGGGGTGCTCGCCCGCAACGCCGCCGAGAGCGGCTGCGCGTACCTGTTCTCCGGCCTGGGCGGGGACGAGTCTCTCGCCGGCGAGTTCGACCACTTCATGTACTTCTTCGCGGACCTGTACAGGGACGGCCACGAGGCCCTGCTCGAGAGGGAGACGGCGCACTGGGCGAGGCTCCACGACCACCCCGTCTTCCGCAAGAGCCCCGAAATCAGGGACGCCTACTTCAAGAGGATAATGGACTTCAAGACCGGCGAGATCAAGGTGGACCTTACCCGCTACAGCCAGAACCGCGCCTGGTTCGACGAGGACTGGGTGAGGACCATGGAGACCGTCATCCCGCCGCCCCCGATGCCCAGGCCCTACCCCTACTTCCTCTCCAACCGCCTCTACCAGGAGATGACCTACGAGACCTCCCCCCCCACCCTCTGGAGCGAGCACCTGTCCAGCTCCGCCAACTGGGTGAAGGGGGTCTTCCCCATGGCGAGCCCCCGACTCTTCCGGTTCGCCCTGAGCCTCCCAGGGACCAGCAAGTACGAGAACGGCCTCACCAAGATGCTCGTCCGCCGCTCGGTCAAGGGCCTCCTTCCCGAGTACACGCGCCTGAACCCCGTGAAGACCGGCTTCAACGTCCCCCTGGACGCATGGCTCCGGAACCCGGCGACCTCCAAGGAGGTCCTGGACGTCATAATGGGCTCGCCCCTCCCGAAGACCGGCTGGCTCGCCCCCGGAGCAGCGGAGAAGATCCTCTCCGAGCACCTGGCCGGGATCAGGAACCACATGATGCTCATCTGGCCCCTTCTGAGCACGGCGCTGTTCCTGGAGAAGAACAAGGGGTAGAAGGGCTCTTTACTGGAACAGGAAATATTTTCAAAGGATTGCAAAGCTATAAATTAACCTTCCGTTTGATTATGTAAATTTTTAACTCTCTTTACCAATTTAACTCAAGAAATCATGTAGCGGTTCCTCTTACAGCTAGAAAACGAATATCTTTCTTTATTATTCAATTTAAGCTAAACTTTTATTATAATCCGAATATTATCTCTGACCAAAGCTTCTATCATTTTTAAAATATATTTACCATTTGATAACTAAACAAATTGCCTTCAATATTTATATAATACCATCATCAAACTTTTGATTCATGCTCATCAGACATATGCTAGGCTATAACCAACTTGAACTTGACTAATCAATAGCAACTGGGTTAACTTTGCCATACAGTGAAAAATTTGTCATTGAGTTTTGCATCATTTTGGAGATGTCGCAATTCCTCTACTGAATCAAAGGTTTGACAAACATGCCAAGTTATGTTTTGAATATTTTTTATACTCGCTTAACTCATGTTCAAGTTTTACAACTTTCAACTCATAAACAATATTTGTAGCTGTCAGCTCATATAGCACTGCTACTCTAAAGGATTATCCATATGCCTGAAAAACTACTCGCTTTACCGGAATCAATTTCATCTGAAACAGATATCAACCAGTTTATTGTTCAACAGGTATCTTTTGTAGACAAAACTGGCATGATCCGGAGTTTGCTACTCTCGAGAGGTCCCTATTTCCTGGCCAGACCAAAAAGATTCGGCAAAACATTATTGCTTGACACGATTGAAAATATTGTCTTGGGGAACAAGGAATTTTTCAAAAATATGGATATCATGAAAGCGACACCTAAGTACAAATTTAAAACTTTCCCCGTTATTCATATTGATATGAGCGATATGTCGTCAGACCCAAAACTATTTCAGAAATCTCTTACAGATAATTTAGTCGGTCAAGCAGATCACCATAATGTCAAAGTTAATAATTCAACTCCTGCCGGTATCTTCTCACAATTGATATTACAGCTTTCCTTAAGATATGATCCTTACGTTAAACTTGCTCGCAAATCAACAAAAACATATCACAGGCAAAATGTGATTATTCTTGTTGATGAATATGATTATCCTCAGACATCAAATATTGGAGATAACGACACAATTTTAAAAAATTAGATCATGATTACATGATTTTTATTCAGCCGTTAAGAAAAATCGATACTTTTATCGATTTGTATTCATCACCGGAGTCAGTAATTTCTACCAAATATCTCCTCTTTCAGGATCAAATATTATAACTGATATTACATTTAATCCTAACTATTCATCAATATGCGGATTTAGTATTGCAGAAGTCATTAAAACTTTCGTGAAATATCTCCCATATACTTTGAAAGCAATGAAGCGTGATGATATTATGGATAAATAATTAACTGTTAAAGATTTATTTGAAAATATAGAAGACTGGTACGATAGGCACAGCTGAGATGGAAATACAAATGTGTTAAATCCATATTCTGTTATTAATTGTCAAATTCATGGACGTTATGATGATTATTGGTTCAAATCTAGAACATCAATGTTTATTCATCGGTTAGGATTAAATAATAATTCAAATTTTAACATGTCCATGAAAGATCGCTCCATTTTTGAAAGGTCAATGAAATTCTTTTAAATCACCACTCTTCAATTTTTACAACAAATGATTCATTACATGAAAATGAGGTCCTGTTAGAGGCCGGTTATGTTACCGTTGACAAAATTGTCAAATCAGTATCACCATGAAAATTTTCCTTGAAAATTCCGAATACCGAAATTAAAAATTCAATAATTCAACAATTTCTTCAAAGATTAAGCGTTCCTGTATCTCTTTCAAATCATGAAGAATATTGGAATGATCGATATCACAATTTTTAAAATTGTTTCTGTTCATTAGGCCATGAAAAATCAGAAGAACTTTTATCTTCATTTATTACATCAATGTCGAATCGGAAATAACCCCTAGAACGCAAAAAATTGGAGGGGGTGACCAAGTTGGCAGCTGACGGACGAAGGGGGCATCGCAGGGTACGGCAGAAGGGGCAGAACGCCTGGGGATGGGCGGACTTCCTCCGGGTCCTGGGCGGCCATCCTCCGGGCTCGGGGCGGCCATATAGGTTTGCACTAGTTGGCACCAGAGCATTGCTTCTGTTTTTGCCGCTGCCAACTGGTCAACCTTCCTTTCTCTCTCCGCCGAGTTATTTCCGATTCGACATGAATGAATGAAATGAAAAAGATCAGAAGGCTCTTGATATAACTATCTAATAAGTTTTGAATTAATTCGTAAACATGAATATGTCAGGGTTTTCATAAGCAACACAAAACTGTCTAATAGTGTTGACGTTGCCTTGATTGGCAGATATGATGTAAAAATATAATTCAGAGAAGTCAACTCTGGTAATTTTGTCGTTAATCTTCAAGAGTAGCCATAGCAACAAATAAAGGCAATCAAAACAACAATCAAGTTCAGTAACCTCAACCATCAGGCCATGGCTCCCGCAGGCACTATCCGGCCAGGAGCCCATTGCGGACGCCCTGGCCCGGTATCTTCACCGGGTTCGCCGGACACCGCCTCCCAGCAGAACAACTTCCCATGTCAAGGAACCCGAATCCCAGCTTATCGAGAAAGCCCAGGTCGTGCTCTGCCACTGAAAGAGTGGGCTTCGCGTCCTCTGTGAGCTCCTCAAGCTGCTTTCAGGGCATGAGATGGGAGGATCTGGCCTTCTTGCCCGGAAGGGAGGCGAGGTAGTGACAGGTTCGCTTCTCCCGGCCCTCAGACGAATGCCTCACGATATTGGCTTCATGGCGGACATGACGTGCCGGCGTGGCAGTTGACCAGCTTTTCGATAAGGTACCCTGTCAATGGCATATCCTGGTGTCGTCAAGCCCTATAATCTGATGCTGGCCTTATAATTCTGAAACTGAAAGATGGTTTCGGAATCCAGCGGCCTCCCTGAGCACCGGAACTCAAGGCCAAGGTCTTGCTTTCCGGGGCCAAGGAGCGCAGAATCAGAAAGTGTCAGAGTGCGAGCGTGCCTGAAGCATAGTTGTCGGGCACGGAACCGAATCATGATTCTGGAGGCGGGCAAACTTTGGTTTTTTGCGGTCAACATCGGCAGAATTTTGAGCTTGCTTGTCATAATCTTGACCTTTTTCCTGGTAACGAGGGTTCTGTGCAGTTCTGTTTGCTGGGCGGCTTCCGGAAAACTCGACATGATCCGGGAAAGGATTCACTATCTAAAGTCTGTACCGCTCAAGGATCGACATCAAAAATTAATTGCAATTCTAGATCTCGCATCCTTTCTGGCATTCATAGGTGTTGACCCCAAACTCATTCCGGGCGCACGTTTGTACAGCACCGAATTGATCGACTGGAATTCGATGGGGTTAAAACGCCCAGACTTAATTGTTGAGCTGAAAGACTGCTCATTTCTCATTATCGAGTTTCAGTCCACCGCTGACAACCGTGATATCTTCCGTTTTGCAAGTTATCACGACTTGTTGGCGGAACAGTTAATGACAAGGTTCAAAAGATTCAAACTCATTCCTCCGATCAGGGTCATCGTCGTCTATCCAGCCACCATTAGGTTTCGCCCGTCCGCGTCCTATCCCCACAAGGACATGTCTCGCGCCGCCCAGGACTGCTCGTCCTTCACCATCACCCAGATCTTCCTGGCTGATTTGCTCGACATTGAAGACATAGTCAAGAAAGTCCGGGCCGCGTTAAAGAAGTGGGATAGCAAGGGCGCGTTGCCTCTCTCGAAGCTCGAATTGACCAAGTGGTTTTTGGCCTCGCTCGGGAAAACACCGGACGACCCCTTGAAGGCGCTCGAGGCGATCGAGGAATATCTCAGGACGGGGCGTTACATGGCGAAAAAGGCCAGGGACCCGCGCCTGCTCTTCAGGACGATTTGCGGTGTCTTGGCACGCAGAAAATTCGCCGCAGAGAACATAATCTTCAAATTCATGGAGGTGCTATTTAAAATGGGTTTCTCTGATGCTGTGTTCATGGACGCGTGGACAAACGGAAAGTATACGCAAGACATGGAGGCCAAGGCCGCCGCGGAGGCGAAGTTTGCAACCGCGGAGGCGAAGCTTGCAGCCGCGGAGGCGGAGAAGGCCGCCTTGAGAACCACTGTGGTCCTGTCGGTCCTGGCCTTGCACGACAACAACAAGAGCGTGGAGGAGATCAGCAGTACCCTGAAGCTGAAAAAGGCAGAGGTCTTGAGAATCCTGAAAAAGAACAGCAACGGCAGGTAACGCCATTCGTTGTAGCAGGATCTTCTGCCTCCGTTACCTGTCTTCACACGACCGCCCGTGCGGGTGTTCCAGATTTGACGAAAAGCTGGAACGACCTTGCAGAGGATGTCTCATTGCTCTTTAAGCACTGGGATGGCTTGACCTGTCAAACCTTGAAGGAAGTCCCTGCCTCTCGCCAACTTTCGCATGATACATCGCCAATTATTTTTTTTGCAACTGAAGGCAGAAGCAGCCTCAGTTCAACACTTCGCTTTCTCCAAATACATTACGGAAATTTATCGTTTATATCATAAAAATTTTTTTTAATTGTTATGATTATAAATCAAATAACGTACTCTATTCTTAGTAGGCATGAAAGTCAAAGCAATATATCTTAGTAGGCATGAAAGTCAAAGCAATATAATTGATAAATTAGTATCTTGCCTTTGCTCAAAAGACATGAGTTATTGGCATATTTTAATTGTGTAAACTGATTAATTATTTTTCATATCTTTTATGTTTACTACGTTGATTATTGGCATGGTTTGATTTTATTAATGTCGAATCGGAAATAACTCGGCGGAGGGAGAAAGGAAGGTTGACCAGTTGGCGGCGGCCAAAACAGAAGCAATGCTCTGGTGCCAACTAGTGCAAACTTATAAGGCCGCCCAGGACCCGAGGGAAGACCGCCCAGGACCCGAGGGAAGGCCGCGCAGGACTCGGAGGATGGACGCCCAGGACCCGAGGGAAGGCCGACCAGGACCCGAGGGAAGGCCGCCCAGAACCCGAGGGAAGGCCGCCCAGGACCCGAGGGAAGGCCGCCCAGGACCCGAGGGAAGGCCGCCCAGGACCCGAAGGAAGGTCGCTCCGAGGCCGGAGGATGGACGCCCCTGACCAGGAGGATGGACGCCCCGAACCCAGAGGATGGACGCCCCTGACCAGGACGATGGCCCGAACCCGGAGGATGGACGCCCCGAACCCAGAGGATTGACGCCCTGAGTTCGGAGGATGGCCTCCCCTGACCCAGAGGATGGCCGCCACGGCATCCAGCCCTCCCTCCCCCTGACTAACACCCGCCCAGCCCCAGGCGTTCTGCGCCCTCTGCCATACCCTGCCATGCCCCCTTCGTTCGTCAGCTGCTAACTTAGTCAACCCCCCATTTCTTGTGTTCAAGGGGTTATTTCCGATTCGACATCAATACCATTCTATTATTCACTTCGTGAAGAGTCTATCTTTTGTGTTTTGTTATTTATCTGTCTTAATATCGGAAAACATAGACCAACCGGTGAACAAGCCGTAATTAAAGGCAGCTCTGATCTTGTCGCTCATACTCCAAATAATAACTGCCTTGTTGTCGAAGTCAAACATTATAAACCAAAAAATAATCAATCTTTACAGAATTTAATTTCAGAAAATCCCGCACATCAACAAAAATCTAATAATAATATAATCTGATTCTCTTCATCACCCATACCTGTTCACGTAAATGGAAATAGTTCGAATAGTCTTGATGATTTTCCTTTGTTCCATACTCCTGTCCTAGAAGTGAGGCTAAAAACATTGCCTGAGAAAGGAAATATAATTCTTGATATCTGCATCATGAAGGCAATTGAGCAAATTAAAATAAATAAATATGCAGTTCCATATCTCGACGGAAGAGAAAGGTCTATACCGTAGCTGTTGCGATATGATTTAACATTTGTAAGAATACGTTTCAAGCGCGTAGTATGGAAAGAAAAAAATGAAATAAATAAAACATCTAAGTCATCTGCTTACCGTAGTTCTAAGAAGTAATGCCTCGCCATTCTCAATAATGTCAACACCGAAATCACCAAGCCCAAATTTTTCTCCGCTGGATTCTTAAACATCTGGTTACGTCAAATCCGGGACATCCTGGTTCTGAATCAATAATGCCAGGCCATTTG
Source organism: Deltaproteobacteria bacterium (assembly GCA_031263525.1). Lineage (GTDB taxonomy): Bacteria > Desulfobacterota > Desulfarculia > Adiutricales > Adiutricaceae > JAIRZX01. The sequence goes on along the minus strand of JAISFP010000266.1, from coordinate 8,174 downwards.
CCCAAGTGTTCAAACGGAAAATTTTGTGATCTGAATTAAAATAATTTAAACGTTGGCATAATTTATTGCCCTGGGAAACTAAATCTGGCCCTGTGGGACCTCTTCACTGTGAGCTAGGCCGTGAAACTGGCCCTGCCCTCCCACTCCGCCCCTAACCTTTACCCCAAAAGCTCTCACCCATTCAGTACTCGTTCCTTCCCAAAGCCCTCTCGCCTCTTCCTCATGCCTGAGGCCCAGATTTAATTTCCGGGGTAATAACTCCAGGCTCCCGGCCCTGTTGCCGGCTCATTCTCCAGGAAACTCAGGGCTCCCGGACCTGCTGCCGACTTATTCTCCAAGTAACTCCTGGCTCCCGCCCCTGCAGCCGGCTCATTCTCCAGGCAAATCCAGACTTCCGGGCTTGCAGCCGGTTCCTTCTCCAGGCAAATCCTGGCTCCCGGCCCTGCAGCCGACTCATTCTCAAAGTAACTCCAGGCTCCCAGCAGTCGGCTCATTCTCCAGGCAAATCCAGACTCCCGGGCCTGCTGCCGGTTCCTTCTCCAGGCAAATCCAGGCTCACGGGCCTTCAGCCGGCTCATTCTCAGGCAAACCCTGACTCTCGGGCCTCCAGCCGGCTCATTCTCCACGCAAATCCAGTCTCCCGGCCCTGCTGCCGGCCCATTCTCCAGGAAACTCAGGCCTCCCGGACCTGCTACCGGCTTATTCTCCAGAAAACTCAGGCTACCGGCTCATTCTCCAAGTAACTCCATTCTCCCGGCCCTGCAGCCAACTCATTCTCTAGGCAAATCCAGGCTCCCGGCCCTGCAACCGGCTCATTCTCCAAGTAACTCCAGGCTCCCGGCCCTGCAGCCGACTCATTCTCCTGGCAAACCCAGGCTCCCGGCCCTGCAGTCGGCTCATTCTCCAGGCAAATCCAGGCTCCCGGGCCTCCAGCCGGCCCCTTCGCTTGGCAACTCCAGGCCTCCGCCACCCTTCCGATACCTACCGGCTAACGGCCCTGCAGCCGGCTCATTCTCCAAGCAAATCCAGGCTCCCGGCCCTGCAGCCGACTCATTCTCCTGGCAAACCCAGGCTCCCGGCCCTGCGCCGGCTCATTCTACAGGCAAATCCAGACTCCCGGGCCTCCAGCCGCCCTCTTCGCCTGGCAACTCCAGGCCTCCGCCACCCATCCGAAACCTCCCGGCTCCCGTGCCTCCAGCCGGCCCCTTCGCCTGGCAACTCCAGGCCTCCGCCACCCATCCGAAACCTCCCGGCTCACGTCCCTGCCGCCGGCTCTGCCTTCCCCGGAAACCTCCCAGCCCCGCCTCTGGCTTGCCTTCCCCAGGCACCTCCCTCATCTTTCTGATCTCACAACGCCTTCCTCCTCATGACCTGTCCCCGGCCTCCAACTCGCCCTGACAGCTCCCGGCCTCCCTCCATGCCCCCCCTCACCTTCCGTTTCCCGGCACCGGCCTCTTGCCCTTGCCCTGGCACGGCCCGTGCGGTACCCTTGCCCTGTCCCCGTCCTTCCGGAGACACGTGCCCAGATTCCTTACCCCGCAACCCTGCCTCCGGCGAAAATCTTTGGAGCCCCCCCCATGTCCGACACCTGCGCGATGATCGGCGCGGACCTGAACCCGCTAAACGGATCGCTCCCGACCACGGAGACGAAGGCGGAAAGGCTCCGTCGCCGGGACGTGGACGTACCCGCCCACGAATACGCCCTCTGCTTCTGCAGGCTGTCAGTGACGGCCGAACGCCGCTTCAGGCCCGAGATCTTGAGCAAGGACGAGCCCCCTGCCGAACCCCTGAGACACGTCGCCGGGAAGGCCTGCAGAACTGAGGGCCGGACATGCGGCCCCTGCCAAGGAGAATCGATGCCGCACCCCGGCTGGGTCTCTGGGCACGCGATCCAGGACGAGGGCCAGCCCGCTTTCGCCTTGCCGACCCCCGCCCGCTTCCCGGGCCGCAAGGGCGAGGACTGTCTCCGCAAGTTCCGCCCTGCCGGAAGAAACTGCCTGAAGTCCCCGTGCCCCGAGGCCTCCGAAAAGGGTGCCCCGGCCGTGGCGGGCCTCTCCGCCGGCTGCGGCTTGCTCTCCACATCGCGCGGCATGCTCATGACGTACATGCCGAATGCCGCCTCGGCCCCCCTCCAGATCCTGGCGGTGTCCCCGTGAGCCCCGACACCGCGCATGCGGCGGTCCTCGGCCTAGTCCAGGGCCTCTGCGAATTCCTCCCCGTGTCTTCCTCGGGCCACCTGGCCCTGGCCCAGGCCCTCTACGGCCTCGCCGAGCCCGAGGTGTTCTTCGACCTCATCCTGCACCTGGGCACCCTCCTGGCGGTATGCGTCTTCTACCGCAGGGAGGTGACAGGCCTCGTGAGGGAGCTCGGATGCCTGGCCCGGCCCTCCCGGCTCCGGCATTACTACCGGGTGAGGCCCTTCTTCAGGCTGGGGGTCCTGATAGTGCTGGGCTCCGTCCCGACCGCCGTGATAGGGCTCGCCTTCGAGGACTTCCTGACCTCGCTGTTCTCGTCACTTAAGGCCGTGGGCATGGGCTTTCTCGCGACCGTCGCCGTTCTCCTGGTATCGAGGTTCCTGAAAACCGCCCGCTACAAGAGCGAGCTCGAGTTCCCGGCCTGGACGGCGCTCGTCATAGGGGCCGCCCAGGGCATTGCCATAGCCCCCGGCATCTCACGGAGCGGGATCACCATCTGCGTGGCCCTGATGCTGGGCCTGGAGGGCTCGCTCGCCGCGCGGTACTCTTTCCTCCTCTCCATCCCTGCCATCCTGGGGGGCCTGCTCCTCACGTACTCCGGCGCGGACTCCTCCACCTTCCCCGCGAGCGCGGCGGCCCTGGGCTTCGCAGTGTCGGCCGTCTCAGGCTTCCTAGCCCTGAAGCTCCTGACCTTCGTAGTGAACCGAGAGCGGTTCCACTTCTTCGCTCCCTGGTGCCTGGCCGCGGCCCTCCTGGCCTTCCACCTATACGGCAGGGGCATGTGAGTCGGAGCCGCCTGCCGGACGGTCCGGCGGATCCGCATATGCCTCTGACTTCCCCCTGCCCCGTCCCTGCCGGACGAAGACCGTCACGCCGGCCAGACGGGGGCAAGATTCCTCTCCGGGGCCCGACCCATGCCCGCCCCAGACATGAACGGGAGCCCGCCGCCTGCCACCGGTCTTCCCCCTGCCCCGCCCTAACCTGGCCTGGCCTGTCGAAGCCCATCCAGCCGGCCACCCGGTGCCAGGATCCTCTGCAGGCCGTGACCACGGACGCCCCAGGGCAAATGGCATCCCCCCCCCCGACTCCGGAAGAGCCCGGACGACCTGGCAGACCGGCGCCCGGCCCTCCGGCGCGACCCCGGCTTTTTGAAATGTGGGGCATCAGTCAGCTATAATTACTGACGGTTCGCGCTCGTTGCCTCCCGCCCCTCCGGCTCCCGAACCCCTCCCCCGGAAGCGGCGCGCCCAGCCTGGGGAGGGAGCCCTCCTATCACCATGCCCTTCCAGACCAAACTGATCTCCCCCGAGGAAGCCTCCGCCAGGAGATCCGGGATAAGGGAGCGGGGAGGCGCCCTGGTCTTCACCAACGGCTGCTTCGACATCCTCCACCCAGGCCACCTGGACTACCTCGCCCGGGCGAGGGAGCTGGGGTCCGAGCTCTTCGTGGGCCTCAACTCCGACGCCTCGGTCAGCCGCCTGAAGGGCCCTAGACGGCCCGTGAACAACGAGGGCGCGAGGGCCCTCATGCTCTCGGGGCTGTGGATGGTAGACGCGGTCGTCATCTTCGGCGAGGACACCCCTCTGAAGCTCATTAGGTTCCTCATGCCCGACGTCCTGGCCAAGGGCGGGGACTGGAAACCCGAGGCCATCGTGGGCGGCCCTGAGGTCATCGCCGCAGGGGGCAGGGTGATGTCGCTCCCGTTCCTGGAAGGCTACTCGACCACCTCCATAATCGCCAGGATCCTGGCGGCTGACGGTGCCTGACAGATGTCCCCCCGCCAGGAGCGCGACTTCTACACGGTCCTGGGCATACCGGAGGATGCCGGGACGGAGGGCATGCGGGCGGCCTACCTGAAGCTAGCCCTGAAGCACCACCCTGACCGCAACCCGGGGGACAGGGCCTCGGAGGAGATCTTCAAGGCGGTGTCCCAGGCCTACGCGGTCCTAAGGGATCCGGCGGCCCGCAAGCGCTACGACCGCATGCTCGCGAAACGGCGCTCGAGGGCCGGATCCGGGGCTGCGGGAAGGAGCTCGCCCGGTTCCGCCGCAGGCCGGAACGGCCACGCCGCCGGACGGAGGGGGGCCGGTGCCGGCCAGAATACGGGACCGTCAGTGTCCTGGTCCAGCCCGGGAGGAAAGGGTGCCGGGCCGGGGCCCGCGACCGGTCGGGGAGCCGGCGGCCAAGGAGCCGGCGAAGCTTCCGGACCCGCCGGCGCAACGGCTTCAGAACCCGGCTCCGCGGGGGCCGGGGGCCGCGAAGGGACGTCTTCCCGGATGCGGCCCGGAACGGGCACCGGCCCCGCCGCCGGACAGCGCGGGACGGCGGCCCGCCGAGGCACTGGCCCCGCAGGCGGCGGCCCGGGCACGTGGGCTTCAGCGTCCGGGGCCGGAGGGAACGGCCCCGGAACCTACGACTCCTTCGGCAGGGTCACGCCCCCTCCCGGAAGCCCCCGGAACGGGGGCCCTGAAACGGGCACGGGGAACATGAGGGCCTCCCGCAAGAAGCCTGTCAGAGAGGATCCAGAGGACATCATCCTCACCTTCTTCACCACCCCGGACGGGCGGGTGTCCCTCAGGAAGATCAAGGAGGAGCTTGCGAGATCGGGGCTGGGCGACCGGAGCCCCGTGCTCGACCACCTGGACGAGAGGGTGAAGCCCCGCCCGATCTGGTCGCCCATAAAGAACGCGGTCTCGTCCGGTCTGAAGAGGATCAGGGGCAGGCTCTTCTCCAATCCCCTGGCCCCGGAGGGACCGAAACTCTCCGAGGAGGACCTGGTCTTCTCGCTCGCCCTCTCCCCCGAGGCCGCCGCCTCCGGCACCACGGTGGAGGTCCAGTACTTCCAGGACGGGCGAGACCGGAAGCTTTCCGTCAAGGTCCCTCCGGGGACCAGGCACGGCGCCCGACTCAGGCTCGCCGGGCAGGGCAACCTGAAATCCGGCGGCGGCAGGGGGGATCTCCTCCTGAACCTCACAGTGCCGCGCTGACGCCCCCCGCGTGTGGGGCCAGCCCACTGTCGTGACCATCATGAACGCCGGGGACAGCGTCCCCGGGACAGGGAGACACAACATGAGCAGGATATTATTCCTCCTGGGCGGCACTGCCCTGGGACTCCTGGCCCCGAAACTGGTAAAGCTCGCCAAGGAGTTCTACGACGAGCACCACACCTGCGAGCCGGACCTCTTCAGGAAGCGCCGCTGCCGCACGAAGACTTCCGACGAGGCGAGGCGCGAGGCCGAGACTGCCAACCCGGGCACCCCGCCCGAGCCGGCGGAGGAGCCTGCGGTCTAGCCCCTCACGGGCCCTGCCCCGACACGAGGGCTACTCGTGAAACACCGGCCGCGGAGCCCGAATTCCCAAAATCCTGGGTCCGCCGGGCCCCGGGCTCCGGAAATCCCCGGACCGCCGGGTTCGGGTTCCAGAAATCCCAAGGCAGCCGGGCTCCGGAACCAGAAATCCCCTGTACTCCTGGCCTGGAGGCACGAGATCACGGGACCGCCGGGCCAGGAGGCACGAGATCACGGGACCGCCGGGCCGGGAGTCACGAAATCAACGGACCCCCGGCTCGGGAAGCCCAAAATACTTCGGACGCCGGGCCTTTCCATGGCTTTCCCTTGCCATGACAGCAGGGGTGTGCCTGTGACTCGGCCCCTGTCCGACTAAAAACCCGCCTGGCGGGGTCCTGCCGCACGGACCCTGGCCGCCGCCGGTCCTGCCTGTCGGGATCCGACCGCCCTTTACCTGTGGCCGTCAGGAGCCTGAGTGCAAGGATCCCTCCTCCCGAAACCGGGCAGTCATGTGCCTGAGCGTCAGGCTTTCTCCGCCCGGAACAGAACCGCCAGGGAACTGAGTGCAAGGATCCGTCCGCTCGGAAGCTGACTGGCAAAAACCTTCAGTCCGAGACAGGACCGCCATGATCCGGCCGTCCGGAACAGACCAGTCAGAAAGTGGATCTCACAAGTCTGCCGTACGGAACGACTCCTAAACCGGCTAAGCTCTCAGTCACACTCGGCGACAGTGTACGATCACCCAGTTGACAGGCCCTCAGCCTGGCGGGCAGTTGACAGGCCCTCAGCCTGGCGGGAGGACGTCCTGCTCACGGAGAAAGGCAGCCTTAAGCCCGGAAGAAGGCCGGCATGGACCCGAATGAGAGCCGGCATGGAGCCGTATGAGAGTTGCCCTGCAGCATGAGGAAAGCCACCCTTGATCCGGCAGGAATCCAGGCTGGACCCGAAAGATGACTATCGTTGACCCTGCGGAAGGCTGTCATAGACCGGGAGGAAGACAACCGAGAATCGGGAAGAAGACCATCATGAACCGGGAGGAAGCCGCCGTTAGCCCTGAGTAAGGCCGCCCAGCGCCAAGAATCAAGACGATCCGGGCACTGATGCAGTTTGACCCTGCTTTCGGCTTCGAATAGACATTCTGCCCCAAAACTATCACGAACTTTGCCGATTCAACACAGGCCCTGACAGGCTTCAGGCTAACAACGAACGTCGATTGCCAGATTACGGGGCCATCGACCACCGCCGTGGATGTGACGGGGGACGGCTCAATTCTCATGAACGTCCAGGTGCTCGCCTTCATTCTGTCCGACTGCCCGAACATCTCCAGGCACGCCAAAGCCTTCCGGCCGACCCTCCTAAACCTGACGATGCCATGAGCATTGCGGCAAGTTTAATTTAAACACCAGATATTTTATAGTCATATGCACCTACACTCAGGAACTTGCCTTCCATGCTGCCCGTCGACAAGATCATGGCAACGATGCCCCTGCCCCTCCCGAGTCGACCGCGCTACCCCGTTCCAGACCGGTGGAAACCGGAGCCTGACGGCCTCCGTCCCTGAGCTTCAGACCCCTACAGTACAGGCCGGCTGACACAAACAGCAGGTCAGGGCATCTGTTTCAAGATTCACGGATAAGTTACAAAACCTGTTGACATACTCCAATTATTATAGTAAATTAGCTTTAATTAGTAGGCTCTTATTATATCCTGCTTGTCCTATTTTCTTATTTTTAAAAATGAGCCCGTTTATCCGTTTCACCCTTTCTTTTTGCCTTTCGCTCTTTAAAATTATTAAATCATCTCATTTTAGTTAGCTTCTAACCTATTCCTTGCAATTAAAGGTTCTGTCCATGACCTACACTCCGAAAGTATTACCCAGCTCACAGTCTTTCGAAGAACTTGTCACTGACAATAGCGTATATGTCGACAAGACAGGAATAATTCTGAACCTCCTGAATCGGAATGACCCCGGTCCTTATTTCCTGGCACGGCCCAGAAGGTTCGGAAAAACCGTTTTGATTGACACGCTTGAAAATATTTTTCAAGGAGACAGAGAATCTTTCGAAGGCCTTGAAATCTCCAAGCCAGAACACAACTTTAAGTGGACACCCTATCCTGTCATTCGCATCAACATGAACCAGGTTGAGCCATACCCTGAGTTTTTCGACGAAAGCCTCACGACAAGGCTCGGGGCATGCGCCAAGTCACATGAAATTGATATTTCCCTATTAGCTCCAATGACAGCTCTTTCAACCTTGATCGAAAATCTTTCCGCTAAACATGCAGACTCTCTTACCGCAAGCAGTGGAATTTTACATAAACCCCAAAAAAATGTCGTCCTTCTTATTGATGAATATGATTTTCCCCTACTTGATAAAATTCATGATTCGGCACAGTGCGAATTAATTCGCATCAAACTTCGGAATTTCTATTCAGCAGTCAAGGGGTCCTACAAACATCTGAAATTAACTTTTATCACGGGGGTTACTAAATTTCAACAGGTCTCCTTATTCTCATCATTAAACACTGTAATAGATTTAACTCTTGACAGCAAATTTTCGGAGATCTGCGGATTTACCGAAAAAGAAATTCTAGATTACTACGAGCCAAATCTTGAGGAAGCAATTCCTAAATTAATATCAAGTGGAGATCTTCCGCCCGAAGCAACTGTTGATATGCTCATGAAAGTTAT
>JAISFP010000219.1 GCA_031263525.1 Deltaproteobacteria bacterium | reverse complement strand
TTTTGAGATTTGGATTTGGAGTTTGTTAACTTGAGAAATTTTGTTTTAAGGTTTAAATAGAATAATGAAAATTTTAAAATCATAAATTTATAAACAATTTTTGCTTTGTGGGACAGATGTGTTTCAATTGTGTTTATATCGTCGTGTAAATCCATGTTTTTGCTTAATTCCATGTTCTTGTTTACCCTCTTGATCCTTTTCTTGTTTATGTCAGTTGATGTGAATCTTAAAAATGCCAACATGTAAAAACATGCGTCAGTGTTTCCAGACATTTCAAGAAACAGATTGTCTCAGTCATAACCAGACGCGACTGGCAGCTTTATCTATTTTAAGAAGATGAAATAATGTATTCCTTGAAGATTTTGTCTTATGCATATAATTTAAAATATCTTTAAAATATTTTTGTTTACATCGGTTATTTTTTATAATCAATATTGAATAATATTTTTAAACAAAATAAATAGCATATCATTATTTGATATCCAATATATTGTTCAAAATTGACTGTAATAATTAATCATAATATAAAGGCTTGTGTCAGTTCGCGATTGCCCTGAAATCCTCTTTCATTCGTTCAGGATTCATGTCGAATTTTTTTGACGCGTCAGTCCAGCCTTTCAGACTGGTTCCGTCACCGCGTCAATTATTCTATCACCATAGCGTATCCGTCCACTTTCTGGCCAGTCACTCCGGATCCTTATCGTGTCGGCAATGCCGTGTCTCGGTTCGCGGCGGATGTCCCCGTCTGAGTTCACGGAGCATCAAAGCTGATTTCACAGAGACGCGATACATTTTTGCCCTGACTTCCATGTCATCATCCTGTCCGGAACATGCAAGACGCTTCCCAGTGCCAGTTCAACAGGGCAGCCGTCCGGCGCGGTTAGCCCTTCCGGCATTTTCTGAGGTGTTCCGGTCGAACCTGCCTATGTTTCATAGTCCGGGTGTCCTGGGCATCCACCTGAAAGGATCCTGCGGACGTCTTCGAGGTTCCTGCTCCCTCCGCAACACTGTCCCTCGCGGGCAAGCGTTTCCTGCATTCCTGGCATATTCTGCCGCATCGTAATTCTGACATATTACGAGTTCGGTCAAATGTTAGAATTTGGGCTATCGTTCCAGGTGTGAGAAATCACTGCAAGACGCCAGATCTGGTATCTCTTAGCCATGACTCGCTCCCATAATGTGAGAAAAGATTTCAACATTTTCTAATATTTATCCGGAAGCGTAATAATTATATTCGACTGTCCTCAATGTCAGCCGCCTGTTTCGATACCAATGTCACCAACTTTAAAATGATGACGCACTAATACTCAACATAAATCATGTAGTATAGACAGATCAGACTGCACGCAGTTGTGAACTATTCCTGTTGGCGAGGGAGATTCGTCCCTTTAGCAAAACCTCGTCCATTACGGGGGGACAACCTCAGACCAGCGTACCGCGCTGAATGACCAGAGCATTCCTTCGCATGGATAGCTCTCCAAGTCGGACAGAGGCCTAGGCAAATGTCTCGAATGCCTTTCCCAAGCCATCTCTGTGAACTGACGCCTTATTAGGCCATTCCTTAAGTTGGTGACATTGGTTTCGATAATGCAAGCTTGTTCACGCTGGCTGCCGCTGACGAAATACCGTCACCGGCGGAGGCATCCCGTCACCGGAGGGCGCGCGGGGAGGCCGTTCCGGACGAGTGACGGAGTGACGTCACCGGGGCGCGAGTTTCATGGCCCAGGCGTCCTTGTCGCCATTCTGGCCGGGCCCCACGGGGTTCTTCACTGTTCCGGCGGCCACCAGGCCCCCGTCCGAGGTCAGCGCGAAGGCGGTGGCGGGGCGGCCCTCGGCTTCCCCGTACCCCCAGCGCCACTCCTCGGCGCCTCCGGCGCTCAGGCGCACGAGCACCACGTCGTGGGGATGGTTGCGGCCCCTGCCGGGCCCCTCGGCCCCCGCGGTGGGCACGAGGACGGCCAGGTAGCCGCCCGGCACCGGGATCACGTCCGTGAGCCTCCCCTGTCCTCCCGGCTCCGCTGACCAGTCGACCGTGCCGTCGGGGCCCAGCTTTAAAGCGGCGTTGCTTCTCGCGGAGGGGTCGGGGCCGGGGGCGCCCTTCATGCCGCCCATGATGAAGCCGCCCCGAGGCGCCTTCCGGAACGAGAACGCCCATTCGGCGCCCTCCCCGGAATAGTGCCTTTCCCAGAGGGTCTCGCCGGAAGGGCCGATCCCGGCGGACCAGGCCCCCTCCCCGGGCTGGGGGGAGGCGCCCGGCTGCCGGTCGCGGGATCGGGCGGTGGCCGCCACCGCCAGCCCGCCGTCGTCAGTCTCCACGGCGCCCACCGGGAGATCGTTTAGGCGCCCGCCCACGCACCTTTCCCAGATAACGTTTCCCTCCGCGTCAAGCTTTAGCACCCACACGTCGTAGCTGAACGGCTCCCCCGGGCCGCGTCTGCAGTCCTGATCCATGATGTCCCCGACCGCGAGCGCCCCGCCGTCGGACGAGGGCGCGATGGTATTTATGCCGTATATGCCGTTCTTGCCGAAGACGCGGGTCCACACCACGCGTCCGGAATCGTCCACCATGCCGGCCCAGCCGCGGCGGGGGCCCTGCCTCCCCAGGCCCGGCCTCGCCCCGGGGGCGGCGCCAGGCACCTCGCCGCGGGGCAGGGCGCCGTCCGGCACGGGGAAGTTGCCGCCCTCGGACCAGGTGAACCCGCCCGCCAGGAAGCCGCCGCCCGGCACGGCGGCCACGGTCATGGCCACGTCGTCGAGATCGCCCCCCAGCACGGTGTGCCACTGCGGGTCGCCCGTCGGGCCCACCTTCATGAGCCAGGCGTCCTCGCCCGTCCTCGTTCCGGGCAGATCCCCGTCGGAGGAGGACGAGTATCCAGCGAGAACGAAGCCTCCGTCCCCGGCCGGGGCCACGGCGTAGATCTCCTCGTCGCCGCTCCCCCCGTACGTGCGCTCCCAGGCCGTCTTGGGGGAGCCGATCGGCGGGGTCCCTTCGGAGCATCCCGCCGCGGCCAGGGCGGTCAGGGCGACAGCGAGCGCGAGCGAAACGGGCATGGTGGCATTGACTTTCATGATCTTCTCCTGCGGCGCCTGCCTGGCGTGTTCCCGGACGTGACTCCTCCCAGGACGGCACGGGGCGTCGAGCGCCCTCCGACATCCTAGCACCGGTCGGACGGCATGTAAAAGCGTCCAGGGCCGGCGCACGGCCGGCCGGTACCCGTTTGGCGCGTTCATTCGCATGACCGGCGACCCGTTCAAAAACGACTGCCCTTCCGGTCGTACGCCATCAGATTCCAATAAATTTGTGTGAAAATACCAGTTGTCATTTATCCAGATATTGCCTTAACCCTTGATTCCATATATTAAAATGATATCAATTTTTGTGTCAAATTCAAATTTTACAAAAATATCAACTTATTTAATCTTTCAATTTCTGCAGATATTCTAGGTCATGCCATTGATCTTGCTCAGACAAAATTATTGACTTGGACATCAGTCTGCCTTTCCCAAAACAAGCTTAACACGGATAACCCAACTTGTCGCGAGAAAGACCGGCCGAGATCGCAGATCAGGTTAAAGATTAGGCAGTGCCCGGTATTTTTATCCGTTCCGGCAACTGCTGGACCGGCGCCAGGAACGGCTTGACGCATGCAGGGAACCGCTTGACGTGTTCCTGTACCGACCAGACAAGTTCCTGCAGCTGCCTGGCAGGTTCCCGCAACGGACTGAAAAGTTCCAGTTCCGGCCCGAACGGCTCCTGAGACGGATTGCCCCCATACTGTAACACATTGAACAGTTCGCAGGCTGATTGACCCGTACCTGTAACGACTTGACATGTTCCTGAGACGACGGGGCCAGCCCATGCGATGGCTTGAACGGTGCCGGGAAAGGCAGGAGCCGTGACGAGAATTCCTGGAGACGGGCCGGGAATTGCCTCATGATTTTTAGGCTTCCGTCCCCCGGCTCCCGTGAGGCAGCCGTCTCGAGGATTAAGGGGGAAGAGCCTTTCCGCAGGTCGGGATCGCAATTGTTGGGCGTGACCCCGCTATCCCGCCCGGAGGCTCAAAAACCTGAGACGGCTGTCCAGTTCCGGATTCGGACTTGGGTGGCTGATGCCGCTGCTGCCGGACAGAAACGCCTGACCGAGCCGACATTTCACCGCCCGATTCACGCTCCAGCTGAACGTCTCAGGAAAATCTTCTTTCAGGCAGCGCACGTGACGCATGTCTCGGGCATCCGGGGCACGGATGCCGAAAGGCCGGCACGCCGTGATTCCGCCTGCTCTGTCCCGGCGTCTCTCCTGTTCTCCAGCTTGTGTGAGGCGATGCCCCTGAAGCTTCCGCAGGAGGGGGGAGGTTCGCCGGGACGGCTTGCCCTTCGCCGGCGGCAACTCGGATCGGGAGCCGGAGCCGCGCCTGCCGCCTTTGCCACGGGCTTCCTGGGCCGCGAGAGAAGTGAATGCCGGGAATGATGGCGGATGTTGGCGGGCGGGGCGGGGAGGCGGAATATGGCCGACGGGAGACGGAGGGATGGTCCAGACGGACAGGAGATGGGGCGGGGAGGCGGAAATTGGCCGACGTGAGACGGAGGGATGGTCCAGACGGACAGGAGATGGGGCGGCGTGACATGTTGGAACTGCCTGATTGAGGTATTTTCGGATCATCGCAGAACAGATGGGGTGGATCTTGAAACATGCCGGAGGGTGGCATGAGACATGCCGGGGTTAACGAGAGTTTTCTGCGTCGCAGGCTGAGCTTTATCTGCGTCGCAGGCTGAATTCAAGGGGAGAATCGGCTTGAGAGGAGTGGCGTGGGGCGGAAGATGCCGGAGGCGGGGCTGGTTGCCGAACGGTGCTGAACCGAGTTCCATGAGATACGGCTCGGAAGGGGGCAGGTGGGTGCCAACTTGGCTTCCGGAATGCCACCTTGCTGCCAACTTGGCATAATTCGGATTCCCTGTTCACTGTTGGCGCCAATATTCTCGGCGGCCAGGTGGCTTTCCTGGAGTTCGCGGCGGCGTCCTGAAAAGCCCGGTCCGCCTGTCAGCTGGACTTTTTCCCGAAAACGGCTTTCGGCACGGAAATTGCTAACACATGTCGCAAACTATGGTTTCCGAAGGGCCCACTCCGGCCGCGCCCCGTCGGGCGGCCAGCTCCGCGCTTCACGGCGCGGGACGTGAGGCAAAATGGCCCCGGCACAGTGCCTCTCAGTGACCTCCCGGCCCGCATTGGCGCCCCCGCCTCGTTTCTCTGCCCTGAAGAGTTCAGGCCCTTCTCTATCCAGAACAGTTCGAGACCTTCACTTCCTGACGAGTCCGGGACCTGCCCAGTCATGGGGCAGCCTGTTTCTGTCAGCCGCAAGATCGGCCGGGCCTTCATTGACGGGAACGCGGAGTTCACTTTGGGCCGCGATGGCCGCGACGTCTTTCCTTCGGGCTTCGCGGGTGCGGCGCGAGGGAAGCTGGGCCGGGATGAGAAAGAGGATGAGGTACGGGACGGTGCCGGACGCGTGTTTCCGGGGGAGGGCCAGGTCCCCTCCCGTCTCGGCGTTTCGAAAGCGTTGCCAGGCCGGAAGGGAAGGGGGCGAGAGCTGGAAGGGAAGGGGGCGAGAGCGGGAAGGGAAGGCGAGAAAGAACGCAAGCCTCTGTGCCGGCACGATTGCGGGGGGCAGGCGCGGCGCGGCATACGGCATGTGGTGCCGCCGTCCTTCAGCGGCGCGGACCGCCGTGAGATCCCGCAGGAAGCGAGGCGCGGGGCCTCGCGGCGGCGCCCTGGCGGTTGACCCCTTCGCCGGGGTGCGGTATATACTTGGAATGCGGCCTTTCATGCCTTGTCTGCCTTCCGTCCCGCCAGCGGCTTTCCGGCTCCCCGTCCGGAGGGGCCGTCCCGGCCGGGACGGCGGTCCTGCTCGGGTCCGCGTTCCAGGGGGTTTCGAATGTCTTTCCGGCTCGGCCTAGGTACCGTCTCCAAGGCGCTTCTCGCCTGCGCCATCCTCCTCCCGCTCGCCTCCTGCTCCAAGGAGCCCGAGCACGCCCTGCCTGCCTCGGCCTGGCCTGGCATAATCCACGTGGAAGTGGCGCTTGAGAGGACCACCCGCGAGAAGCTGGTCTCCGAGCTGGGACCGCCGAAGGAGGTCTCCCGCGAGGGAGGCTACGAGACCCTCGTCTGGACCAACGAGAAGGGCTACATAGTCTCCTTCTCCAGCCCCGACGACACGTCCCCCCACGTTGCCCACTTCCCCTCGCGGCTTGAGGCCCGCATCTCAGGAGGGGTGGTCACCTACCTGGACGCCCGCTGACCCTGGCCCCCGGCGGCGCTGCCTCCGGCATCCTGGCATGTCCCGCACCCCATCCTCGCCGGGCCAGTCCCTGCCCTTGCCTTCTCTGCCCCGGAGCCGTCCCTGCCCCGGCCGCCGCCGGCGGGCGCACGTGACGCGTCGCCGGCTCCCGTGCGCCGGGCCCCTGTTCCGTTGCCGGACCCTTCCCGTCCTCGCCATCTCCCGCCCCTTCCCGACCGTTCCTGCCGCCGGCCGGACTTCTCAGGGCCGGTGCCGGCCCGGGCACCTCTCGCCGCGCCCCGTGCCCGAGCTAAGGAACCGCGCCTGCCTGCAGCCTCTCCGCCTTCCTGACCCGAGCGTCCTTCCTGCCCCCGTCCGTCCCGCCCTGTCCGTCTCCCGGCCTCCCCGGTCCGGGCCCGGCAATGCCCGTCCCGCCCGGTCCGGCTCCCCCCTCCCCGGTCCGGGCCCGGCAATGTCCGTCCGCTGCGCTGCCCGTCCCGGTCCGGAACATGACGTCCCCGGTGCCCTCCCGGCCCGAATCCCGTCCCGGTCTGCTCCTGAACAGGTCTCCCCGGCCCCGTCCGTCCGCCAGGCTCATCCTCAGTCCGCCAGGCTCATCCTCAGTCCGCCAGGCTCATCCTCCGTCCGCTGCATCTGCGCCGTCCCGCCGTCCGGCGGGGCGGCGGCGTGAAGTTTGTGCATGATGCCCGCATGTTACGCCGGGCGGCCTGCTGTCCCCAGCATGCGGCGCGTCCTTGCGGCACTTGCCGTCACGCGGTCCCGCCCTGCGGGCCCGCGCCGCGCGGGACCCCCACCGGCGGCGGACGCAGTCCGGCTGTGCCGCTGCCTCCGGGGCCGGAAGGGCTCGCGCCGCCAAGCGGATCCTTTATTTCGCCGGCCTTGACGCGCTATAATGCAAAGTGGCAGCGTGTATTGAACGGCTGACCTTCGGCAGGAGTCTCAATGGACAAGCGAGCGTCTTTCGAATTCATCCTGGATTCCGTCCTGAAGGCCGCGGGGGAGACCCTGGGCCTCAGGCCCCACCAGCTCGGGCGCGGCAGGTCCATAGCCGGCCTTGGCCTGGATCCCGCGGATCTCATGGGCTTCGAGGCCGAGATAAGGGACACCCTGGGGGCGGAGATCTCCGAGGGATGGCTCTTCCGCGACGGCCACACGCTGGAGGACCTTGCCCGCGAGGTCTACGGCCAGGTCCACGAGGGCGTCATCCCCGCCATCGACACGGGGCCCCCCGCACCCCACGCCGACCTTCCCCACGTCTACCGTCCCTCCGCCGCGCCCGGATCCGGGGCCTCCCCGGAAGACGTCCGCAAGGCCGCCATGGACGCTGCCGCCCCCCGCCTGCGCCGCCGCGCGGCCCACCCCGCCTCACAGAATCCCGGACCCGGCGCGGCGAACGGCACCGTCGGCGCCAACGGCACCGTCGGCGCCAACGGGCCCGGCGGTCCTGTCGGCGCCAACGGGCCCGGCGGTCCTGTCGGCACCAACGGGCCCGGCTACTCCCGCAGCCCCGTCGGCCCCAGCGGCCTGAACGGGGCGGGCGGCCCGATCGGCCCCGGCGCCCTGAACGGGGCCGGCATCCCCGGCGGCGCTAACGGCCCCGGCGCGCCGGCCGGATCCGGCATCCTCTCCCCCGGGGCGCCGCCTCCCGCGGGCGGCGCGGGCAGCCGGGCGTCCGGCGGCGCACCCGGCGAGAGCCCCCTCGACGTCCTGGGCCGCCAGATGAAGGCGCTCTACGACGTCTTCGCCGACCAGTGGGCCAGGGTGTCCGGGGCAGGCCCCGGCGCCGCGCCCCCCTTCCCTGAGCTCCCGGGCGGGGGTGCCGCCCAGGACGCGGCCGAGGACCGGGACCCGGGGGAAGGGGCCCTGCCCGGCGTCGCGGACGCCGGCGCCCCCTTCGCGCCCTGCTCCCCCGGCGCCGGGGAGCTCCCTGCCCCGGAAGCCGAGACCGCCCCGCAAGCCGCGCCCAGCTACCGGGTGCCGGCCCCCCTCGAGCTCACGCCCGCCCAGGCGGAGTTCGCCGACGGGCTGGTCAAGAGATTCCGCGACCGCACCAGGCTCTCGCGCGAGGCGCTGGAGACCCCCGGCCTGGCCGGCGTCCGCGGGACCGCCCCCGGCCCCGGCCCGATCTCCGGGGCGCTCGTCCCGCCGGTGGTGAAGCACTCCGCCGGGGCGCGCTTCATGGACCTGGACGGGAACGACTACCTGGACTTCTCGCTCGCCATGGGCGTCATGGGCCACAACCCGCCGATGGTGGCCGAGGCGGTCTCGCGCATGCTGGACCGCGGGCTCCCCGGCGAGGGCGCCCTGTCCGACGCCGCGCGGAACGCCGCGGCGCTGGCCGCGCCCCTGCTCGGGAGGGGCGGCAGGGCCGCCTTCTTCGCCTCGGAAGGCTCCGCCATGCGGGCCGCGGTGCTCCTCGCCAGGGCAGCCACCGGCAGGAGGCTGGTCGCGGCGTTCTCCCGGAACCTGCCGGGCCTGCGCGAGCACCTGGCCTTCACGGGCGACTTCGGAGGCCCGGAGGGCCGGGAGGACGGCCTCCGGCCCGGGCCCTCCGGCAGTCCCGGGCCCGAGGAGTCGGGCGGGATCCTCCTCCTGGAGTACGGCTCCGAGCGGGCGCTCTCGGCGCTGGCCGAGGCCGCCCCGAGGCTCGCCGCGGCCGTGGTCGAGCCCGCGCCGTCCTCGGATCTCCGCTTCCTGAGCCCCTCGTACCTCGCCCGGCTCTGCCGGGCCGCCAGGGAGCGGGGGGCGGCCGTCGTCTTCGACGAGACCGTCCTGGGCCCCGGGTTCCTGCCCGGCGGGGCCGGGTCCTGGCTGGGGTCCGAGGCGGACATGACCGTCTGGGGTCCCGGCCTCTCAGGCGGGCTGCCCCTGGGGGTGGTTTCCGCCTCCGAAGGGTTCCTGGCCGCCCTGGACGTGCGCGGCGCCTCCGCGGCCCTCGGGCCGCCGCCGCACCCGCTGTCGCTCGCGGCCCTGGCCGGGGCCCTCGCCTGGCACCGGGACTGCGCCGCCGGCTACAGGGAGAGGGCCGGGGCGCTCCTGGAGTCGCTCTCGCTCAGGCTGAACCTCTGGTTCCAGGACAGGGGCGCGCCCCTGAGGCTCAAGGGCTTCGGGCCCTTCTTCCGCTTCCAGCGCCTGGGGCCGGCCGACCCGTCCATGGCCGCCCTGGAGGCCGAGCTCTTCCGGCTCGTGATGATGGAGTCCGGCGTCTTCTCGGGCGCCAGGGAGAGCCGGGGCGGCGGCAGGGTCATGGCGGTCTCCGCGGCGCACTCCCTGGAGGACATGCGCAGGCTGGGTGACGCCGCCGTCCGCGCCGTCCAGGCCCTCCGCGAGGGGGGCTACGGGTTTGACTCCGGCCGCGGGGCCGCGGCGGTCTACGTGGAGCTTCCCCGGGGCCGTGCGGCCGCCTTCGCGCCCTCCCCCGGCGAGAGCGTCGCGCCCTCGGGCAGGGAGGCCGTGGCCTTCCGCCTGGAGGGCCAGGTGAACGCCGATCTCCTGAAGGAGTCGCTCCTGGAGCTGTCCGCCCGGCACGAGGCCCTGAACAGGAGCGTCAGGGTGTCCCCGGAAGGCGCCTGGCTCAAGACCGAGGACGAGGCGCCCATGCGGCTCAGGGTCGTCTCGGACTTCTCCTCCGAGACGGACGCCGACGCGGTGAGGCCCTTCACCGGCGAGAGGGATCCGGGCGAGGCGCCGCCCGCGGGGGCGGCGCTCGTCGAGCGGGGCGGGTACTCCGTCTTCCTCCTTGAGTCGCTCTCCGCCGCGGTCGACCGCGAGAGCCTGAAGATTCTCCTGCGCGACCTGGACGCGCTCATGCGCCGCCAGCCCCAGCTCCTGCCCCCCGAGGACCTGGCCGCCGCGGAGGCCGAGGCCGAACGCTACCTCCTCGCGCCGCCGCCCTGGTCGCCGGACGGGCTCAGGGGCCGCGCCGAGCTCGCCCGCGAGCGCTGGACGGCCCTCCTCTCCGGGACAGGCGGCCCGGGCGGCCCGGCCCCGGCGCCGCTCCCCCTGGACAACCCGCTCCTCAAGTCCTCCGGCCGCGCCAGGCTCCTCACGCGCGAGGTCACGGGCCCGCCGCTGGACGCCTACCGCGCCTGGACATCGTCCTCCGGCATCCCGGCCGAGGTCTTCTTCGCGGGCGCCATGGCGATGGCCCTGGCGGAGACCTTCCCGGACCGCCCGGGGCCGTACCTGTTCGGGCGGCTCTGGCAGGGCAGGCCCGGCCCCGACTCCCGCTCCGCCGTGGGCTCCTTCGCCAGGACGGCGCTGCTCCTGGTCCCGCCGCCCCCGTCCGCGTCCGACGGCCCGGCCCGGTCCGTGGCCCCGGAAACTCCGTCAGCCGCGGAAGCCCGGGACGCTCCCGACGCTCCGGCCGCCCCCGAAGCCGCGGGCGCTGCCGGCTCGTCCGACTCCGACGGCTCCGGCTCCGGCTCCGGTGCCACGTCCGCCTCTGACGCCTCCGACGCCGCTGCCCCGGACTCCGTGGACGCGCCCGGCTCCCCGGAGGAGAGGGCCCGGGCCTGGGCCCGCGCTCTCCAGGAGGCCTTCCGCGACTCTGACCGCCACAGGTGCTGCCCGGCCGAGGACCTGGCCGCCGACTTCCCCGGCATCCCCGAGATCCGCGTCTCCCACGAGTACCTGCCCCCCGACCTGCTGTCCTGGCCGGGCGCGGATGGCGCCTTCCTGCCCCTCCCGCCCTCGGGCGGCTCCTCCGCCGTGAACCTGCACATGGCCGAGGACCGCGGGAGCGTGCACCTGTTCCTCAAGGTGTCCGAGGCGCTCTCGCACACCACTTCCAGGACCCTCCTGGACAGCCTCCTCAGCTCCTGGGAGAGGCTCGCCAGGATCCGCTGCGCGGCGCTCGAGCCCGAGGCGGGCCCCTCCGACGAGGAGGCCTTCGCCGGGTCCGGCGCCGTGCAGGAATCCGCCGGAGCGCCCGCCGCCGACAGGGCCCGCGAAACTCCCGGCCCGGCCGCCTGGGCCGCCGGGCCGGCCGCCACCGCCGGACGCGGCGACATCCCTGCGGAGGACGGATCGCCGGGCTCGGCGGACGTTTCTGGATACTCCGCTACGGGCGTGTCAGCGGCTGCCGTTCCGGGCGCGGGCGCTGCCGTTCCGGGCGCGGGCGCAGCCGTTCCGGGCGAAGGAGCCGCCGCGGGCGTTCCAGGTGACGGCACGGCCCCAGCCGCGTCCGGGGACGGCGGCGCGTCCCGTGCCGTGCCGGGCACGGCTGCCGGGGACGGCAGTTTCGGAGCCGAGTTCCCGCCGGAGGAGGAGAGGGTCCTCCCGCCCGACGCCAGCCCGTTCTCCGGCTTCCCGCAGGGCCTTCCCGCTCCGCGGCAGCAGGAGATCGCCGCCTTCTACGGGGAATCCCTGCAGAAGGCGCTGCCCTGCGCCCCGGGCCAGGAGGACTGGTTCCTGCCGGGCCGGCTCCCCGCGCCGCCGCCCTCCACGAGGGTCGAGTCCCGCAGGGCGGTCGTGAACGGCATCCTCGAGCCGGAAAAGGTGATCGGGCGCGTGAGGACGCTGTGCGAGCGGCTGGACCTGATGCGCCTGGCGGTGAGCCCGGGGAGCCCCCCGGTGAACGTCCTGGTCCGCAGGGCGCCCGGGGCATCCGAGGTGCTGAGGTTCGCGGACCTTTCCGGGCTGGCCCTCGTCCAGCGCGAGAGGCGCCTGGCCGAGATGGCCGCCGCCTACGCCGAGGAGCTCTCCGACACGTCCCGCGCGGGCGGGTTCCGAGCCGCGCTGGTCAAGACCGGGAAGGACTCTTCCGAGCTGGTCCTGTCCACGTCCAGGCTGGTCTTCGACCCGCGCTCCGCCCAGAGGGTCCTGGAGTTCCTGGTCTCCGCGCCCGAGGGCGCCAGGCCCGACTTCCCGGGCCTCGCCGGGGCGCTGTCCCGGCTCCCGGGCCCGGACGGCGCGGAGAGGGGCCTGAAGTCCTGGAAGGACGCCCTCTCCCAGGTGGACGCGCCCACGCGCATCCCCCGCCGTCCCGGCTTCTCCGAGGTGAAGGAGGGCGGGGGCGTCCTCTCGGTCACGATGCGCCTGCGCCCCGAGACCAACGCCCGGCTCGCCGAGGCCGCCGCCCGCGAGGGGGTGCCCAAGTCCCTGTTCCTGGCCGGCGTCTGGGCCGTGGTGCTGGGCAGGCTCACGGCGTCAGAGGCCGTCGTCTTCGGCATGGAGCTCCCCGGCGACCAGGGGGCTTCCGCCCGCCTGGCCTCCTCTTCCGCGTCCGCGTCCGGCCCGGCCTCAGGCAGCGGCCCCGGCCCCGGCGCGTCCCCCGGCCCAGGCGCGTCCCCCGGCAGCGGCGACGGGACCTCCTGCGCCTCCCTTTCCCGCGCGCCCCTCGGCCCGCTCTCGCTCCAGATGCCGCTGCCGGCGAGGCTCCCCTGGGGCGGGACGTTCTCCGGGCTCCTGCGCGAGATGGCCTCGGCGGCCTCCGTCGCGGCGGCGACGGACTTCATCTCCCGCGGCAGGCTCGCGCCGCTCACGCCGCTCGGCGCCGACCTGTTCAGCCACGGCTACTCGTACCTCCCGCCCTTCGAGCTCGCGGGCCCGGGCCCGGACGTGGAGCGCGTGAAGGAGTCCGGATCGCCCGGGCCCTGCTCGCTCTCCCTGAACGTCCGCGACCACCCGTCCAAGCCGGAGCTGCACTTCGCCTACCGCACCGCCCTCTACGACCACTGGCAGGTGGAGGTGATGGCGCTGGCGTTCCAGTGCGCCCTGGACTCCGCGGCCTCCTGCCCGGACGTAACCGTAGGGGCCATGAGGCTTTCCGACGAGGACCAGGACCTGAGCCTCGTCCGCCAGAACAACGCGAGGCCTGTCAGGTACTCCGGACAGACCGTCCTCGAGCTCTTCGCCAAGGCCGCCAGGGAGAACCCCGACGCCGCGGCCGTGGCCGGGGGAGACCTCACCCAGAGCTACAGGGACCTGGACAACGAGTCCGCGAAGTTCGCGGCGCAGCTGAAGGTAGGCGGCTTCGGGCCGGGCAGCCGCGTGGCGCTCGTGTTCGCGAACGGCGACCACGAGTACCCCTCGGTCCTCCTGGGGGTGCTCAAGAGCGGGGCCTGCGCGGTGCCGCTCTCGGCGGGCATCCCCGCCGATCTCCTCAGGTCCCTCCTTGAGGAGGCCGCCCCCGACCTCGCGGTCTGCGGAAGGCGTCTCCCGCAGAACCTCGCCGGCGCCATGGACGCCCTGGGCGACGCGCCGGTGGCCGATCCCAAGGGATACTTCCTCAAGGGCGGAACGTCCGGCGTCATGGGCTTCTCCAAGCTCTCCGTGCATTTCGTCAAGCGCGAGCGCGATCGCGTCGCGATCGATCCCGACTCGCCGGCCTACGTCGTCTACTCATCCGGGAGGCTCCTCGGCCAGTCCGGCGAGCCCGCCCGCGCCGCGGCCGAGCCTGCCGGCGGGACTGACTGGACCGGCGGGACTGACGGCGCCGCGACAGGATCGGGCGGCGCCGTGATTCCCGTGCCGGGCGGCGGCTGGATTCCGGGATCCGGCGACGGCGGGCCGGCCGGAACGGGCGGCCTTTTCGGGACGGCGGACGCCGACCTTTTCGGGGCTCCGGACGCCGGGGGGCTTCCCGGGGCCGCCGGCGTCCCCGGGGCCTCCGGGGCAGCGGCGCCCAGGTCCGCCTGCGGCCTGCGCGGCGTGGTCGTGAGCCACCGGGCGCTCTTCAACCAGCTCTCCTGGGCGGGCGACTTCCTTGACATCGTGCCCGGCGACGTGCACTGCGTCTTCTCCACCCCGGCGTCCGACGTGTCGCTCATGGAGATGCTCGTGCCCCTCACGCGGGGCGCGGCGGTGCTCCCGCTCCCGCTTCCCGCGGGCGCCGGCGGCGGCGACGCCCTGTGGGAGACCGTCCACATAAACCGCGTGACGTCGCTGTCGCTCCCGCTGAGGAAGCTCAGGCAGTACGCGTCCCGCTACCCCCTCTACGGGCTCAAGACCATACTCACCTGGGGCAGGGGCCTTTCCGGGGACAACCTGAAGGATCTCATAAGGGACGGCTCCGGCTGCAGGATAGTCAACTGCTTCGGCCTCCCGGAATGCGCCATAACCTCGCTCGCCGAGGACGCGAGGCCCGGGTCCTTCCCCGAGACCATGGGCAGGCCCGCCCCCAACTGCCCGTCCTACCTGCTCGACCGCGAGATGAGGCTGGTGCCCGCCGGCTTCCCCGGCGAGCTCCACTGCGGCGGGGTCCAGACGGCGTCCGGCTACGACAGGCGTCCGGAGGAGACGGCCCGGGCATTCATACCCGACCCCTTCGCGACCATCTCCCCTCCGGAGTACCGGGCCGGGCGGCTGTTCAGGACCGGCATCATGGCCCGCCGCCGTCCCGACGGGCGGCTGGACTACATGGGCCGCGCCGGCGAGGCCCCCGTGGTGCGCGGGGCGAGGGTCCCGCTCCACGAGGTGGAGAGGACGCTCCTGGGCGCCGCGGGCGTCCTGGAGGCCCTGGTCGTCCGCCGCGAGGACTACTCGTCGTACTTCGAGCCCTACCTGTGCGCGTACCTGACGCTTTCCGGGACACCGCGCTCGGACGCCCCCGCGATAAAGGCGTACCTGGCCGAGCGCCTTCCCGCGTACATGGTGCCGGAACGCGTGGCGATACTCCAGGAGTTCCCGCTGGACGCCTTCGGACGCGTGGACGTGAAGGCGCTGCCGGCGCCCCCGGCGGACGACGCCGCGGACGACGGGGCCGGCCAGGCCGGACGCGCCCCGGCGGCCGCCGCCGTTGCGCCCGCCTCGGAGGACGAGGCCTCCCACGTGGCGCTCCCGGAGGGGACCGACCCGTTCGCGGGCGCCCCGGCCGACCTCTCGCCCGCCGAGCGCGCCAGGATCCGGCGGTCCATGGGCGACGACCTTGCCCTCGTGATGCCCCTCGCCCCCGGCCAGTCGGCGCTCCTGACCGGCGGAGGGCTCGGGACGGACGGGCCCAGGAGCGCCGGGCCCATGATCACCACGGTCACCGCGCACCTGACGGGCCCGCTGGACCCCCAGCTCATGCGCCACCGGCTCGGGCTGATCCTCGGCCGCCACGACGTGTTCCGGCTGTCCCTGCACCCCAGGGACGGCGGGTTCCCCGTGCAGGTCTGGACCCGCAGGATCCCGGCCGTCTCCGAGGTGCTCGCCGAGGAGGACCTGCGCTACGAGGACGCCAGGCGCAGGGAGGCCCTGCTGGCCGCGCTCGAGGCCACGCACCATTCGGCGATAAAGGACGTCTCCCGCGCCCCGCTCCTGCGCGCGTCGCTCCTGAGGGTCGCCGACGACGGCTGGGAGCTCGTGGTGAGCTACCTCCGCCTCGCCTTCGATCCGGTGAGCATCGCCATATTCCTCCGCGAGCTCTGGGGCGGCCCGGCCGGGGCGGCCGCGCCCGCTCCCGGTTCCGCCGGCGTCCCCGGCCCCCCCGTCTCCCCCGGCTCTTCCGGCGCGGCAGGGCCTGGCGGCGGCCGGGACGGCGACGCGCCGTCCTACGCCGCCTTCATGCAGAGGCTGAGGGATCCCGCGAGGCGGGAGGCCGACCTCTCGTACTGGCGCGGCCAGCTGCAGGACCTCTCCGCCCCCTCCAGGCTCCCTGGCCGCTTCCCCCAGGCCGGCGGGGCGTCCGTGATGGCCAGCAGCATCTCCGACAAGGCCCTCCTGAAGCTTCCCGCCGGCCTGTCGGCCGCGGTCACGGCCGCCGCTGCCGCGGAGGGCGTCCCCCTCGACGCGTTCCTGATGGCCGCCTGGGGCGTGCTCCTCACCCGGGCGTCGAGAGGCGCCTCCGCCACCTTCGGGCTCTCCGTGCACGGCAGGGACGGCGACGGCGAGGGGCTCATGGGCCCCTGCTGGAGCCTGGTTCCCGTGACGGTCAAGGCGCCCGCCGGGGCCAGGTTCTCGGACGTGGCCCGCGAGGCCGCGCTGGCCGCCGCCGAGGGCGCGAGGCACGCGTCGCTCGGGCTCATGGAAATCGAGAGGGTCTCCCCGCTCAAGGGCGAGACCGTGGGGCATTTCTGGGGCATGCGGGCCAGCATGGTGCCGGACGTCTCGACCGGGCCCAGGATCGCCAGCTTCGAGGAGCGGCCCCGCGCCTTCGCGTTCCCGCTGGCCGTCACATGGTCGGACGAGCCCCAGCTGGAGGCGGAGTTCAACTACGACACGGGCTACTTCCTGCCCTGGCAGATCCACATCCTCTCGGAGAGCTACCTCTCCATCCTGGCCTCCGCCGCCGCCGACCCGTCCGCGACGGTGGACCGCCTGAAGCTCGTGAGCGACGCGGCGCGCCGAGCGCAGCTGGAGGCCGAGGGCGCGCTCGCCCGCGTCTACGAGGGCGGCACCGTGCCCGGCGTCTTCTCCAAGTGGGCGGCGCTGGGCCCGAGGCGGCCAGCGGTCTCCCAGGGCGGCGTCTCGGCGTCCTACGGCGAGCTCGCCGCGGTGTCCGGGACGCTGGCCTCCGCGCTGTCCGCCCTGGGCGTCCGGCCCGGCGAGGGCCGCGTGGGCCTCATGATGGGCCGGAGCCCCGCGTACCCCGCGGCGCTCCTGGGCGTGCTCCGTTCCGGGGCCGCGGCCGTGCCGCTCCCCCTGGACGACGAGGCGGACCTGCTCATGCGGCTCCAGGACGCGCGGCCCGCGGCGGTGGTCGTGGACGGCCCGCTCCCGCCGGCGCAGCTCGCCAGGGTCCTGGACAGGGCGCCCGTCACGGTGGTCCTTGACCCGCGCGGCACGAGGCTGGAAGCAGCCTCTCCCGGCGCCGGAACCCAGCCTGGCGGGCCGTCCGGAACGGACGGATCCGATCCCGCGGGCGCGGCCGGTCCTGCCGGCGGGGCCGGGGGCCCGTCGGCCCCCGCGATCCTCTTCGGGACGCCGGCCGCTCCCGAGGGTGACGGCGCCACGCAGGGCGAGCTGCCTCCGGCAGACACGGGCCCCTGCCTGGCGGAGCCTGACATGCCCGCCTACGTGTCCTACGCCCGCGACCCAGACGGGGGAGGCGCGCAGGTCGGGGTGGTCGTGAGCCACGCGGCGCTCATGAACCTCACGTCATGGACGGCGGAGTTCCTCGACCTCAGGGCCGAGGACACGCAGAGCGCGTTCATGCCGTTCACGAGCGAGATTTCGTTTCTGGAGATCCTGGCGCCGCTCGCCTGCGGGGCGAAGACGCTCGTCTTCGCCGATGACGACCGCCGCGACCTGGGCGCGCTGTACCGCGCGGCCGTCGACGGGGGATGCTCCTCCGTCTGGCTCCCGCCCGGGGGCCTGAAGCTCCTGGCGTCCAAGTACCCGCTGACCCCGTTCAAGATCCTTTCCGCGGCGGGCGAGGGGCTGCCGCTGCCCATCAGGGTCCTGGAGCCGGGGGGATGCAGGATCTCCTCCATACTCGGCGTGCCCGAGTGCGCCGGCGCCGTCGCCGGAGAGTCCAGCGCGCCAGGCGGCGTCCCGCAGTCGCTGGGCTTCTCCGCGCCCAACTGTCCCGCGTACATCATAGACGACCAGGGCGAGCTCCTGCCCTCCGGGTTCATAGGCGAGCTCTACATAGGCGGCGTCCAGACCGCGTCCGGCTACCTGAACCGCCCTGACCTGACCGACCGCCTGTTCCCGCCCGACCCCTTCGCCGGGCACTCGCCCGCGCCGTTCCGCTCGGCCAGGCTTTTCCGCACGGGCATCCTGGCCGTCCGCCACCCGGACGGCCGGCTCTACAAGACCGGCCGCGTCCACCGCGGGCCGGCGGCGCTCCCGCGTTACCTTGCCGCGAAGACCGCCGAGGCCGCGGCCAGGATCCCGCCTCCCCGCGAGCCCGAGACAGTCCAGGCGCATCCCGGGGCTCTCGCCGTGCCGCCCCCGCCTTTCCCGGAAGCGGAACGGCGCGCCGCGGACACGGCATCTCCTTCAGCCATAACGTCCGGGCAGGACGCTCGCGCCCCTTCCCCTGAAAGGCAAGGGCAGGACGCGCCCGCACCTTCCGCCGGACCGTCCGTGCATGACGCGGTCGAGCCCGTCATGCTGCCGGACGCCGACAGCATCCTGGACGCAATCATCGAAGGCGTCGAGCCGCCCGACGGCGTGCCGCCGGCCGGCGCCCCTGCCGCCGGGGCTGACGGGGACGCCGTGATCGACGCCTTTGACGACATCGACGCCCTTGACGTCCTGCCGGACGACGCGGACTCCTCCGACGCGTCCTCCGCGCCCGGCGTCGTCACGGACGACGTCATTCCGCTGGAAGACATCGCGGTGGAGGAGCCTCCCCAGCCGTCGGCCGCCGCGCCGGCCGAGGTCCCTGCTCCTTCCGAGACCCCCTCGCGCCCGGATGCCCAGGCGCCTTCCGGCTCTCCCGCTCCTTCGGACGTCCGGGCGCCTTCCGGCGCCTCCGCCCCTGCCGAGACTCCGGAACCTTCCGCAGCGTCCGGCGCTGACGGCGCGCCGTCCGACGGTGCCGACGACATCCTTCCGCTGGAGGACCTGTTCGCGGAGGCCGTGGAGTTCCCGCCCGCGGCCGCCGCGCCCTCTCCCGCCGCCTCCGGCCGGGAGGCGCCGTCCGAGGGCGCGGACGATCTCCTGCCCCTGGAGGACCTCTTCGTCGAGGAGGACGGCGCGGGGCCCGTTCCCGACGCCCTGGCCATTCCCTCCTCGCCGCCGGCAGCCGCCGGTCTCCGGGCGGCACCTGACGGCGGAGCGGCTCGGGCCGTGCCTCCCGTCTCGTTCTCGGAGCCTGATGCCGAGGATCTCGACGCCGACCTGATGCCGCTGGAGGACGTCACGGTCGAGGACGGGCCGCCTCAGCCCGCCTCCCCGGTGCGGGAGCCTTCTGCCGCCGCTCCGCCGGAGCCGTCCGTCCCTGCCTCCCCGGATGCCGGCGCTCCGCCGGAGCCGTCCGTCCCCGCCTCCCCGGATGCCGCCGTTCCGCCGGAGCCGTCCGTCCATGCCGCCCCGGATGCCGGCTCTCCGCCTGAGCCGTCCGTCCATGCCTCCCCGGATGCCGGCGCTCCGCCGGAGCCCTCTGTCCCTGCCTCCCCGGATGCCGGCGCTCCGCCTGAGCCGTCCGTCCCTGCCTCCCCGGATGCCGGCTCTCCGCCTGAGCCGTCCGTCCCTGCCTCCCCGGATGCCGCCGCTCCGCCTGAGCCGTCCGTCCCTGCCTCCCAGGATGCCGGCGCTCCGCCGGAGCCGTCCGTCCCTGCCTCCCAGGATGACGCTTCGTCGGAGCCTGCGGTCCTTCCCTCCCGGGATGCCGGCGCTCCGCCGGAGCCGTCTGAATTTGCTTCCCCGGATGCCGGCGCGCCGCCGGAGCCGGATGTCACGGCTTCCCCTGCGCCCGGCGTCTCACCGAAGCCGGATGCCGCCCCCGCTTCCGGCACGGACGTCCCGGCCCCGGCCGCTTCCGCCGCGGACGACGCCGGCATCTTCGAGCTGGACGACCTCCCCCTGGAGGAGGTGGTGCTGGACGACGACCTGACGCGTCCGGACGCCTTCGACGACGCGGACTCCCTGGTGCCCGTGGAGGAGATAGACGTCGCCGACGACCTCTATGACCTGCCCGTCCAGGAGGAGGCCGGCGCCTCGCCGGTCGAGGACGCCTACGAGATAGACCTCTCCGAGCTGGACGACGCGGAGCCTCTGACCGAGCCCGTGAAGGCCGGCGCGTCAATAAGCTCCGGGCACGCGCCCGGATACCTCGGGAAGCCCTCGGCCAGCCCGCTCGCGCCGGCGTCCCAGCCGGCCCCCGCGACCAGGGCGCCCGCGGCGCCCGTGCCGGACGCCTGGGGCGCCGCCCCGGCGGGGCTGACCGACGCCGACCGCCGCAGGATAGGCGAGCTTTTCCCGGGAGGGATACGGAAGGTCCTGCCGCTCACCCCCTTCCAGACCGGGCTCCTCTCCTCCCCGGGAGGCATGGAGGGCGCCGTCTGCCAGCTCCGCGCGAAGTTCTCCCCCGAAGCCGCCGCGGGGATCGCCGGGGGCGCCGCCGGGGTGCTGGAGTCGCTCCTCGCCTCCCAGCCGGAACTCTCGGCGAGCTACGTCTACGAGGGGATCTCCCGGCCGGTCCGGGTCTGGCCCGTCCGCGGGCCCGGCGCCGCGGGCGTCCTGGGCGAGATGGACCTGTCCGCCGAGCCCGCGGCCGCCGCCGAGAAGAAGGCCAGGGGCGTCATGAAGGCCCAGGCGGAGGCGCTGAGCCTGCCGGAGCGTCCCGGGAAGATTGCCGCCGACTGCCTGTCGCTTCCCGGCGGCGGGACCGAGCTCGTGCTTTCCGTCCACATGGGCGCTGCCGACCGGTCCCAGGCGCTCGCCATTCTCGTGGGGATCGTCTCCGGCGAGGCCCCGTGGCTTCCCGCGCCGCCCGACGCCCCGGCCTCCATGGCCGCCCGCGCCGAGATGGATTCCCAGTGGGAGGAGCTGCTCCGCGACGCCGGCGAGCCCACCGAGCTTCCCAGGCGCGTGGCCCGCTGCCCCGACAAGGAGGCGGGGTCCAGGCGCGCGGTGCCGGTGCGATTCAAGGAGTCGGAGCACGACGAGTTCCTGGCGGCCGCCGCCCGCATGGGCGTGGACCTGGCAGACTTCGTGACCGGCGCGTGGCTGGCCTTCGTTTCCAGGCTCACCGGGAACCGCTGCCCGCAGTGCGCGCTCCTGGGCCCCGCCCCCGAGGGCGGCGCCGGCGGGTTCATGAGGCCGTTCCCGCTCCCGCTCGGCCCGGACGCGAGCCTGGAGGCGTCGGCCCGGGCCGCCGCCGCGAGGACGCGGTCGACCGGCAGGCTCGGGCACCTGTCCTACCCCGAGATCCTGAGGCTCTCCGGATGGGGCAGGGCGGCGGCCGACCACGTGATATCGCCCCCGCCGGTCATTCCGGGGGGCGGCCTGCCGCCCGCCGTGGTGTCGCTTTCCGAGACGCCCCCCAGGGGGCTGGACTCCTTCCCGCTGTCCCTGTTCTGGAAGTCCGCGGGCGGGCTCGAGCTCACCATAGGCTACAGCCTGGCCTCGTTCGAGCCGTGGCAGGCCGAGGTCCTGGCCCAGGGCTACGAGATCTTCCTCCGGGCCATGAAGGACTCCCCGGGCGCCCTGGCCGACGAGGTCGAGCTGCTGCCCCCGGAGAAGCGCAAGGCGCTCGCGGCCGCGGCCGCCGGCGCCCGCGAGCTTCCGCCCGGCTCCTTCGCGGACATGTTCGCGGCCGCCGCCGCGGCCGATCCCGTGGCCGCGGCGGTCCGTTCCCCGGGCGGCGCGGTCTCGTACGGGGCCCTGGCATCCGCCTCGGCGTCGCTCGCCGCCTCGCTCGCCGCCGCCGGCGCGGGCCCCGGGAAGCGCGTGGCAGTGCTCGCCTCGCCCACGCCCGGCTACTGCGCGGCGCTTGTGGCCGTCATGAGGGCCGGGGCCGCGGCCGTTCCGGTCGCGGACGGGCCGGGGATGCCAGCCGCTCTGGCCCTCGCCGCCCCGTGCTGCGCCGTGGCCCCGGCGGGCGCCTCGGCATTCCGCGCCGCGCTCGCGCCCGGAGTGCCCGTGCTGGATCCGGACGCCCCGCCCGTGCCCGGCGCCCCGCCCGTTCCGTCGGCCCCTTCCGCGCCGCCCGACCCCGCGCGCGGCGGCTCCCACGCCCTGGTCCTCGCGCGTCCCGCCCCGGGCGGGCCGGACGGCGCCGGCGCCGGCTGGGCCCTCGTGCCCGTGAGCCACGAAGCCCTGAAGAACCTGGCACTGTCCCGCGCGAAGGACACGGGGGCCTCCCCCGAGGACGTGTTCTCCGTCCTGTCGGACCCTTCAGGCCCCGCGGGGCTCGCGGAGATCCTGACGCCGCTTTCCATGGGCGCCTCCTGCGCGATGCCCGGCGCCGGCCAGGCCGGCGGCCGTTTCGCCGCGGCCTCCGTCGCCTCCCTCGTCGCGGGGTCCGGGGTGACCGTGCTGACCCTTCCGGAGGCTGCGGCCCTGAGCTACGCGGCCTCCCGCCCGCTGGACGGGCTGAAGGCGCTGTGCGCGCTGGGGTCGCGCTCGCTGGGCGGCTCGAGCCTGCCGCCTGACGCGGTGAGGCAGATGCTCAAGGGTTCCGGCGAGTGCCGCATAGTCTACGCCTGGGGGCCCGACGAGGCCATGGGCGCGGCGCTCTGCGAGCCCGCGCATCCCGGAAGGCTCCCCGGCACCCTGGGCGCACCCGTCCCGAACGTGCCGGTCTACGTGCTCGGCCGCGACGGCGAGCCCGTGCCCTCCGGATATCCCGGCAGGCTCGCGGCGGGCGGCGCGTCCGTGCCCGCCGCACCCGCGCGGGGAGGCCCCGACGCCGCGGACGCCCCCGGCCGGCTTGTCCCGGAGCCCGCCGCCGTGCCGGGCGGCGCGTCTCCCGGCTGGCTGGTCATGACGGACATTGTCGCCCGCCGCCGCCCGGACGGCCGCTTCGACTGCCTGGGCCTCTGCGGGCCCGGCACCGCGCCGTCCCTCGCCTGCCGGCTCCGTTCGGCCGAGCGCAGGCTCCTGGAGAGCCCCGGCGTGCTCGACGCCAGGGTGTGGCTTGCCGCAGGGAAGGCGTCCGCGGCGGTGGTCATGTACCCCGCTCTCGGGGGGGGCGAACGCGCGGCCCTGGAGAAGGCCCTCCAGAGGCGGCTCGCCCCGGAGCTTCCCGCAGGCACCGGGCCCGCCCGCGTGACGGCGCTCGCGGAGTTCCCGCTCGACCGCGCCGGCGGGGTGGACCTCGCCCGCCTGGCGCCGCCTCCCGGGCCCGCCCCGCAGGCCGCCCGCCCGGTCCAGCCGC
The DNA here is from genome assembly GCA_031263525.1 of Deltaproteobacteria bacterium. GTDB lineage: Bacteria > Desulfobacterota > Desulfarculia > Adiutricales > Adiutricaceae > JAIRZX01. The sequence goes on along the minus strand of JAISFP010000219.1, from coordinate 22,314 downwards.
AGGGCAAGTCGGGCGATCCGGCCGGCGCCGGCGCCGGGACGGGGTCCGACGGGCCCGGCACGCGTTCCTACGACCCCTGCCGCTACGGCGAGCCTTCGGCGAGACCCGGAGCCGGCTCCGGCACCTTCGACCCCAAGGCCTACGGGAAGTCCGGCGGACCTTCGGGGCACGGCCGGGACGGGCGAGGCGATCGGCCTGACTGTGCCGTTCCTGGCTGTCCGGACGACGAGGACGTCGCTCGCGGGCGCCGCGATCCGCCGGACGGCGACGTTCGGACCCGTCCCGGCGTCGCTGACGGACTAGGCGATCAGCTTTGCGGCGGCGTTCGGTCCCGTCTCGGCGACGCTGACCGGCGCGGCGATCCGCCGGACGGCGAAGCCGGCGCTTCCGTGCGCGGGACGCATCCTGACGGCGCCGTGCCTGACGGAGAGCCGCCCTGCCCGGGCGATCCCGCGACTTGCGCTGCTGCCGCCGCCGGAACGTGCATCCAGCCCGCGCACGCGGCCGGGTCCCGCCAGCCGCGCAGGCGGCCCCCGTCCTTCGGGGCCGGGAAGACGCGGCCGGACGATCTCGCGGGACGGGCCCGCGTCCCGGCGGCGGGCCGCGCGGGCGCCCTTCTGAGGACGCCCAGGGGGACGCGCGGGCGCGGCGCCGCGTCCGGCCAGTCCGGGCACGGGCCGAGGGACGGGAAGCCAGCGGGCGGGGACGCCGAAATTTCAGGCTGCGCGTTCGATCCCCTGCGCTACGGCAAGTCCGGGGACCCGCCGCCAGGCGCGCTGGGCGCTCTCCTGGCGGCGTGCGCGCAGGCCATGAACATGCCCTCCGAGCTCCTGGATCCCGATCTGGGCTTCGAGGAGCAGGGCGGGGACTCTCTTTCGGCGTTCTTCGCCTCCCAGCAGCTGCGGGCGGGCGGATGGGCGCTGGCCGGCTCTGATCTCCTGGCGGCTCTCAGCCTGCGCGAGGCGGCGGAGGACGCGGGCCCCGCGGGAGGCGGACCGCCGTCCGCGGGCGGCCAGGCCGGCGCGTCGCCGGGCGACGCCCGCCCGCGGGCGGCCCGCGGCGCGGAGCCGGCCCCCGCGCTCGGGGACGACCCGTCAATGCCCTTCGCGGCAGGGTCGAGGGCGCAGCGGTTCCAGGCGAAGGAGCTGGAGGACGAGGCGCGGGTCGCGGAGGCGCTGGCGCCCGGGACTGTCCATTTCGTGTCGCCGCTCACCCCCGCCATGGAGGCGGTGGCCGCGTCCTGGGAGCGGGGCGGGGCGCGCTACGCCCAGCGGCTCCTGGAGATTCCCGTGGACGCCGACCCCTTCGCCCTGGGCGCCCGCCTGGAGCTCCTGGGCGCCCGCCACGAGATACTGAGGACGTCCGTGGTGACCGAGGGCGTCGCCCGCTCGCGCCTGGCCGTCCGCTCCGATCTCGAGCTGCCGCTCACCTACACTTCGCTCATAGGGTTCTCCTCCGCGGACCGCGACGAGCGCGTCCGGGAGTTCCGCCGCGCGGTGCCGCGGCCGGATCCCGCCCGCGACCCGCTGTTCCGGGCGGACGTGTTCCAGGCCGAGCCCGCGCGGGCCCTGGTGCTCGTGTCGTACCTGGAGGAGCTCCTCGACCAGCACAGCCTGTGCTCGCTCGCGCACGAGCTCATGGCCTTGAGGCCGCCCACGGGCGCGCCCAGGCCCATGAGCGAGTTCCTGGCGCTCCTCGAGGGCCGGGAGAGGACGTCGGACAGGGAGTTCTGGGAGGGTGCGCTCAAGGGGCTCAGGTCGGTCTCGTCGCTGTTCGTGCCGGCGGCGGGCGAGCCGGACCCCGGGCTCGAGACGCCCGTGTCCTTCGAGATTGACGAGCAGGTCTACAGGAGGCTCAAGACCCTGGTGCGGATATCGCACGTGCCGCTCCAGACGCTTGTGGAGTGCGCCTTCGCCGCGACACTGTCCATGTTCAACGGCGAGAAGGTCCAGCTTTACGCCCGCCGCGCCCCGGTCCGCGAGATGCTGTCCTCGCGCCTCCAGAACACCATGGGCTGCCTCCTGTCGCTCGCCCCGGCCCGCTGCGAGCTCACCGGCCAGAAGACTTTCCTGGAGTGCGCGGCCAGCCTCGACCGCTTCCACTCGGACGCCGCGCCGCACGCCTACGCGCCGCTCTGGGAGATCCGCGGCGCCGCGGGCGGGCTGGACATGGGCGACATCGTCTTCTTCGCCGAGGAGGAGACCCGCTTCACCCAGGGATCGCTCAAGATCCGCGAGATCCCCCTCCCGCGCCCCAGGCGCTCCGAGGCGGACCTGACGTTCCACCTGGAGTGGAGCGAGCGGCAGGCGCGGGTGACGGTACACGCCTCGCCCGGGCGTTTCAGGCGGTCCATGATCCTCGACTTCCGAGACGGGTTCTTGGGGGTCGTCGCCGCGCTTGCCGCGTCCCCCAGGAACAGGCTCTCGGACGTGACCCTCCTTTCCGGGACGCTCAGGGAACGCGCCCTGGACGCCGCCCGGGGACGGCCCTCCGAGACCGGGAGGGGAGGGGGAGACCGCGCAGCCCGGGAAGCCGGCGACGCGGACGGAGGGTTCGGGCCCGAGGCCGCGGACGGAGGGTTCGGTCCCGAGGCCGGGGACGCCGAGTTCGGGCATGAGGCCGGGGACGTCCAGCGGAGGCATCCTTCGGGCGACGGCTCCGGGGACGCCTGGGAAGGGCGCGCTGCCGGCGGTTTCGGGGAATCTCCCGGCGAGGGCCGCGGGCCAGGCGCCGAGTTCGGGGGCAGGGCCGGCTTCGGCTCGGGTTTCCGGGCCGGGACGGACGGCGGCGGAAACGGGGGGGCGGCTTCCGGCTCGGGCGGCCGCTCCGGATTCGGGCGCGGTTCCCGCGGCTCCAGGTGGGCGCCCGGCGTCCAGAACAGGCCCGCGCAGGACACGGGGGCCGGACGGGAGCTCCGGCGCGGGGGCGCCGGCGCGGCAGGGCCGCCCGACGAGCCGGGCCCGCCCGACCCGTCAGATCCGCCTGACCCGGGCGACCTCTCCCCGGCGGCGGATCCCGCCGCCCCGGCCATGGAGCACGGGGGCAGGGCCTGGAGCTTCGCGGACGTGGCGAGGGCCGTGTCCGAGGGGGCGCGCTTTCTTTCGGACAAGGCCGCGTCCTCGGGCATGGGCGCGCTGGGCGGCCTGGGGACGGGCGCGCCGCCGTCCTCCCCGGCCCTGGGCATGCGGCTGGCGATCCTCTTCCCCTACGGCCCGCACCTGGCCTTGGCCGCGCTCTCGGCCGTGCGGGCCGGGTGCGCCGCCGTGCCCCTCGACCCCATGCTCCCCGAGGGGCGCCACCGCTTCGTGCTGGGCGACAGCGCCGCGGACGCCGTGCTTTCGTCGTCGGAGCTCCTTCCCTACGCCGAGGACCTGGCCAAGTCCTCCGCCGCCGAGCGGGGCCTGAGCGCGCAGCTCCGCGCGCCCGTGTGGGACTTCGAGAGCGTGCTGGCCCACGCCCTTGGCCCGGGGACGCCTGCCGGGGACCCGCGCGGGGACGCGGCCGAAGGTTCCGGCGGTTCCGGCGCCGGGGAGGGCAAGGGCGCTGCGTCCGCGTGGCTGGCCCGCGCGAGGGGAGCTGGCCAGGCGCAGGGCCGGGGACATGCAGGCGAGGGACGTCACGGAGCTCTCCCCGACACGGCGGAGAGTGCCGCCGCCCGGGGCGCCGCGCCGTCGCCCGGCGACCCGGGCCGTCTCGCGGCGGTCCTGTACCCCACGCGGCCCGGGCCGGGAAACGAGTGGTCCCGCGAGGACACGGAGCGCGGCGGGACCGCGCTCACCGCCCGCGGGCTCTCGGAGCGCATGCGGGCGTCGCGCGAGGCGTTCGGGATAGGGCCCGGATCCAGGGTTATGGCGGTTCCCGGAACGCCCTCGGAAAGGCTCTTCGCGGACATCGTGCCGGCGCTCCGCGCCGGCGCGGCCGTGGCGGGTCTCGCGGCGCCGCCCCCCGGCAGGGGAAGGGACAGCTATCCCGGCGCGGACGAGCTGGGGACATTCCTGCGCGACCGGGCGGTGACATTCGCCTGGCTGCCCGCGGTTGCCGCGAAGAAGCTCCTGGGCCGGAGCGATCTGGGGAGCCTCGCCACGCTCGCCATGTCCGGCCCGACTTCCGGGACGGCGTACCCGGGCTGGGACGGGCTCCGCGTCGTCTACGCCTACGGAGCGCCGGGATACCCGGCCCTCTGGCGCGAGTGCGCAGACGGGCCCTCCGCGCCGCGCGGCCGGCCGGCCTCCGGCACGGAGGCCTACGTGGCCGACCGGAACGGGAGGATCATGCCGCCCGGCGCCCCGGGCGGCATAGCTCTGTGCGGCGAGGCGGTGGGCAGGCCGCCGGGCGAGCGCTCGCAGGGGTCCATCTTCATGGCCAGCCCCCTCGGGCGGGGGGCCATGGATCTCATGAGGGCCCCGGACTCCGGCTGGCTGGACGAGGACGGGTGCGTGAACGTGCTCTCCGGCACGGACGCATGCCCGCTCCCCGCCGTGCGCGGCCGCGCCTTCTCGCCCGAGGCGGTTGAACTGAGGCTCTTCTCCCCGTCGACGCTTAAGAACATGCATGCCGGGATCTGGGCGGGGGAGGGCGTCCCGGAGATAGCGCTGTGGCTCAAGGCCTCGTTCCGCGAGGAGGACGAGGGCGAGAAGTCCCGCGAGATGGCGAAGCTGAGGCGCACCCTCGCCTCGAGCCTCCCCGCCTGGCTCGTGCCCACCCGCCTGGCGCTCGTGAGCCGCATACCGCTCGAGAACGGCGTGCCCGTCCCGGCCAGGCTGCCCGCCCCGGACCTCGGCCCCCTCTCCTCCGAGAGGGCCCTTGAGGGCGATCCCGTCTACCTGGAGGCCTGCCAGGCCGTGGCCTCCGCGTGGCGAGCGTTCTCCGGCGCCGACCCGGAACCCGGCAGGACCCTGGCCTCCTGCGGCCTGGACGGGGACATAGCCTACCTCATGGCCAAGAACCTCCGCGCCCGCGGCTTCCCGGCCGAGGGCGCGGACTTCCGCGCGTTCCCCACCCCGGAGGCCGTGGCCGCCGAGATGGCACGACGCGTGGGCGCCGCGTTCGGGCCCGTCGCGGAGGAGGCCGGTCCGGCGGACGACGGCGCCGTGCCCGGCCGCCTGGAGGGCGCCTACGAGGATCTGGGCGAGATTGCCCTTGCCGGGGACGGGGAGGGGGAGGGGTTCGAGGCGTCCTCCGGGATACGGGCCGTCGGCGTGGGGGTAGCGGGCACTGAGTCGGGCTCGGCCGTCGCCGGCGGGGCGTCCGGACCGGACGCTTCCGTCCCGCCAGATTCCGGATCCGCCGGCATTGACGGCGGTTATGCGTCCCCGGCTTCCGGATCCCTCGCTGGCATGGCGGACGCCTCGTCCGGAGCCGCCAGTCCCGTTGCGGACGGGGCAACGGACGCCGCCACTCCCGTTGCGGACGGGGCAACGGATGCCGCCAGTCCCGTTGCGGACGTGGCAACGGACGCCGCCAGTCCCGTTGCGGGCGAGACGCCGGGTGCTCCCTCCGGCGGCGTGCAGGCTGCGTCCGCGGCGGGGGACAGCATTTCCCTGGCGCTTCCGGGCATTCTGGATGCCGTGGCGGGCGCGGCGTTGTCCGCCGTTGCCGCGTCCGGCCAGGCCGCCGCTTCCGCGGACGGCGCGCCTGAAGCGGCGGGCGCCGTTCCGGACGTCGGTTCCGGGGCCGGCGGGGAAACTGCCGCAGGTACGGACGGCTCATCCGTTTCTGTCGTTGCGGAAGCTCCAGCCAGCGGACAGAGGTCGCCAGACGATGACGTTTCCGCCGCGCGCTCCGCCGATGCCGTGAAGGCGGACGCGGACGGGAGCGAGTCCCCCTCCCATGCCGGTGCCGCGAAAGCGGATGCTGACGGGCGGGACGCCGTTTCGGGCACCGCGAAGGGGACTGCGGCAGGACGGGACGACGCAGCCGGCGCCGATGCCGCGAAGGCGGACGCTGACGGTCGGGAGGACGCCGCTGCTCCTTCCGCTTCCGAGCCGGAGGACGTCACCGGAATTGTGGCCGTAGCCGACGATTCAGGCTGCGAGGAGGACGTGGTCGACATCTCCCGTGTCGTGCCTGCGGACGAGTCCAACGATCTCCCGCCCGACATCTCCATCACCCCCCTGGACGAGCCGGAAGACATCGTGGCTTTCGATTTCGGCGGAATCGTCCGGGACGACTCCCCGAAACCGACCGGGTCCTCGGTATCCGGCGGCCAGAGCCCGGAATCGTCCGAGGCCGCGAAATCCGACGGGCTGTCCCTGAAAGCATCGGATGCCGCGAAGGACGGCGACGGCGCCGCTCTGTCGTCCGGGGCCGTCCCTGCAGGCGGGCTGTCCTTGAAGGCGCAGGATGTCGCGAAGGACGGCGCCGGCGCCGAGAAAGAGCCAGAGGCAACGTCTGCAGACGGGCGGTCCGCGAAAGCGCCGGATGCCCTGAATGCGCCCGATGCCGCGACTGCCGACGGGCTGTCCGCGAAGGCCGGGGGCGAGGCAGGGAAGGCCGCGAAAGCTCCGGACGAGCCGGAGAAGGTTCCGGACGTTCCGGCTGGCGGCATTGCCAGAAGCCTCTTCGACGTGTTCGACTCCGTGGCGACGAGCTTCTCCTCTGCGTCCGGCAAGACCGCGAAAAAGTCGTCCGCCGCGCCTGTGGATGCCGGAGGCACTGCTGCTTCCTCCGCTTCAGCCCCTGACATTTCCGGCGAGAAAATTTCTGACGTGTCCGGGGATGCCGGTTCCGTGCCGTCAGAAACGTCCGGACCGCCTCATCACGCCGACGCGCAGGCGTCGGCGGTCGCCGGTGGCGCCGCCGGCACATCCGGCAAGTCCGAACCGCCTGCCCTTCCCGTCTCCGCAGACAGCCCGAAGGCTCCGGACACGGCGGAGTCCGTCGCGGCGCCTGCCGCGTCCTTTGGCACCGCGGAAGTTTCTGGCGCTCCAGGCGAAACGCCGTCCTCCCCCCCTCCCGAAACGGACGCTTCCATTCCCCCCGCGGCGGCCGCCTTGACTCAGCCGGACGCCGCAGGGGACACGGAGCCTCACATTGACTCTTGCGGGCCGCCTTCAGCGGAAGAAACGCCCCCAGCGCCAGAAACGCCGGCGGACGCGCCGCATCTGCCAGATCTGTCATCTTCGGCCGGACCGGCTCCTTCCGCGCCGCAAGCGCCCGGGCAGCCGCCTTCGGTCGAAGCTGTCCCGGCAGCTCAGGCCCCTTCCGCGCGGCAGCTTCCTTCCGCCGACGCGTCACCCCTTCCTCCATCGTCCCCGCCGTCCGGCACCGGTCCCCGCGCCCCCGTCTTTTCCCCTCCCGCCCCGGCGCATGACCTGCCCGTCTTTACCGGCGGGTTCCAGATCCCCGCCAAGGTCCTCGCCCCCGCGACTTTCGATCCCGCGTTGCCGGAAAAGCCTGCGGCATACGGACAAGGTCCGGAACCGTCTGCCGGCAGGCCCGCGGCGACCCTGCAAGCAAGGCCGGCCGCCCCCGCCGTCACTCCTGTGCCGGCTGTGCCTGTTCCGGAGGCGGCGGCACCGTCTGCTCCTTCTCATGCCGCGGCACGTCCGCCTGACGTTCCTCTCCCGTCCGCAGTGCCCTCCGCCCCCGCAGTTCCGGCGGCGCCCTCGCCCGCCGGGCCTGCCGTGCCTGCGGCCGCTTCGGGGCCTGCCGTGCCTGCGGCCGCTTCGGGGCCGGCCGAGCCTGCGGCCGCTTCGGGGCCTGCCGTGCCGGCGGCCGCTACCGGGCCTGCCGTGCCGGCGGCCGCATCGGGGCCTGCCGTGCCTGCGGCCGCTTCGGGGCCTGCCGAGCCTGCGGCCGCTTCGGGGCCTGCCGTGCCTGCGGCCGCTTACGGGCCTGCCGTGCCTGCGGCCGCTTCCGGGCCTGCCGTGCCTGCGGCCGCTTCGGGGCCTGCCGTGCCTGCGGCCGCTTCCGGGCCTGTGTCTCCAGCCGGATCCGTCGACGATGCCGGAGCCGGCCAGCCGTCGCTTTCTGCATCGGAGCCCGCGCAGCCTGCGGACGGTGCCGTCCCGCCGGCCCCGGGCGCCGCCACGCAGGAGGAGCTTCGCGCGGCCAGGACGGAGCGGGCCAGGGCCAGGGCGCTCTCGGCTCTTTCGGACTACGTGGACGTCTCGAAGGTGGAGGAGCTCGTGGAGCTCGTACCCTTCCAGCAGGCCCTCGCGGCGCAGGCGGCCACCCAGGCCGGCCCCATGGGGCTCGTGGGGCTCAGGTCATGGACGCTGGAGGCGCCGCTCTCCCCGGACGCCCTGGAAGCGGCCTTCGCGGACATAGTGAGGGAGACCCCGAAGCTGAGGAGCGTATTCACGCCCGCCCCGTGCGTCATGCGGGCGGTCCTCTCCGAGATACCCAGGGCGTTCTCCGCGAGCGACCTGAAGCCGCTCGGCAAGGGCGCGCCCGAGGCCGCGCGCGAGGCCGCCGTCCAGGTGGCGCTCTCCCTGTGGGGCGGGGCGGGCGCCCCGGCCCTGCACCGCGGCCCGCTCATGAGGCTCATGTGCTTCAGGCTGGACGAGGGCGTCTACCGCATGACCCTGGTGTACGCCCTGCCGGCGCTGTCGCCCCCGGAGGCGACCATGCTCCTGGAGGCCGTGGCGTCCAGGGCCGCCGCGGGCAGGGGGACCTTCGTCCCGTTCCCGGACCCGCCTCTCCCGCCGCCGGATCCCGAGGCCGACAGGCCCCCCAAGGAGCTCCACCCGGCCTTCCAGAGACTGAAGGGACTCGTGCCCGCGAAAGTGCCGGTCACGCCCGTGGGCCTGGGCTTCGCGGGCGACTGGGACACCGTCCGGAACTCGCTTTCCGGGTGGACGGGCTCGCCGTTCCCGCTCAAGGCGGACTTCGGCAGGGAGGACGCCCAGGAGAGCCCGCTCCTGGAGGTCGAGCTGGCCATAGACGGCAAGACCGAGCAGGCCATCTACAGGGCGGCCCGCGCCCACGGGACAGGGGTCAAGGCCTTCCTGGCGAGCGCGTGGCTCATGTACCTGTCCGTCTACTTCGACCGCGCCCAGGCGGGCACGGGGTACCTGGACGGCGACCCCGGCCCGGCCGGGAGCGAGAACAGGCGCGGGGACGACGACTCGGACGGCTTCGCCGCCGGCGAGGCCGTGGCCTCCCGCAGGCCCAGGAGTCCGGCGGCGCCCGCCCCGGGCGCGGGGCAGCTCGCCCCGGCCGCGGACGGGCAGGCCGCGCCCCGCCCGCGCTGCGCCGGCCGGGGCCCCGTGGAGGGCGTGCCGGTCATGATGCCCCTGGTCGTGGAGTTCCCCGACGACGCCACCGTCTCCTGGGCGGTCCGGGCCTGCGGGGAGCGCGTTGCCGCGCTCAGCCGGGCGTCCATGGGCGAGCGCTTCCCCGGCTGGGGCAAGGTCATGAAGGCGCTGAACCTTTCCGGGACGGCTCAGTCGCGCTTCACGAGCGCGGTGGTCTTCGACCAGTGCGGCCCGGCCCCCTCTGCCGAGGGGTTCAGGACCAGGGCCTGGGACGGGACGCTCTATCCGGGGCCGTCCCTCACGCTGCACGTCGAGACCTCGCCGCCCCCGGGCCTCAGGACCGCCGGGAGGCAGCCGGGCATCAGGGGCAGGGTGGCGGCGGACCGCTCCCTTCTCGGGGCTGACCTGGCCCACGCCGTCAGGACCGGGTTCCTGAGCGTCCTCGCCCAGGCGGCGGAGTCGCCCTCCAGGAGGCTCGCGGACCTCACCCTTCTCGCCTCGGGCGACATGGCCAGGATAAGGAAGCTCGGCAGGGGCGCGGAGATCCCCCCGCGCCCGCGGGAGAGCCTGGGGTTCATGATCCGCAGGCGCCTGGAGGAGCTGGGCGGGGCGCCGGCGCTGTCCAGCCAGGACGGGAGGCTCGACGGCAGGGGCCTCGTCGCCAGGGTCCGGGAGGTGTCGGAATTCTCCGGCGGGATGGGCGCGGATCTCCTGGGCGCGGTCATAATGCCCATGGGCGCGGACTTCGTGACGGCGGCGCTGAGCCTCGTCATGAGCGGGGCGGCGGTGGCCCCCATGGATCCTGAATGGATCGCCCAGAGGCTCAGGAACTCGCTCAGGGACGCGGACCCGGATCTCGTGATGCTCACCGCGGAGACGAACCCGCTGGCAGCCGATCACCCGGCCCCGCGGCTCGTGTTCAGGGAGGGCGGCAGGCTCACGCCCCTGCCGGGGCTGAGGCCCGCCAGGCCGCCCCTGCCGGAAGGAACCGGCGCGGTCCTCTATTCCGGGGGGTCGGGCCCCTCGCTGGGGGCCGTCCTCGCCCACGCCGCGCTCTCCGCGAGGGCCCGCCAGATGCGGGACGCCTGGAAGATCTCGCAGCAGGACAAGGTGGCGCTCCTGACGGGCTCGTCCGCCCCGGAGGCTCTGCCGGCTGCGTGCGCGGCGCTCCTCGCCGGGGCCGAGCTCTGCCTCCCGCCGTCCTGGGCCAGGGACTCCGCCCAGGCCTTCCTGGACTACGCCAGGCGCGAGGGCATAACGGTGGCCTTCGTGCCGGCCCTGCTGTCTCGGGGCATACAGAGCGCCGAGGCGCCGAGGACGCTCAGGGCCTGCGTGGCCGTGGGCGGGCGCGTTAGCTTCTACAGGCCCCAGCCCTACGCGTTCTGGGCGGACTGGGGCCCCCGCGAGACGCTGGGCGCGGGGCTCCGCCGCCGCCTCGAGCGCCAGGAGACCGTGCATCCCCTGGGCTGGCCGTCGCCGGGCGCGGAGACCTTCGTGATCTCCCGTTCCGGCACGGTGAGGCCGCTGGGCCTCGCCGGAGAGATAGCCGTGGGCGGCGCCTACGTCGCGCGGGGTTACCTGAACCGTCCCGAGGAGAGCGCCAGACGCTTCATGGAGGACGCCCGGGCCGGCGGCGGGGAGCCCAGGCTCGTCTTCAGGACGGGGCTGCGCGGCGAGGCCGACCAGGACGGGAACGTCTACCCGAAGGGCCGCACGGGGGAGATCCTGAACTTCCTGGGCCTGGAGCCCGAGCTCCAGGAGATAGAGAGGGCCGTGAAGTTCTATCCCGGCGTCTTCGACGCCAGGGTGATGCCCTTCTCGGACGCCAAGGGCCTCCTCTTCACCGAGTGCTACGTGGTGCGCCGCGGCGCCTCCGCCGCCGCCACCGCCATGCGCCGCCCGAAGGCGCCGGCCCCCCCGCCGGTCAGGACGATTCCCGCCCTGACCGGGCCGTTCGGCCTCGGGGATGAGACCTTCGACCTCCTGGACATGCCCGACATCGCGGACGACGCCGCCGCCCTGGCGCCCGGCCCCGGGCCGGCCCGGGGGCCTGCGGACGGCCTGCCCGGAAAGGACGGCGGGCCCGGACCGGGAGATCCAGCCGGCGCGGCGGCGCAGGGCGCCCCGGACGGGCGCGGGCGTCCCGGAAAGGGCGGAGGGCCCGCCGCCGGTCCTTCAGGCCAGGGTTCCGGCGGCGCCGGGACAGGGGGCGGCCCCGGAGGGCCGGGCGGTCCCGGACGTTCCGGCAAGGACGGCGGACCCGTCCGGGGCGGGAACGGCTCGGCGGTCCCGGGCGGTCCCGGCGGGCCGGGGACGGGCGGCCAGGCGTCGTCAGGCGCGGCCGGCGGGCCGGGAGGCCCCCCCGGCCCCCAGGGGCCTGTCGCGGACGACGACGCCCTCTTCACGAGGAAGCTCGAGGCGCACCTGAGGGCCGTGCTGCCCCCGGCCATGGCGCCCCGCAACGTCACCTGCATACCGGCCTTCCCGCTCACCGAGGCGGGGAGGATGGACTTCGTTCGCCTGCCGAAGCCCTGGCGGGAAGGGATCTTCACGGCCAGCGACGTCACCCCCAGGACGCTGGGGGAGTACTTCGTGCTGAAGGAGCTCGCCCTCGCCTTCACGCACCGGGAGGTGGGCCTGGAGGAGCGCTTCTCGGATCTGGGCGGCGACTCGCTCGCCGCGGCAGAGTTCTCCTGGGCGCTCAGGGAGCGGCTGGGCATGGCGCCCCCGCCCAGGGAGATCCTGAACTCCTTCACCATGAAGGACGTGGCGAGGACCCTGGAGGGCATGCTGGCCGAGAAGGGCGGCGGCCTCGTCACGCTCAGGAGGGGGAGGGGCCCCGCGCTGGTGCTGGCCCCGGCCGCGGCCTCGGGCGTCCTGCCGTTCAGGGGGATCTGGGAGGCGCTGCCCGCCGGCGTGCCCGTCCTGGCCATGAGCCCCTACGAGGACTTCCACCGGAGCCACCGCGGCGCCAGGGAGGCGGAGCTCATGGGGCTCTGGGCCGAGTCCTGCGCGGGCACGCTCGCGTCGGCGCTCCCCAGGGGCGGCTTCGTCATGCTGGCCTCGGGCTTCAAGGGGGCCCTGGCCTGGGAGGCGGCGAGGCGCCTGAAGGAGTCCCACGGGATAGGCGCGAGGGCGCTTGTGTTCCTGGACGCCGCCGCACCCCCTCCGGAGGGCGGCCCGTTCCCGCACCCGTCCCCGCAGGAGATGAAGAGGGCCCTGGACGCCCTCTACTACTACGAGGGCTCGCGCCCCGAGCGCAGGGAGGCCTCCGAGGAGGCCCTCCTCTTCGAGCTCAGGGCCTGGTGGGGGACGCCGCTCATGCCGTCCTCCGCCCCGGTGCTTTCCGTCCGGAGCTCGGACGGCATCCCCGAGGGGCACCTGCCGCTCCCCTGGGTGCATGCGCCCCTGAAGGCCCTGGCCCAGGGCGGGTACAGCGAGCTCGCGGTGGAGGGGGACAGCCCCTCCCTCTTCGCCGGCGAGGGCGCGGCCGTCGTCGCGCGGGCACTGGAGGGGGTCCTGGGCTAGGCGGAGGGACGCCGCGCGGTCCCGGGGGAGGCCTGCCCCCCTGCGGGAAGGCCGGGGGCCGCCTGTTGCCAGGACGGGAACGGGAACGGAATCCGGATTCCGGATGTCGCGGACGATGTCGGAGGACATGAGGCGGGCGGAATGACGCGGTCCGGAGGCGGACCGCCCGCCGGACGGAACGGGACGCCGGGGGCCGCGGCTGATGCCGGAGTCCGTGCGGCGGCTGACGGCTGGCGCGGCAGGCCAGGCACCGGGGCAGGAGGAGCCGGCGGCGTTGCCGGCGATCTCGGCTCGGCCAGGCACAGGGCACTGCGGAACTGCAGGTTCTGTCTGTTCTGCCGGTTCTGGCTTTCCTGACGGTTCTGTCGGGTCATGCCGCATTCGTCACGTTCAGCCGGGTAATGCCGCAGCCAGTAGCATGTCAGTGGAGTTGCTCGCGCATGAAGCGCATGATACTGCAGAAATAAAACAGTTTGCATATTAAATAATAAAATTAGGCAGTGAATATGACCTTGCATGCCTTGCTGTCGACATTATTATTGATATCGCTTGTCATATGAGGTTTAAAATAAATAATTTTGACAGAAATTCAATTAATTCGATATGTATAAGGCATATCTGATTTTATCAATTGCTTGAGTTTTAAAAACAGGCAGTATATAAGATCAGTAATTTATTATGGCTATAATGATGGATGCAGTTTGTTGATTTTAAAGGATTTCTATATTCATATATTAATATTAATATAGATCTGAAAATAGCAATAATATATGGTGCGTGTCAAAAAGCTGATAATCAATTTACAATAAAATTAGTATAACATAGTGTTCTGAGTTAGTTGATTTTTGCAATCTTAACTTCCGCTATTATATTTGGCTTAAAATATGAGAATAATATGTGAATTCTGATTGCTGCATAATTATTCAATATTATTATGTGCATGATTTATTTGAAATCATCAAGCAGCTATGTTTCATGATGCATAATGGTATTTGTCAAATATAATATTTAAAGATATTGCAATATAAAGAATATCTGAAATAAGGCTTTTCACGATATATGATAAAGCTTTAGTTAGAAGCTGTATACAGATTATAGTTTACAGCATAATAAAACGTTACTGTTTTATAAGGCATTTCGTGAAAGATAATTAATGATAATTTCATGATCGGCCATGTTATAGGATGTATCATAATTTTATATGTTAAATATGATTATTATATCATGAGATATATGATAATTGTCAATAAATAATACGGTTTATATTTTGCAAGAGATATAATTCAAGGAATATATTTAATTATTAATTATTGATTAATTGCAATGCCTTGGCTTGCAAGATATTTCTGCAGACGACAGCATCTGTTGCCATGTGATGCCATGTGTGCTAGCTTGTCACGATCGCTTCCGGCAGCGGACAGCGCCGGTGCCGAAGCCTTTTACGGCGGCAGGGGTCTGCCGCGCGACCTGCCGGGCCAGGCGGGCACCCGACGCGCCCTGCCGGCGCCGATTCACGAGGAGAGAAGCTTGCCGCCCGACTCCGGGGCGTCCCGCCCCGTACTTTTCCTGCTCGCCCACGCCACGGGGAGCGCGTTCCGCTACGCGGAGCTTTTCCCGAGGCTTGCCGCGAAGGCCCGCCTTGCGCCCCTGGACCTGCCGGGTCACGGGGCCAGGCGCGGCGAAATCCTTCTGGACAGCATGGACGGGATCCGCGAGGATCTTGCCCGGCAGGCGGCGGAGTTCCTGAAGGTTCCCGCGACCCGTGAGGCAGCCGGGCCGGGAGCGGCTCCGGAGGTTTCCGTGGCTTCGGAGGCCCCGGCCCGGGGGGGGGCCGGACGTGGCGGCGCGTTTCATGGGGGGGGCGGTCAGGGTGACGCGCCTCGTGCTGGGGGGCGCGGGCCGGAGCTCCCGGAGGGGGCCGGTCAGGGTGACGCGCCTCGTGCGGGCGGTCGCGGGCCGGAGCTCCCGGGTCTCGGCGGGCAGGGGAAGACGCCTTCCGGGAGCCGGGGCGTCCGCTACTTCGTCTTCGGCCACAGCATGGGGGTGGTGAACGGCTACGTGATGACCCGGAGGCTCATGGACATGGGCCTGGGGGCTCCGGAACGGTTCTTCGCGTCCAGTTTCTCCGTGCCGGGATGGCATCCCATCCCCCCCGGCATGCCCGAGCTACCCGACCTCGAGATGTGGCAGGTGAGCGCGGAGCGTTTCGGGGTGCTGAACGGCCAGCCGATACCGACGCCCGAGCAGATGGAGATCCATTCCCCGGTCTACCGCGCGGATCTGAGGGCCGTGGAGGGATACAGGCCGGGCGTCCCGGCGCCGCTTCCCTGCCCGGTCACGGTCGTCTACGCGGAGAGCGACATGGTGGACAGCCGCCTGGCGGGCCGCTGGAAGGGCATGACGCCCTTCCCGCCGGAGATAATCAGGGTGCCCGGAGGCCATTTTCATCCCGTGGAGATGCCTGGCCGGCTGGAGGACATAATGCTAGCGAGGATCTGAGGATCGGCGTCCCGGTGCTGTGGACGGTATGTAGGCGAGCTGTGGGCGCTGTCGGTTGCCCCGCGAGCCGAAACCGGGCCGGGACCCCCGAGAACTGGCCCGGATCATGGCCAGGCCGGGCGACCGGACGCGCGGAAGCCGGGCAGGGGCCTCCAAGAACTGGCCCGGATCATGGCCAGGCCGGGCGGCGGACGCGCGGAAGCCGGGCAGGGGATTTCGGGCTCCGGTCAGGAGCATGGCCAAGGCCGGGCGGCCAGATAAGCGGGGAACCGTGCCGGGCCCTCGAGATCTGGTCGGGAGCATGGCCAGGCCGTGCGGCCACACGCGCGGACGCCGGGCAGGGGCCTTTGGGCACCGCTCAGGATCATGGCCATGCCCGGCGGCCGGACGTGCGGAAGCCTGGACGGGGCCGGGGCAGGCGGCAAAACGCGAGGAAGCCGGCCGGGGGCCTCGGATCCGGCAAGGGTCCGCAGCCAGGTTCCCGGAAGCCGGGCCAGGGCCCTCTGGCCATGTTCATGGCCACGGTCATAGACAGGGCAGGATTCCTGAACGCCCTGAAGCCGGGCGGCGGCATTCGGCAACGGGCCGGATGCCGTTCCGTGAGCTGAGGGTCAACGCGGGAGCATGGCCATGTCCTGCCGTTCTGAGCATGGCGGAGCCCCGGGACCGATGTTCCGCAGGGCGGCACCGAGGGCCTGGAAACAGAAAGCCCCGCGTCCGGGGAGGGGAGCGGATAGGGTTCCGGACGGGGGCCAGGCGTCCGGGCTCACTTGACGAGCGTCAGGTTCACGTTCCGGCGGTCGCTCGCCCAGCGACGCCACTTCATCCCGTCGGGGGTGCTCATGATGAGCCTGTCGGGCCAGGAGGTGGGCCAGTCCGGCCATTCGGGGTGGCCGACCCACACCAGGCTCATGGCGCACTTGTCCGCCATGGAGTACTTCAGGATCCGGCTCTTCTTATCCGCGCGGTTCACGTGGGTGGCCTGCATGGGCCTCATCCACTCCTGGAGCTGCTTGCTCAGGGTGTGGAACCTCTGCCTGTTCGGGCGGTACGGGGCGAGCTCGGGGGGGGTGGCGGAGCTGTTCAGGAGCCTCGCGGTGGTCTCGAGGACTGACTTGGCGAAGGAGATGATGGAGGGAGGGTTCCTGTAGTCGTTAAACGCGTTTGCCAGCTCCGGGGGCAGGGGGTAGGTGGCCTCGACGCTGGTCGTGGGGATGAAGACGTGGATCCACTCGGAAAAAAAGGCCTTCGGGATATGACTTTCAGTTCCGTTCTGGCCGTCCATGACGCTTACCCTTGAACTGCCCGGAACGCCGGGCTGGCTACGGCGCGAGCTACAGTCCCGCTGGTTAACAGGCAACATTATAGCCAACGTACCCGGCCAGATCAACCGCTTGAGCCGGTTGCCCAGAACGGCCTTGCCATGCGGGTTCCGAGGACGGGGGAATGAGGCCTGAGCTTCATGGAAAGACGGGGAGGCTGGGATGGCCTGGAAGGACGGGGGGACTGGGATGGCATGGAAGGACGTGGAGGCTGGGATGGCATGGAAGGACGTGGAGGCTGGGATGGCCTGGAAGGTCGGGGGGACTGGGATGGCATGGAAGGACGTGGAGGCTGGGATGGCCTGGAAGGACGGGGGGACTGGGATGGCATGGAAGGACGTGGAGGCTGGGATGGCATGGAAGGACGGGGGGACTGGGATGGCATGGAAGGACGGGGAGGGGGATGGCATGGAAGGACGGGGAGGCAGGGATGGCATGGAAGGACGGGGAGGGGAGGCGGTGAAAGCGCGGAAATGTTATTACCCGTTTAATCAAATGTCGGAATTTTCTTCCTTATTATAGTAGGGGATCATGGCGAGCAGATACCAGGACTGGAGGTTTTTCCGACATTTCAACCTCTGGGCTGATAGCCAAATTCCGACATTTGATTAGACGGGTAATAGCACAAAATGGGTGGATCTGAATCCCTTTCGGGGGCGGAGGGGACGAGGAGCCCAGGTTGGTCAGGGGATGGCTTGAGGACGGGTCATTGTGTCCCCAGAGTCGAGGGGGGCTCTGTGTCTTTCGGCCTATGGGGACCATGGTAGGAAGGTTCCGGCTATCGGCGACCAGTCCTGGGGCGAAGTCCGCCTGGAGCCCCGGGGCACGTCCGATCGTGAGGTCATCCACGTGGAGAATCCGTATCAGGGGAATTCCGGGAGGCAACATTATCTGGCTGGCCTTTGCGGCACTGTAAGCCATGCACTTGGTCAGCATCACCAAAGTGATGAAGTTGACTGCTGAGGTCTTCTCGCGGTCGACGGTTCAAAAAAGGACACGGACTTCGGAACCTTATCACCGGGATTCCGGTCCACTTGTCAGAAAACGACACGTTCAGTCCGAGGCGGTCCCGTCCGACCCTCCCGGGCCGCCAGGGAACCAGGCGGCTTCCGGGTCCGTTCGGCTTCCTGGCGTTGCCCGCTCGCCAGAGGGGGCCCCCGGCTCGCCAGAGGAGGCCCCCGGCTCGCTAGACGGGGTCCCCGTCGTCAGCGGGACCTGCGGGGGCCGCCGCGGGGCCGTCCTCCGGGAGCCCGACCGGGCATCCCCAGTCGTGCGGGTGCCCCTCCCCCGGCTCCCCGCACGGGCAGCAGGAGCGGTCCATGAGCCCCCTCATGATGCCGCACTCGGAGACCTTCCCGCCCGGGGGGCACCTGCTCCGGAGCTCCATGAGCTGGTCCCGGAGGCTTTTGAGCGACTTCAGCTCCGCGTCCAGCTTCTCGATGTGGCGGACGACTATCTGGTCGACCAGCCCGCAGCTGGCCTCGGGGGCGTCCCGGAGGGCAAGTAGATCCTTGATCTCTTCCAGGGTGAAGCCGTGGCTCCGGCAGTGGCGGACGAAAAGCAGGATCTCCAGGTCCCTTTCCGAGTAGCAGCGGTACCCGTTGTCGTTCCGCCTGGGCTTGTCCAGGAGGCCTGCCTTTTCGTAATAGCGCACGGTCATGGCCGTGGTGCCAGCAAGCACCGCGAGACGACCTATCTTGTACATCCGTGGCCCCCGGGCTTCCCCGCCCCCGGCCGGGCGGAAAAAAAATCGTCTTTTGCGGCTTCAGGGCCCCGAAAGCCCTTGACCTTCTAGCGACTCTAAGCCCTATCTTACTCGCGGGGAACGAACCCCGTCAAACCACCACGAGGAGCAGCTCATGCACTACTGCGAAATCTGCGGAACGGTCCACGAGGAGGGCCACCACCATCATCACCATCACCCCGTGTCCGGAAGCGCCCCGGCCCTGGCCGCCGGCGCCGCCCCGAGGCCCGCGAGCGGAGAGGCCGCCTCCGAGACCTCGGACGGATCGGGGGACGACCCTCCGGCACCGCCTTTGCCCGAGGGCGCCCCGTTCCCGTTCGTCGGCGGGATCCGCGTCTCCGGGCCCGACTCGCCTGACTCCCTCGCCTTCGCCTCCCCGCCCGAGGGGCGGACCGCCCGGCAGGCCCACGGCCCGGCCCCCGCCCGCGTCTTCGACTTCCCTGACAACCCGACCCTTTCCGAGGTGCCCGAGCCCTCCCAGGCTGACGGGCCCTGCTGCCCGCACTGCGCCCAGGACGCCCCTGACGTCGGGGCGGCCGCCGGTTTCGGAGCCGCCCCTGACGCCGGGGCAGTCTCCCTCGCCGGGGCCTCCCCGCCCGGCGGGGCCGCCGGTTCCTCACCGGAGGCCGTGTCCGAGGCCCGCTTCGTCATTCCGGCCATGGACTGCCCGCACGAGGAGTCCATCATCCGCGACGCCCTCGGGGGCATGGAGGGCATAAGCTCCCTGGAGTTCGACCTCAGGGGCAACACCCTCACGGTCCGTCACGCCCTGAAGTCCCTGGACGGCGTGGTGGGAGCCCTGGTCTCCGCCGGCATGGCGCCCGACGGTTACGGGGCCGCCCCGGGCGCCGGGTCCGTCGCCCTCGCCGGGGCCTCCCCGCCCGCCGGGGCCGCCGGCTCCTCCCCGGAGGCCGTGTCCGAGGCCCGCTTCGTCATCCCGGCCTTGGACTGCCCGCACGAGGAGGCCATCATCCGCGCCGCCCTCGGGGGCATGGTGGGCGTAATCTCCCTGAAGTTCGACCTCAGGGGCAACGCCCTCACGGTCCGTCACGCCCTTAAGTCCCTGGACGGCGTGGTGGGGGCCCTGGTCGCGGCCGGCATGGCGCCAGACGGTTACGGGGCCGCCCCGGGCGCCGGGTCCGTCGCCCTCGCCGGGGCCTCCCCGCCCGCCGGGACCGCCGGTTCCTCCCCGGAGGCCGTGTCCGAGGCCCGCTTCGTCATCCCGGCCATGGACTGCCCGCACGAGGAGTCCATCATCCGCGACGCCCTCGGGGGCATGGAGGGCATAAGCTCCCTGGAGTTCGACCTCAGGGGCAACGCCCTCACCGTCCATCACACGCTGGAGTCCCTGGACGGCGTGGTGGGAGCCCTGGCCGCAGCCGGCATGGCGCTCGAGGGTGCAGGGCCGGCCGTCGCCAGCTCTTCACCTGACGCCGGCGGTCACGCCTCCCCTGACGCCGCCGCCCCGGTCCCTGGGGACGCCTGCCGCTCGGTCCCGGAGGAGGGTGCCTGCTGCCCCTCCTGCGCGGAGGGTCTCGCCGAGCCGCTCCTGGCCGTCCGGCCCGCCGCCAGGCCCGGCGAGGGCGTGGCCCGCTACAGCATCACCAACATGGACTGCCCGGTGGAGGAGAGGCTCATCCGGGACCGGCTGGAGGGCATGGAGGGGGTGACGGCCCTGGAGTTCAACCTGCTCTCCAGGGTGCTCACCGTCCGCCACACGCTGAAGTCCCTGGACGGGGTGGTGGAGGCCCTGAACTCCATAGACATGAGCCCCGTCCCCCTGGAGGAGGGGGCGGCGGCCCCCGAGCTCGCCGACAAGACCGAGTGGAGGAAGCTCATAGCGGCCTCCGTCGTGGCCGGCACGTCCGAGGTGGCGCACCTCTTCCTGGGCTCCTTCTGGGTTGCCCTGGCCCTCGCGGTGGTGGCCATCCTGCTCGCCGGCTTCGACACCTACCGCAAGGGCTGGTCGGCCATAAGGCGGCTCGACCTCAACATGAACGCGCTCATGAGCTTCGCCGTCACGGGCGCGGTGGCTATTGGCGACTTCCCCGAGGCCGCGATGGTCATGGTGCTCTTCACCCTTGCCGAGGCGCTGGAGGACAGGAGCCTGGGCCGGGCCCGCCAGGCCATCTCCGGTCTGGTCGAGTCCGCCCCCGACATGGCCACTGTGAAGGGCTCGGACGGGACCTTCTCCGAGGTGAGGTCCTCCCACGTCAGGGTGGGCTCGATCGTCCGGGTGCGCCCAGGCGAGAAGCTTTCCCTGGACGGGCGGGTGGTCTCCGGCATGTCCGCGGTGAACGAGGCCCCCATCACCGGCGAGTCCAGGCCGGCCGAGAAGGGGCCGGGCGATCCCGTCTACTCCGGCACGGTGAACGAGTCCGGCTCCTTCGAGTACGAGACCACCGAGCCCTTCGAGAACTCTACCCTGGCGAGGATCCTGAAGGCGGTGGAGGAGGCCCAGGCCACCAAGGCCCCCATCCAGCGCTTCGTGGACCGCTTCGCCGTCATCTACACGCCCTCCGTCTTCGCGGCGGCGCTCCTCATCGGCACCGTCCCCCCGCTCGCCTTCGGCCTCCCCTGGCTGGAGTGGATATACAGGGCCCTGGTCACCCTGGTTATCGCCTGCCCCTGCGCCCTGGTCATCTCGACCCCGGTGACCATAGTCTCCGGGCTGGCGGCGGCAACCCGGAGGGGGCTCCTGGTCAAGGGCGGCACCTTCCTGGAGGAGGGCAGGAAGCTCAGGGTCGTGGCCTTCGACAAGACCGGGACCGTCACCGTGGGCCGCCCGGTCCTGACCGACGCCGAGCCCTGGGCCGAGACGTCCTACGAGGACCTGAGGGTCCTGGGCGGGAGCCTCGCCTACCGCTCCGACCACCCCGTCTCCAGGGCCGTGTTCGCGGGCCTGGGCCTCGACCACAACTCCGTCCTCGAGGTGGAGGGCTTCCGCGCCCTTCCCGGCGAGGGCTCCTCGGGGACAGTGGCGGGCCGCGAGCTGTACCTGGGGAACATGAGGCTCGCCAGGAGGATGGGGGTCGCGTCCCCAGCCCTGGAGGCCATGGTCTCGGGGCTCGAGGGGCAGGGCAAGAGCGCCGTGGCCCTCTTCGCCGCGGACGGGGTCCTGGGGGTCTTCGCGGCGTCCGACGAGCTCAGGCCCGAGAGCCGCGAGGCCATCGAGGAGCTCGGCAGGATGGGCGTCGAGACCGTGATGCTCACCGGCGACAACGAGTCGGCCGCGGCCAGCGTGGCCGCCAAGGTGGGGGGCCTGGGCTACCGCTCCGGCCTCCTCCCCGAGGACAAGCTGGACATCGTCCGGTCCCTCGCCGCCAGGGGGCGGGTCGGCATGGCCGGCGACGGCATAAACGACGCCCCGGCCCTCGCCGAGGCCCACATAGGCTTCTCCATGGGGGCCGCCGGCACCGGGGCCGCCATCGAGACCTCGGACGTGGCCATCATGGACGACGACCTGAGGAAGATCCCGGCCTTCATCAGGCTCTCCCGGGAGACCGCCTGGCACCTCTGGGAGAACATATCCTTCTCGCTCCTGGTGAAGGCGGGCTTCATAGCCCTCACGTTCCTGGGCTACACCAAGATGTGGATGGCCGTGTTCGCCGACATCGGCGTCTGCCTCATCGTGGTCGCGAACGGCCTGAGGCTCCTGAAGAAGTAGAGGGTTCCCGGACCCTGCGGGCCGGGACGTAGAACCGCGCCGGGGAGCCGCCCGGAATCCCGGAAAGGGGGGCCTTGGCCCCCCTTTCCCGTTCCTGCGGCAGTTTCCGGACGGGCGGACGGGCGGCCGGAGAGCGGATGTGGATGAGGATGTGGAGGGGGAGAGGAGGCAACAGAAGATGAGGGATGGCCGTGAGTTTGAGGAGGATGGCGCGGGGAAGATGGTGATGGCGCGATTTTA
This sequence comes from Deltaproteobacteria bacterium, assembly GCA_031263525.1. Taxonomy (GTDB): domain Bacteria; phylum Desulfobacterota; class Desulfarculia; order Adiutricales; family Adiutricaceae; genus JAIRZX01. The sequence goes on along the minus strand of JAISFP010000219.1, from coordinate 114 downwards.
ACGAGGATGATGTCGGAGAAGGTGGAGGAAGAGGTTGATGATGATGATGATGATGATGATGATGATGATGATGATGATGATGATGATGATGATGATGATGATGATGATGATGAT
>JAISFP010000153.1 GCA_031263525.1 Deltaproteobacteria bacterium | reverse complement strand
CTCCAAGGCCTGCCCGGAGCCCCGGACTTCCGGAACCTCCCGGACCCCCTCCTGACACCTTGGCCCTGGCCGCCCGCTCCCGGCTTTCCGGACCCCCGCCGGTCACCCCGGACCCGGACGCACGCTCACGCCTTCCGGACTCCAGCCGGTTTCCTCGGGCCCAGCCGCCAGCTCCCGGCCACCCGGACGCTCCGTGGCCCGGCCTCCAGCCACGGCCCGGGCAGGCTTCTCCCGCTCCCCCGCGAAACCTCACTCCCCACGGCACACGCCTCCCCGCACCCGCCCCGCCCGTTCCGGGCCCAGACCGGACGCGAGGGCCCAAGGTCTGCTACAATCGCTGGCGGAGGCGCTCCCCCTGCGCCCCCCGAGGCCTTTTCCAAGCCCCGGGCCCCTCCCCTGCCGCGCCCTGAGCGGTCGGCGGGACGGGCCCCCAGACTGCCGCGCCCGCTGCAGGGCGCGAGAATCCCAATCTTCATAATGAAGGACAACGACAGCAACTTTAGCGCACAGAACGCGGACCACACGGGTTCGCCCGGCCATCCCGGACGCCTCCCGCGCGGGGAGGGCGACGCACGGGCTACCGAGCCCCGCCCGGGCATCCATGCCCCGGGCGGCCCCGAGGACAGGGGAGACGCGGACGGTCGGCCTGTCCCGGACGAGGGCGGGCTTCCGGAGCCACCTTGTGCCAGGAATCTCCGGAATGCGGGGGGGCCCCCGGACCAGGCCAGGAGGCTCCCCGAGTCCCCTGACGCCCGGCTTCTCCAGAATCCCGGGGTACTCCCTGACCAGGGGAGGCTCCCAGATCTCCCCGAAGCGGGGAAAGAATTCCGGGAGCTCCCGGATTCAGGGGATCTCCGGTTCTTCCGCGGCACGGACGTCCCCGCTTCCGGGGACGGGCCGGATCCCGGAATCCTCCGGGACCACGTCGCCGGGGAGGGGGAGCCGGCTCCCGGCATCTTCCCGGATCCCCGCCCATTCAGCGGGGATGCCTTCCCAGGTCCCGGCCTTTCGCAAAATCACCGGGCAACGGCTGACGCGGAGGGGGCAGTCGAAACGCCTGCCCCGGCCGAGGCGCCGGACACGGCCCTCATTACGGGGCCCATGGTGCCGGAGGACTCGGCCGAGGCGCCTGTCACGGCCCTCATGACGGGGCCCGTGGAGTCGGAAGGCCCGACCGAGGCGCACGTCACGGCCCGCATGGCGGGGCCCGTGTATGCGGCGAACCAGGCAGGGGCACCCGTCACGGCCCGCATGAAGGGGCCCATGGAAGCGGCGGAACCGGCAGGGGCGCCCGTCACGGCCCGCATGGCGAGGGACACGGAAGCCGACGGTCCTGAGGACCAGGCGGACCGGCCCGGGGCGCCCGTCCCGGCCGGCATGGCGCGGGACGCGGAAGCTGACGGCCCGGAGGAGCTGGAGGACCCGGAAGACCAGGCGGACCTGGAGGATCCGGAGGACCAGGCGGACCCGGAGGAGCCGGGGGATGCCCAGCCTACCCCCGTGCCCCTGGAGAGCCCCCTGGAGAGGGAGTACGGGGAGCTCCTGGAGATCCTGGCGGGCGAGTGTGCCTCGCAGCCGGGGGCCGAGGCGGCCATGGAGCTCGCCCCGGACCTGGACCCCGAAGGCATCCTGGCGTCATGGGAGCTGGTCAGGGAGGCCCAGACGGTGCTCCTAACCGCCGGGCACCTGGAGCTCTCCTCGCACCTGGACCTCGCGCCGCTCCTCGAGAAGGCCATGCCCGAGGGGGCGATACTGCCCCCGGAGGAGCTCCTGCTCCTGAAGGACGAGGCCCTCTGCTCGAGGACGGCCAGGCAACACATGTCGCCCTACGAGACGGACGCCCCGGGGCTCTGGAGCCTCACGCGGGATCTGGAGACCTTCTCGGAGCTCATAGAGGCCATGGACCGCTCCCTCTCCCCGGAGGGGGACGTCCTGGACCAGGCGTCCCCGGAGCTCAACAGGATCAGGCGCGAGACGGCCGTGGCAAGGAGGGCCGTCACGGACAAGCTCGCGTCGCTCATGCGCTCGGACGAGTTCCGCCACTCCGTCCGGGACGAGATAGTGACCGTCCGGCAGGACCGCTTCGTCATACCGGTGAGGGCCTCGGGGGCCGGGAAGGCCAGGGGCCTCGTCCACGACTGGTCCAAGAGCGGCCAGACCGCCTACCTGGAGCCGCTGGAGGCCGTCGAGGACAACAACCGCCTGGCCTTCCTCAGGAAGGCCGAGGCGGCGGAGATCGAGAGGATCCTGGAGAGGCTCTCCGCCATGACCCGCGAGGCCGCAGGTGCGCTCGAGGTCTCGGGGAGGACACTCACCCGGCTGGATCTCTTGCTGGCGGAGGGCAGGCTCGCCCTCTCCTGGGACGCGACCGCCCCCGAGTACCGCCCCGGGCAGGGCCTGGAGCTCAGGGCGCTCAGGCACCCGCTCCTCGAGCGCCGCCTCGCCGCGGACCGCCGCAGGATGACGCCCCTGGACTTCAGGATAAGCCCCGGCTCGCCCGTGACGGTCATATCGGGCCTGAACGCCGGCGGCAAGACGGTCGCCCTGAAGACCCTGGGCCTGGCGGTCATGACGGCGCGCACTGGGCTCTACGTGCCCTGCGCCCCCGGCTCCTCCATCGACTTCCCGAGCCTGGTCATGGCCGTCATGGGCGACAACCAGGACCTGGACTCCGACCTCTCCACCTTCTCGGGGCACGTGAGCGCGCTCAAGCCCGTGCTGGCGCTGGCCGGTCCCGGGGCCCTGGTGCTCCTGGACGAGCTCGGGGGCGGCACGGACCCGGCCGAGGGCCAGGCCCTGGCCCTGGCGGTCCTGGAGGAGCTCATGGCCTCCGGGGCCTGGATAGTGTCCGCCACCCACTTCCACCTGGTGAAGACCTGGGCCTCCCTCACCCCCGGCGTGGTATCCGCGGCCGTGAACACCGGCGCGGACGGGAGCCCGGCCTACGGGCTCTCCTACGGGGCGCCGGGCTTCTCCGGCGGCCTCTCCATGGCCGAGAGGCTGGGGCTGCCGTCCCGGATAGTCGCGAAGGCCAGGGGCTACCTGGACGACGGGCACCGCAGGTCGCTAGAGCTCCTCCAGAGGCTGGACGAGGCCCGTGCGGAGCTCCTGGCCGAGACCGCCCTCGCCAAGGCCGGGCGCGAGGAGGCGGCGAGGCAGCTCTCGCTCGGGCGGGCGGCCCTGGAGAAGGAGACCGCCCGTGTCGCCCGCCTCCAGAAGGAGGCGGACCAGGAGCTCCGCGGCTTCATGTCTCGGTACCGCGCTGCCTTCGACCGGCTCCGGGCCGAGGCTAAGGAGGCGGCGGCCCTGGCCGCGAAGACCGGCGGCCCCTCCGGCTTCGATCCCCAGCGCGTGAGCGACGTGAAGGCCCAGATGGGCCGGGACGCCGCGAAGGTGCTCCCCGAGAGCGTCGCCGCCCAGGACGCGCCCCCCGCGCCCAGGGACCTGAAGCCCGGCGACACCGTCTACATAAGGCGCCTTCACCGCACCGGCACCGTGACCTCCTGGGACCCGGCAAGGCTCTGCGGCTCGGTGGAGTCCGGGAAGTTCTCGCTCAAGGCCTCCTGGACCGAGCTCGGGGCCGCGCCCTCCCGGTCCGCGAGCCGCGCCATGAAGGCCCGCTCTGCCGGCGAGGCCGCAGGCAGGCCCGGCGGGTCCGGGGACGGCGCCGGGCCCCTTGACGACGGGCCCCGCCCCTTCGTCGCCATGGACCTGGCCCCCCCGCCCGAGACCGGGGTCCCCGGCTCGCTCATGCTGGTGGGGAGCACGGTCGAGGAGGCCCTTGACGTGATAGAGCGCGAGATTGACCGCGCCATCGTGCAGGGCCGGCCCAACCTCACCATCATCCACGGGCGCGGCACAGGGCGCCTCAAGGCGGGCATTGCAGGCTACCTGCGCCGTCACCCGAGGGTCAGGGGATTCACCACCCCCGAGAAGCCCCCCGGGAGGGGCGGCGTGACGGAGGTGCTGCTCGAGGCCTGAGGTTTCCGTCGCGGGCCGTGCCTTCACGGAGGGACGGACCCGGGCGCGGGCCGCGTCTTCACGGAGGGCCGGGCGCGGGCCGCGTCTTCACGGAGGGCCGGATCCGGGCGGGCAGAAGCCTCCCCAAGGGGGCAAGGTGAGTTCGGGTCCCGGTTTCATGAAAAATCTGATTTGAAATAGGGTGGTGGTCTTGCCACCTTAATTGATCAGCCCCCCTGAGCCGCCATGACATATTGCTGTCAGGGAGGCCCTCCAGTCCCTTTTTGGGGATGGAAAAAGAATGGCGACACTTTCCGAACCAATGTCGCCAACCCAAGGAACAAGACGCATTTGAACACAATATATAGGGTATATCTGAGTTATGATATGCTTTGAACAGTTGTTAGGCATCTCTGTCAAAAGGGCGATTCGTCCCTTTCGGAGAGCCCCGTCCCTCACGGCGGGACTGCCTCCGACCAGCGTATCACAAGGGTGATCAGAGTATCCCTTTACAAGGATGGCTTTCAAGTCAGCCCAGTGGCCTATGCAAATGTAACTAATGGTTTCCCAAGCATTCTCTGTTAATGGTTGCCTCATAATACGATTCCTTAAGTTGGTGACATTGCTTTCCGAACTCATCGGTAATCCCCATGAATGGGTGGTTTGATCTGGCCGGGCACCAGTTATTCCCAGGCGTTGCAACTGGAGCATGATGTTCCTGAGCGCCAGGAGGCAAAAAATCGTTTGCCCAGTCAGATTCTGTGTGCTATCATGCCAGACATGGGAGGAGCTGTTGCCATGACAAATCCAGATGCGGAAACTGCCAAGGGCCTCTCCGACGTCACAGGCGAGTCTGCTGGACAGATCTCTTTTGAGCAGTTGTTCAAGACTCTTTGGTCGGCGTCAGATGCCCAGAGGGCTTCTTTCCGAAGACTGCTGGACTCAATAAACGCCGACAGGACCGAAGGAGGCAGGCTTGCGTCCAAGGTTACCGATACGCCG
>JAISFP010000060.1 GCA_031263525.1 Deltaproteobacteria bacterium | reverse complement strand
GGCCGGGCCAGCCGGGGAACCGCACCGGCGGGGGTCCGGTCCGGGGCGGGTAGCCCCGGGGCTGGGGCCGGGTGGGGGCGTGGTCCGGGGGGGGTATAGCGGGGGCAAGGTCCGGAGGTGGACAGGTCCGGGGTCCTGCAGGTCAGGCTCAGGGCTGGGAGAGTAGGGGGCAGGGCCTGAAGGAGGTCAGGTCCGGGGTCTTGCAGGTCAGGTTTTTGGCCGGGAGGGCCGGGGCAGGGGTGCGGAAGGGGTCAGGTCCGGAGCCTGTAGGGCCGTGGCAAGGTCCGGAGGAGATCGGGATCTGGGCCGGGAGATAGGGGGTACGCCGGGGCCTTAAGACCATGGACCTCATGGCCGGGATAGGAAGCGATTCAGGAATGAGCGGCGGACAGGCGAGGGTGCTTGAGACCGCTTGCGGCACGAGGGGGCGGTTTGAGGCCACTGACACGGGGTTCCGTCCTGGAGCGCGGATTTTCGGGAGGATGCCCGGACCCGGGGCCCGGAGAGGTTGAAGAGGGTTGCCTGTCGGAGGCTCCACCGGCATTCAGGGACTTTCTGTAGACCTGAAACGCAAAAAGCCCTTGCGGGCTTCTCAGAAGGGGGTTGATCCGGGGGAAGAGGGTTTTGGAGGCGGTACCGCCTTTGGCATCAGGGAGCTGACAAGGCACTCCGTAAGGTGGATTACCATTTCGATTTCCAGAGACCGATATACCACTTTGTTTATCGCTTGTCCACGGAAACATGGCCGTGTCCCGTGGCGTCCCGGAAAAGCCGAAAGCCCCGAAAGGCTGCCGGGAAGCCGCTTTCAGGGGCCTCCCGGAAGCCCTTGGGGCTCCCGAAAAAGGATTTGGAGGCGGCAGGCGGATTCGAACCGCCGAATAACGGTTTTGCAGACCGTCGCCTTAGCCACTTGGCTATGCCGCCTCGTACCGGCAAGGATTTACCCGGGCGGACAATATCGTGAACCTTTTATACCGCGAAGCAGGGTATCTGTCAATATTTTGCAACGGCACCGGTTTCCGGGCCTGGCAGATGGCTCCCAGGGCCGTGCGGGGGACCGGAATGGACTTGGCATCCGGCAGGCCCGTGCTCAGAGGCGGTAACGGGGGGCGGTGGTGACCGGGGCGTCCGGTGCGCCCGTGTTCCCTTAGCGGGTCAGAGGAGGTGTCCGGGTTCCGTTGTGCGGAATCCGGGCTTTCCGCGAGGATGCTCGAAACCTCCTCGCTCCTTCCCGCGCCCGTGGCCGACTGGCCCAGCATCCACGGCCCAGGGTCCTGGCCATCCGGCTGTTGCAGGACTGGTGACCTGCCGCTCCCGTAAGCCTCTTCACCGGAGAATCGTCCTCCAGCCGCTGGCGTGAGGGGGCTACGGGTGGGGGGTACGGCCTACGGGAGGGACGGAGCTAGAAGATACGTATCTGTTCACGGACGAAAGCGGGGGGTAACTGTTCAGGTGCCCCTCTTTTGAGAGCCTTTTTGGAGGAAGAGAGCCCTGCTGAAGAACCCTTGCAGTTGAAAAGTCATCTTTGGATACTCCATGTGGGCATGAAAAGTTTCCGTATGGGTATTTTTACAGGGAAGATCGCCCAGTTGAGTTCCCTTTGGAGGGGCACCTGAACAGTTACTGAAATTTGTAATAGTGCCAACTGCCAACAAGACGCCAGACGTTGCCAGCTCTGTCTTTCGTCATGATATGGGCACAAGAGCAGTGTGTTACCAATATGAAGGAGATTGTTTCGTAAGGAGGTTGACGTAGCTTGGGGATACAGGAGGTTGACGTAGCTTGGGAATACGCCAACTGGTGTCTGGCACGGCTATTGCTTTAAGTCACCCGGTCCGGAAAGCGCCAGGCGCTCCCAGACTTGGAAAGGCGGCATCCCCATGCGAGGCAGAGTCCCGGAAAATACGGCTTTATCCTCCCCCTCCGGGGTCTCTGGGCCGGTCCGTTCAGGGGGCATGGACCCGGGTGGCGGAGGCAGGACCCGGACAGCTCCGGAAGTCTTTCCGGGGTGGTTCAGGGCCGAAGAGTTTCTGAAACTGATAGTGCTGAACAGGACCGGAACGCTTTCCTCAAAAGTTGCAGGAGTCGCGAGGATCGGGTAGTATAACAAGGTGTACTTCCGGTCGGCTCATGGCCTGGGGCATGCGGCATCTTCCCTCCGTCATCTTGAGATTCCGGTTCCGGAACCCGAACGTCCCCCGCGGGTTTCACCGGGCGCGTCACGCCTTCCAGATCCCTGCACGGGCGGGCTCTAAGGGTATCATGGCCCAGAATGACGACAAGACGGCCCAGAGCCGTGTCAACATCGTCTACCACAGCAAGGAGGACGAGAGGTCGGAGGTCGAGCTCCCCTTCAAGGTTCTGGTCATGGGCGACTTCACCCGGGCCGAGGACGGGACGCCCATGAACGAGAGGGAGTCGATTCCAGTCACCCGCGACAATCTGGACGCTGTCATGAGGGCGCTCTCGCCACGTGTCGATATTAGCGTCCGGGACATTTTGAGGGGCGAGGACGACTCCCGCATTCCGGTCAGGCTTCGTTTTGAGAGCCTCGAAGACTTCACGCCCAAAAGGCTCGTCCAGCGCATAGCGCCCCTGCAGGAGGCGACGGCTCTCCGACGGCGTCTGCTGGAGGCCCGCAGGGCCCTGTCCGAGAGGCCGGAACTGGCGAAGGAGCTTGAAGAGCTCCTTGCAAGCGACGACGTGCGTGCCAGGCTGCGGAATCAGCTGGCAAAAGGCCACGGCTCCGGAACCGGCGGCCTACAGTCCACGTAGACAAGAATTTCCGCCTGTGCCCGTGGCAACCGGCTGCCGGCCGGCGGACCGACAACCTTATATTAAGGAGTGAGACATGGGCAAGGAAACTTCGGTTGCCCCCAAGGAACGGGTTAACATAGTCTACAAGCCCGCCACCGGCGACCAGAAGGCGGAGATAGAGCTCCCCAACAAGCTCCTGGTGGTGGGCGACTTCACGGGACGGCAGGACGACCGCCAGGTGGAGGACCGCGACCCCATATCCATTGACAAGGACAACTTCGACGACGTGCTGAAGGGCCAGGCCCTGAAGCTCGACATGAGCGTCCAGAACAAGCTCGCCGACGACCCCGAGGCCAAGATGGCGGTCCACCTGGACATCGACTCACTTAAGGACTTCACCCCCGAGGCGGTCGCCGAGGCGGTGCCGGAACTGAAGCAGCTGCTCGAGCTTCGCGAGGCGCTGAAGACCCTGAAGGGCCCGCTCGCGAACGTGCCCGACTTCCGCAGGAAGATACAGGAACTGGTGAAGGACGACGCCACAAGGGCCAAGCTCACCGAGGCTCTCGGCATCGACAAGGACAAGCCCGCCAGCTGACGGAGTCTGGCTATTCCGTTTTTGGCATTTTGCCGTCTTTGCCGGATCCCGCGTGTGGGCATAAGGAACCGCATCTGGCCCTGACCGGACATGAAATCACTTAATTCAGTGTCCCCTGGCGTCAAGTTCCATGAAGTGGCAGTTTTGAGTTAGACTGGCCCCATAAAGGCCAGGCAGACCGTGACGAGGCCAGCCAGTCAGGCACAAGTCCGCATGTAGCCCCGACGAGGCCAGGCTGGCCGGTTCAAGACCCCATGTTAGCCCCGGCGAGGCCAGGCGGTCCGTTTCAGGACCGCATGTAGCCCCGGCGAGGCCAGGCTGGCCGGGACTAGGCCAGTCAGGCCGGACAGGATCGGACATGGTCTGGCAGATCGTGCCCGCTCCTGCCATGGGCGCCCAGGCGGTCAGGGTCAGGATGGCCATATGCGGGCAGGACAGGCAGGCACAGCTTCGGGCAAGACACGGAAGGACACCCATCGCGGGGCTACCCCAATGCCCCTCTCGTTACCGGTTCCCAACAACTCATTCAACATCAGGCTGGAGTAAAGATAAATGGCTGAGGAAGAAAAGGCCCCCGCGGCGGCCGAAGGGGCAGCGGCGGAGGAGCAGGGGGATCTTCTGGATCAGATAGTGGAGGCCTCGAGGCTCAAGCCCGGCGACACCGGCTACACCGCCACCAAGGCGGGACTCCAGGCATTCCTGTCCGAGCTCATCTCGACCGACCCGGACGCGAAGATATCGAGCGCCCTGGTCGACAACATGATAGACGAGCTAGACAAGAAGCTCTCCTCCCAGGTGAACGTCATCATGCACGACGACTCCTTCCAGAAGCTGGAGAGCTCCTGGAGAGGTCTCAAGTACCTGGTGGACCAGACCGACTTCAGGCAGAACAACCGCCTGGAGTTCATGAACGTCAGCAAGGAGGATCTGCTGGCGGACTTCCAGGACAGCCCCGAGATCATGAAGTCCGGGCTCTACAAGCACGTCTACCAGGCCGAGTACGGCCAGTTCGGCGGCAAGCCGTTCGCGAACATAATCGCCAACTACGAGTTCGGGCCCGGTCCGCAGGACCTGGAGCTCCTCCGCAACGTGGCGGCGGTCTCGGCCATGAGCCACGCCCCCTTCATCGCGGCCGCGGACAAGAAGTTCTTCGGCATAGACAAGTGGTCGGATCTCCCGAACCTGAAGGACCTCCACTCCATCTTCGAGGGGCCCCAGTACGCGGCCTGGCGCTCCTTCAGGGAGAACGAGGACGCCCGTTACGTGGGCCTAACCATGCCGAACTTCCTCCTGAGGCTTCCCTACGGGCCCGACACCGTCCCGGCAAAGACCTTCAACTTCAGGGAGGAGGCCGAGGAGACCTCGGACTTCTGCTGGGGCAACACCTCCTTCGCCTTCGCGGCGAGGCTGAACGACAGCTTCGGGAAGTACCGCTGGACCACCAACATAATAGGTCCGCAGGGTGGAGGGGCCGTCGAGAACCTGCCCCTCTACCAGTTCGAGGACAAGGGTTCCGTCCAGACCCGCATCCCCACCCAGGTGATGATCTCGGAGCGGAGGGAGTACGAGCTCGCCGAGGAGGGCTTCATAGCCCTCACCATGCGCAAGGACTCGGACAACGCGGCCTTCTTCTCCGCGAACTCGGTCCTGGCTCCCAAGGTCTTCGCCAACACCCCCGAGGGCAAGGCGGCCCAAACGAACTACCGTCTCTCCTGCGAGCTCCCCTACATGGCCATCATGAACAGGCTCGCCCACTACGTGAAGGTCATGCAGCGGGAGAACATCGGCACCTGGAAGTCCCGGACCGACCTCGAGAGGGAACTGAACGAGTGGCTCAGCCAGTACGTGACCCAGATGGACGACCCGGACCCCGTGACCCGCTCCAAGCGGCCGCTCCGCATGGCCAAGATCTCGGTCAACGACGTCGAGGGCGACCCCGGCTGGTACTCGGTGAGCATCATGGCCACGCCCCACTTCAAGTACATGGGCGCGAACTTCACCCTCTCGCTCACGGGGAAGCTCGACAAGACCTGATCCTCCATCCCGAGCGGCGCGGATCCTGTGTCCGGACAGGCCTTGTCGGGGGCTAGTCGGTCTTCGGCTGCACCCGGTTCCGAGGGAGCGGGCACCATGCATTGGCCTGGCAATGCGTGAAGTTCGCCTGGCGGCAGCCTGCCCCGGCCATGAGGGCCCCCGCGGACGCCTTCCCCGAAAATGGCGTTCCAGGGGGGCGGCCTTTCCCCGGGACGGCGTTTTCTGACGGTAGCCTTCTTCAGGTGCGGCGGTCCCGAACGGGAGCGCCGGCATGCGCAAGGGTCTCCGGGCGTCAACCGCCCGCCTGCACCTTCGTCGCTGATCGGTCGCGGGTTCATTTGAAAAAGCTCTCTGGCTGCCGGCACCCCGGGCGTGGCGTCACCAGTACTGCTGGAACGAGCCGGCAATGAGTTCCTCGGGCTGTCGGCGCCAGCAGGCAAGGCAGAACCTGCGCTTGCTGGTTCCAGGTGCCGCAGATTCCCCAGGACTGTCGGCAGACGGAGGCACGGCGACCCCGGTAAGGTCTCCGCCTTCTGATGAACCCCGGCGGTTGGCAGTCTGAGGCGCGGCTGTCACAGAACCCGGAGCCGGGCTTATCCTGGCCGGTTTCCTTGTCCTGAACAGACCATGACCAGATCAGACGCCTTTTTTCCTGACTGCGGTTCCGCCTCGTCACTGGCTCGGCTTCAGCCTCTGCCCAGGCTCTTCCTCGACCCCGGGACTATCTCGGCCTTGGCCTCGGCTTCAGCCTCTGCCCAGGCTCTTCCTCGACTCCGGGACTAGCTCGGACTTGGCCTCGGCTTCAGCCTCTGCCCAGGTTCTTCCTCGACCCCGGGGTCTACCTCGGCCTTGGTCTCGGCTTCAGCCTCTGCCCAGGCTCTTCCTCGACCTCGGGTTCACATCGGCCCCGGCTCTTCCTCGGCAGAGGGGCCACTTCAGCCTTGGCTCACTGTCGGTCTCCCTGTCACGGGCTGCGCAGTTCATCTCCTCCGTGAGGATTCGGAGCAGGGAGCTGGACATCAGATTCAGGCCCGGGTCAGGGAAGCCGGGGGGAGTCGATCGTTGCGGCTGGGCGGGGACGAGTCGGTTGGCACCAAAAAAGCCTGCACGCGCATGAACGGAGGCTGGCTCGCGAGTCTTGCCTCATGTTTTGAAGTTTAGGGGCTGAGTCGGTACCGGTCCGGTGTTGAGTCGATGCCGGTCCGGGACTGAGTCGGCACCAAACCGGGGCTGAGCAGGTGCCGTTCCGGGGCAAATTTATTTTTTTTACGTTTTTTCCGAGCAACAGGGCCACTTTCAGGGCGGCGGGCACAGGTTCGCCGAACACCCAGACGGAGACAGGAATGCTGGGAAGCGACATCAGGGCTCTCATTTCCAAGCTGAACACGGCCTGCACCCGCATCTTCTACGACGCTGGCGGGCTTGCGGTCTCGCGGACGAATTACGAGGTGGCGGTCGAGCATTTCCTGTTCAAGGCCCTGGAGGACAAGGATACCGACATCTACCTGGCGGCAGCCCACTACAAGCTGGACATACCGAAGCTGGTCCAGCACCTGAACCAGGCCCTCGAGAACTTTTCCAGGGGCAACACCGGGAGGCCAACGTTCTCCCCCGTGCTCCTCGATCTTGTCGAGTCGGCATGGATAATCGCCTCGGTTGACCAGGGATACCCCTGGATCCGCACGGGGTCGATGCTCGTCGCCTACCTGAAGCGCCCCAGCGTGTTCAGCCAGGGCGGCACCCTCCCCGAGCTCTCGAAGATCCCCAGGGAGGATCTGGAGAAGGGCTTCAGGGAGGTGACCCAGGGCTCCAAGGAGGACGTGGCCCTGGAGCCCAAGAGCGCCCAGGAGACCGACGAGGCCGCCGAGGCCGGGGCGGGGGGAGGCTTCGTCTCCCAGTTCTGCGAGGACTTCACCGCGAAGGCCGCCAAGGGGAAGATCGACCCCGTCTTCGGCCGCGACAACGAGATCCGCCAGATGGTCAACATCCTCGCCCGCAGGCGGAAGAACAACCCGATACTTGTGGGCGAGCCGGGCGTGGGCAAGACGGCGGTCCTGGAGGGCCTGGCCCTGCGGATAGTGGAGGGGGACGTCCCGGACGTCATCCGGAACGTGACCCTCGTGGGCCTGGACATGGGGCTCCTTGAGGCCGGCGCCAGCATGAAGGGGGAGTTCGAGCGGCGGCTCAAGGGCGTCGTGGACGAGATTAAGTCCAGCCCCAGGCCCACCATCCTCTTCATTGACGAGGCCCACATGCTGGTCGGCGCCGGAGGTTCCCAGGGAGGCTCGGACGCCGCCAACCTGCTGAAGCCCGCCCTGGCCAGGGGCGAGCTCAAGACCTGCGCGGCCACCACCTGGAAGGAGTACAAGAAGTACTTCGAGAAGGACGCGGCCCTTGCCCGCCGTTTCCAGCTGGTCGTCATGGAGGAGCCCTCGATACCGACCGCCGCGCTGATACTCCGCGGCCTCAGAGACTCCTACGAGAAGTCGCACGGGGTCCTGGTCCGTGACGAGGCGCTCCAGGCGGCGGCCGAGATGAGCGGCCGCTACATATCGGGGAGGTACCTGCCCGACAAGGCCATAGACCTCCTGGACACCGCCTGCGCGCGCGTGAAGGTGGGCCTGGCCTCCAAGCCGTCCGAGCTGGAGGACCTGGAGCGCTCCGTCCAGGCCCTCGGGCGGGAGATAGGCGGCATGGAGCGCGACCGGGACGACGGCAGCCCAGTGGACGAGGAGCGGCTGGCCAAGCTTCACGAGGACGAGGTTTCCGGCAGGAAGAAGGCCGATGAGATCCGCGCCTCCTGGCAGGAGCAGCAGAAGGCGGCAAACGATCTCATATCCGCCCGCACGGCGTACCTGACCGCCCTGAAGGCCGTAGCCGAGGCGAAGGCGGAGGAACAGGGCAAGGCGGGTGAGGCGGAGGCCGCGTCCCAGGCCCTGCCGGCCTCTCCGGCTTCCGCGGCCCCGTCCGCGGATCAGCCTTCAGCCGCAGGTCCGAGTCCGGCAGATGCCGACCCCGGGGCATTGAAGAAGGCCTTCGAGGCGGCCAAGGAGGCCTTCGTGAAGGCCGGCGGCGAGGATCCCCTGCTGGACGTGGAGGTCTCCGCCGACGTGGTTGCCAAGGTGGTCTCGGACTGGACCGGCATACCCGTGGGCCGCATCGCGGCCGAGCAGGCGGGGCTGGTGGCCGATCTGGAGAACCGCCTGGCCGAGCGCATCAAGGGCCAGGAGTACGCGCTCTCCGCCATTACCAAGGTCATCCAGGCATCCAAGGCAGGGCTGAAGGATCCTTCCACGCCCATGGGCGTGTTCCTTCTGGCAGGCCCCTCGGGAGTCGGGAAGACCGAGACCGGCCTGGCGCTGGCCTCGCTCCTCTTCGGGGACGAGGGGAGCGTGGTGACCATCAACATGTCCGAGTTCCAGGAGAAGTTCACCGTTACGCGCCTCATCGGGAGCCCCCCCGGCTACGTGGGCTACGGCGAGGGCGGGGTGCTTACCGAGGCGGTGCGCCAGAGGCCCTACTCGGTGGTGCTCCTTGACGAGGCCGAGAAGGCCCACCTGGACGTCATGAACCTCTTCTACCAGGTGTTCGACAAGGGGGTGCTCTCGGACGGCGAGGGAAAGATAATCAATTTCCGCAACACCTTGATACTCCTAACCTCCAATCTCGCCACGGACATCATCGAGAGCGCAGCGAAGGCCGTTCCCCCCGTGACCGGCGAGGAGCTCCACGAGGCCATAAGGCCCACCCTCATAAGCCACTTCAAGCCGGCCCTGCTCGCCCGCATGACGGTCGTGCCCTACAGGGCGCTCACCCCCGAGGCCCTGGGCGACATCACCCGCATCAAGCTGGCCGCGCTCACCAGACGCGTCAAGTCCAACAACGGCCTGGAGCTGAAGTACTCCGACGATCTGGTCGCGAGCATTGTCTCCCGCTGCCACGATGTCGAGACGGGGGCCCGCAACATCGACACGGTCCTGGCCGCCGGCGTCATGCCCCCCATGGCCAGGGAAATCCTGAACCTCATGAGCTCGGGCGAGAACGACCGCAAGACCCTCGCACTGGGCGTGGACGACAAGGGGGACTTCACGTTCGAGTTCTCCGAGTAGCGTCTCCTAGCCGGGCCCTGCCGTCACCGTGCCGGTCTTTGCCGCGAGCTGCCGCACGGTCCAGTGGGACGGCTCCAGAGGCACTGGTCCCGAGCCCGGACATTTCTGAAGGATCACCAGCGCTGTCATCTCCAGCCCGGCCTGCTGCCCTTCCCGACACATGCCCTCCTGACTGCCTCCCGAGCCGCAACCGGGCTCCGGGCCAAGGGGGGAGAAGGTCCTCAACTTGACTTCCCAGTACGACAATCGCAGGGACAAGCCAGCTCCCCCGGCCAGGAACGGCGTCTTTTCGGGCCAGGGGGGGGACGTGCCGGTCGCTCTCCTGGACGAGGACGACTACGACGCCCCCTTCGAGGACCTCGATTCAGGGCATCATGACGAGTCCCCGATAGTCCTGGGAGAGACTGATCTGCAGTCTCCGGTCGATCTTCTGGGCCATTCGCCAGAAGACGAGGTGGACCTGCTCCGCCGGGGACACGAGGTCGATCTTCCGGGCCGTTCGCCAGAAGACGAGGGGGACCTGCTCCGCCGGGGACACGAGGTCGATCTTCCGGGCCGTTCGCCAGAAGACGAAGGGGACCTGCGCCACCGGGGACATGAGGGCGATCTTCCCCGCTCGCCTTCCGGCAGGCCAGTGTTCCAGCCGTCTGACCAGGACTCAGGCCCGGGTCAGGGCGCCGCCCGGCTAAACGGGCACGACATCCCTGCGGGTCCGGCCGCAGGCGTTCCCGAGGCCGCCGGCCCTGTTTCCGCAGGCGATTCAGCGGCGGCAGGCGGCTCTGCCGCCGCTGGTCCGGGAGATCGGGAGATTCCCGAGAGTCCCCGGGCTGACCCGGTTTCGGTTGCTGCCTACTCCGATCCGGCACCCTCGGCTTCAGGAACCTTTCCGGTCCAGGATCCGGCTTCCGTCATGCCCCCGCCTGCCGGGACGGAATCGGGGGAGCTGGCTAGCGGGCCCGTGAAGCCGACGGAGGAGACATGCTTTTCCCTCGCCCCGTCAGACGATCGCGAACTTCCGAGACCGAATACTCCGGCTGGCAGAGCCCCTGACGAGGCACTGTCTGGCAACGCCTCAGCTTCTGGCATGGATGTTCCGACAGATGCACCGTTTCTGGTCGTGCCGGGACCCGGCGGCACTTCACCGACAGTCACTTCGTTTCCGGCTGGCATCTCGCCCGGGAGCGCTGCGGTCCCGGCCGGGACCGCATCTCCGGGCGCTTATGCCATCCGCGAAGAGCTCTACCCCGAGCTCGAGACGTCCATAATCCTGGACGACATCACCGCTGTCGAACCCGCGCCGCTCAAGGTCAAAGCCAGGACGCCCGTTTCCGCCCCCCAAAACGATGGCCGGAACATCCAACAGCTGGAATCGGCCGGGGGCTTCGATGCTCAGTTCGCGACCTCCCTTGCGGCGCCGGCTGACTTTTCCCTGGACAGCCTGGACGGAAGAGATGATCTTGCCGGACCTGCCCTGCCGACCCCTTCAGCTGCCGGGATGGGCGGCGATGCCGTGTCTGCCTTCCCTGCCGCGGCACCCGTTGGAGTTTCTCCCGTTCCCGCCCCTGGCCCTGCTCCTGCCGCGGCACCCGTTGGAGTTTCTCCCGTTCCCGCCCCTGCTCAGGCTCCTGCCGCGGCACCCGTTGGAGTTTCTCCCGTTCCCGCCCCTGGCCCGGCTCCTGCCGCGGCACCCGTTGGAGTTTCTCCCGTTCCCGCCCCTGATCAGGCCCCTGCCGCGGCACCCGTTGGAGTTTCTCCCGTTCCCGCCCCTGGCCCGGCTCTTGCCGCGGCTCCAGCTGCTGTTTCTCCCGCTCCTGTCCAAGCTCCTGGCCCGGCTTTGGCCACGGGACCGGCAGCGGGTTCTCCCCCCGTTCGTGCCCTGGCGCCCGACCCGGCTCCGGTCCCCGATCCGTCACCTGCTCAGGAGGAGGACGACCCATTAAGGGAGCTTGACGCCATTCTGGACCGGCACCTCCCCGGGCGCCCCGAGGCGAGGGAGGGCATCATGCACTCCATCGACGTGATGCTGCGGACCATGGGGCGGGATGCAAGGCTGGGGCCGCCGGTCATAGACGAGATCATGAGCCAGCTGGACGCGCTCATGGGCGGGCAGCTGGACGAGGTCCTGCACCACCCGGACTTCTCGGGGCTGGAGAGGACCTGGCTGTCCCTCAAATACCTGGTGGACAGGGTGGACTTCCAGGAGAACATCCAGATCCAGATCCTGAACGTCACCAAGGACGAGCTCTACTACGATCTGACCGACAGCCCCGAGGTGATACGGTCTTCGATCTACCGTCTGGCCTACACGGAGGAGTACGGCCAGTACGGGGGCAAGCCTTTCGCCGTGATGCTGGGCGCCTACGAGTTCGAGGCCATGCCCGAGGACTACGTGATCCTGAGGCAGATCTCGGCGGTGGCCGCCATGGCGCATGCCCCCTTCGTCACGGACGTGGGCATGGGCTTCTTCGGCCTGAGGAAGTGGTCGGAGCTCTCGGGCATCGACGATCTTTCCACGATCATGGAAGAGATCCGCTACGCCCCCTACCAGGACCTCCGTGTCCGGGAGAACTCCAGGGCCCTTGCACTGGTGCTGCCCGGTTTCCTGGCCAGGCTCCCGTACACCCCCTTCTCCCGGCACGTGGAAGGCTTCAACTACAGGGAGGAGGTGACGGACGCGGACCGGGACTACGCATGGGGGTACTCCTCCTTCCTCCTGGTCACCCGCATGGCACACAGCTTCTCCCGCTACCGCTGGTACACGGACTTCACCGGGGTGGACGGGGGAGGGCTGGTGGACGATCTCCCGACTCTCGAGTTCGAGTCCATGGGGAGAGTGCAGGCCAGGATCTCGGTCAGGGCCGTCATAGGCGAGAAGCTGGAGAACCAGCTCTCCGGCTACGGCTTCGTGCCCCTTTCCGCCATGGGGAGCACGGGGAAGGCCTCCTTCAACAGCGCCCAGTCGGTCCTGAGGATCGTCCCCCCCCGTCCCGGGGGGAACCCCCAGGAGAACATGAACCAGCGCATATCCACGATGCACCCGTACATGATGATCATCTACCGCCTCGCCCATTACATAAAGGTGCTGCAGCGGGAGAACATCGGCACCTGGAAGGACTCGCTCACCCTCCAGCGGGAGATAAACCAGTGGATCGGCCAGTACGTGACTGACATGGACAGCCCGTCCCCCTCCATCCGGGCCAAGAGGCCACTGAGGAGCGCCCATGTGGAGGTGACTGATCTGCCGGACAGTCCCGGCTGGCACCAGATGATAATACACGTGAGGCCGCACCTTAAGTTCATGGGCGCGAGCTTCTCTCTCACTCTGATGGGCAGGCTGGAGGACGCGGACGTGAAGGTGCAGGTCTAGGTCGCCGGAGTTCGTCCGGGACAGGCCGCCCTCACCTGGTACGGGCCGCGTGTCCTCCCCTGCTCCGGATCTCGCGCATCCGCATCGGAATCAGTCCTGTCATCTTCCTGCCGTTGCCGTGCCCGGCTGATCGCTGGCGGTCGCGACTGCGAAAACACTCCGGCGTGGCCAAGGCATCCGCCTGCCGCCTCTCGCATTCCCCCCACCAGGCCGCCGCTTCCTGCCGCGGCATTTTCCCTGTCCCGGAAACCTGCACGGAAAGTCGGGGCGCCAACCTCCTCGCCCGTTCGCAAAGCCCTGTCGGGCATGGACTGCCGTGCCCCGGGACATCCGGGCGCCGGCGGGCGCCAACTGACTCGCTCTTCTGGCAGATGCTCCTCAGGACGCCAACTTGGCGCCTCTGCTAACCCGGGAACCTTCATTTCAGCTCGTCCTGCGGCTGTCAGGCCCCGCCTCCGCCTGCCCCGAGCATCGGCCGGACTTCCTGCGGCACCCTTGGCACGTCGATTGCATTACCGGTCTGCGAACCTTGGCCCGGCACGGGCAAAGGCAGACCCGGCAAGGGTTTTCGCAAAAACACCAGCATGGCGCTCACGCGCACGGAGGAAAAGAGAATGGCACTAACGGCATACCTGAAGGTCACGGGCAAGTCCCAGGGCGAGATCAAGGGCGACTGCCCCCAGGGCGGGGACAAGAAGGACAGGATCCTGGTCTTCGCGATCGACCACGCGGTGGAGATCCCCCGCGACACCCACACCGGACTCCCCACCGGCCAGCGGATACACAAGCCGCTCGTCATCACCAAGCACAAGGACCAGGCGAGCCCGCTCCTCTACAAGGCCTGCTGCACCGGGGAGAACGTGGACCTCGAGCTCGACTACTACCGGATCAAGCCGGACGGCACCGAGGAGAAGTACTTCACCGTGAAGGTCGAGGAGGGCATCGTGGTCGACATGCGCGAGAACACCCCGCTCACCTTCGTCCCCGAGAACAAGCCCTACTCCGACATGGAGGACGTCGCCTTCACCTACTCGAAGATCACCTGGACGTACAACGACGGGAACATCGAGTACACCGACGACTGGAAGGCCTAGGGACGGACCTGGAGATACGGGGCGAAGGCCTTTTCGCCCCGTCCTCCGGCTGCCCGTCACCCGTCCTCCGGCTGCCCGTCACCCGTCCTGTCTCCCGGTGCCTGCGCCCCCCTCTCGGGGGGCCGCAGGGGTCGGGAAGACGAAGACGCGGGGCGGCGGCAGGCCAGGAACAGTCTCGTCCGGGAGCGCCGCCGGCAGGAAGCCGATATCCGATAGCCGATAGCCGATAGCCGATTGCGGTTGCAGACGGCGAATGATCATGCGCGTGACTGCGTCCGTCCTGTGACATTCTCGGCAATGTGCAACGGCTGCTCCCTACAACTTCATGCGGCACGGCGGCACCACGGTCCAAGAAAGCCGCGTCATGAAACACAGCTGCATGTCGCAGTGTCCCCGGTGACAAGGCCCCAGAAAGCTCATTCATGACAAGGTCCGCCGACAGGCACACGTTTCGGCCTGCTCGTGCCGCGGGGCTTCCTGCCGTCGCCCCCTTTCGGCCGGCCGACGCGCTTGGAGGGGGGACGCTCAAGTTTTCAGGATACACTTTCGGGACGATCCCCCCATTTCGAGCTGCCTGACCCAGGCCAAGAGGTCTTCGATTCTCTTGTCCCTGTCCTTCAACTCCTCCTTGAACCCGGACGCCAGGCGCTCCAGCGACTCGCGTCCCGAAGCTTTCGAGTCTGGCCGGGCTGCCCTGGCGGCGTCGGTTTCGCCGCCGCACGAATCCTGGCTCGGGCCGTTCTCTCCCCTCACCCATGCGCCGACATGTCCGAGCCTGAGGAAAAGAGCCCTGTTCTCGGCTGCCAGCTTGACCGCCTCCTCCCTCAGGGCAATCTGGAACTTGGTTGCTTCTTTCAGCAGGGTTGTATCGAAATGGTTTAGCAGGGCGTCCCGGAGTGGCGCAAAGACGTCGGAGTCGGCACCTCCGGGTATGTGGCGAGCCAAGACGGCAGCCACAACGTCCGGGACGTCGGGAGTGCCTGTTCCCCCGATCATGATGACACGGGAAACACTGCCTGGATTAAAGCGGTCATGCTGAGGGAACCTGGCGGCCTGCAGACCCAGCTTGAATGTCCTGTAAGGAGGAGTCACGGATGCACGATAATATATTTTGATTGAAAAATTGTAACTGTTCAGGTGACCCTATATTTGAGGGTCTTTTGAGAGGAAGAAAGCCCAGATGAGGAACTTTCAAAGTTAAAGAGTCAACAATGGATACTTCATATGGAGGGGAGAAGTTTATGTGTAGGGTATTTTGTCTGGAAAGGCCTCCTGTTGGGCACCTGAACAGTTGCAAAAAATTGACGTAACTGTTCAGGTGCCCCCACCAATGGCGACTCAACAGTGGGATTTTCCCAGCTGAAATGCCACCTGCAGTAACTTTTTACCCCCGCATGAAGTATCAACCATTGACTCTTCAACTTCTGGGGTTCCTCATTAAGGCTCTCTTCCTCCGAAAAGGTTCTCAATAGAGGGGCACCTGAATAGTTACAAATTGACTTTTTCGCTGGCCCTGAAGGCTGGTAACCCCTTGGAAAAACGACCGGGCAACCAAGAGCGTAAGGTCACGGCAGGTATCAGGGGCTGATTGGGTCACCTCCTGAGCCAGGACCCCGGACATGCCCCCCTGGTAAACCTCGTTATCCCGTGAACGGATACAGAAGCCGATTAGCTTTAACTAGATATCATAAGCAAAAATTGTGCCAAATATAAACAGTTACCCCGACTGCATTCATGCCAACCATGTGATACTGGCTAAATTTTGCGATCCAGCACATTACAACCCCCATCTCGCATAGCGTCCGTGGATTCTGTCGAACTAGACCCGCGTCGAATTTCAGTATCCGTTCACGGGGAGATCGCCCTGGCCACGGAGGTAGCCTGTCCTGGAGCTGGAGGAAGACCGCTCTGGACCTGGAGGAAGGCCGGTCTGACTCTGGAGGAATACCGTCCGGGCCCCGGCGGAAGGCCGTCCAGGTCCTGGAGGAAAGCCGCCCAGGGCCGGAGGAAAGCCGCCTCAGGGCCGGAGGAAAGCCGTCCTACACCAGGAATGTGGAAGAGCTGGGTCTTGTGTAGTTTCCTCCGCTTTGGTCCGTGAACAGATACGAATTTCATTCCTTCCTCACACGGTTTCCTCTCGTCTCAAGGCCCTCGCCAGCTTGGGACTGGTCATTTGAAATTATCATTATTACCCGTTTAATTAAATGTCGGAATTTTGGCTGTCAGCCTATGGGTGGAAAGACTGGGAAACAGCCCAGCCCTGCTATCTCCTCGTCATGGTTCGCTCTAAAACATGGAAGAAGA
>JAISFP010000050.1 GCA_031263525.1 Deltaproteobacteria bacterium | reverse complement strand
TCTTCTTCCATGTTTTAGAGCGAATCATGACGAGGAGATAGCAGGGCTGGGCTGTTTCCCAGTCTTTCCACCCATAGGCTGACAGCCAAAATTCCGACATTTAATTAAACGGGTAATATGACCGAATCATTAATGCAATATTGCGTCATTAATGATTTGAAAATCTAGCATTATTTTTATTTTGAAGAGTATATTATGATAATATCCAAACTATTGAAAAAATTTAATATTTAATAATTTATTTATGGTCAAGCTAGGCATGATATTATCATTAATATATTTTAATCAAATTTATAAATTTTCTTAGTTGATTCTGAATTTCTGGCAGCATCTAATATTTTCAGTTTATGCATTTTTAGATTTATGTGTCCTTAATTCTCAAAGCATGGTTTAAATCATTGTCTTTGCGTAACGGCCGGCAGGACCGGTGTTCCGTTGCCATCCCTGGCCGGAAACTTTCTGCAGCCAGCCGCCGGCTTCGGCCGGCGCGGCAGGGTGCGCGTGCCAGACTGAGCGCCCCCGTGTCCTGCTAGCACCGAAAGGAGTCACTCATGCAGTCAAGAATGTTCCGCCTCCCGTCCTCCCGCCACCTTTCCGCGCCAGGGGCCCTGATCCTGGCGGTCGCCGCGTCCTTCATTGCCGCGTTCTCACTGGCCGCGGCCCCCGCCGTCGTGGCGGGCCTCGCCCTGGCAAGCCTCGCCGCGGCATGTCTCGCAACGCCCGCCCGTGCCCACGCCGCCGAGAGGGACCGGCGGCCGGCCGCAGGCCCCTACGAGGTCTCCGAGCTCTCGCTCAGGACGGAAGTGACAGGCCAGGCCGCCACGGCGGTCCTCAGGACCGCCTTCAGGAACCCCACTCGCCGGCGTGTCGAGATCGACTACATCGCGCCGCTCCCGCGCGGGGCCTCGGTGGTCTCAGCGGTGGTGGAGGAGGAGGGACGCGAGCTGATGGGCAGCGTCTACGCCAGGGAGGACGCCCTGCGGATGTACTCGGAGGCCGTGAGGAAGTCGAGCGACCCCTCGCTCATCGAGTACGCCGGCCAGGACGCCTACCGCGCCAGGCTCAGCACCGTCCCGCCCGGGAAGACCAGGACGCTCGCGCTCACGATGTCGTTCCTGGTGCCGAAGGAGCGGGGGGCCTGCGCCCTGTCCGTCCCCCTCGCCGGCCCGGTCACCCGCCAGCTCACGGTCGGCCGCCAGGAGGCCGTGGTCAGCTTCCGGGACACACCAGGCCTCTCCAACGTCTACTCGCCCCTGGAGGCGGTCGCGATCGACAGGGAGCCGGGAGGCGGCACTGCCCGCTTCCTGGCCGAGGGCCAGCGCGCCCTGGACCACTTCCGGGTCTTCTACCGGACCGGGTCCAGCGGCCTGGGCGGGTCGCTCATAAGCCACCGGCCCGACCCCGGCGAGGACGGCTACTTCATGTTCCTCGCCGAGCCGGCCCTTGACGAGGGCGCCCCGTCCCTCCCCAAGGACGTGTGCTTCGTCCTGGACGTCTCGTCGTCAATGTCCGGGAACAAGCTCCTCCAGGCGAAGGAGGCGCTGAGGTTCGTCCTGGACCGGCTCGCGCCGGAGGACAGGTTCGGCTTCATACACTTCAGCCACGAGACGGGGAGCTGGAAGGACGGGCTTGTGCCCATGACCCCCGCTGCCCGGTCGGACGCCGCGGGCTACCTGTCCGGTCTCGAGGCCGACGGCTGGACCGACATCGGAACACCTCTGAAAACCGCCCTGGGCATGATGGACCCCTCGCGTCCCGCCTACGTCCTGTTCCTGACCGACGGCCAGGCCAACACGGGCGTCACCGACGAGAGCGGGCTCGCCGGCCTTGCGAGCGGGATGAACGCGGCGGCCGCCAGGATTTTCTCGTTCGGCGTGGGATACGGCCTGAACGCGAGACTCCTGGAGCGCTTCTCCTCCGTCACGGGCGGCTCGACCGTGTTCATGAACGAGATGGAGAACATCGAGAGCAAGGTTGCCGAATTCTTCTCGAGGATTACCTCCCCGGTCCTGACCCGACCCTGCCTATCCTGCTCGCTTCCCCTGAACCGGATGACCCCCGGCCGGCTTCCCGATCTCTTCAGCGGCGGCCAGATAACGGCTGTGGGCCGCTATCCGGTGTCCGGCGAGGCGGTGATCGAGCTGGCCGGTCTCGAGGGCGGGGCTGATAGGAAGTTCAGCTATCCGGTCGTGTTTTCGGACGGGCCGGTGCCGGAGGCGTCCTTCCTGGGCGCCCTGTGGGCCACGAGGAGATCCGCGCAGATCCTCGCGGAGGTGGACCTCTCGGACCGCACGGGCGACGGCTGGGCCAATCTCCGCAAGGAGCTCGTAGGCGAGCTGGTGGCGCTCGCCCGCAGCCACGGCATCCTCA
Source organism: Deltaproteobacteria bacterium (assembly GCA_031263525.1). Classification (GTDB taxonomy): domain Bacteria; phylum Desulfobacterota; class Desulfarculia; order Adiutricales; family Adiutricaceae; genus JAIRZX01. The sequence continues at coordinate 24,880 of JAISFP010000050.1, read as the reverse complement.
CCCCCTACACCTCGTTTCTGGCCGACGACTGCACCGACCTGAACCGGCAGGGAGAAAACCTGGACAACGTCTCCGACCTCCTGGGAGAGATGGACATGACCTCGGGCATGCTGGGCGTCCTGGAGAGGAGGTTCAGGGGAAACGCCCAGGGCCGTTCGGGCCTGGGCTCCGGCCAGGACGCGCGGGATGTCTTTCATGTCAGAGAGCTGGCCTGCATCCGCAACAACGCGGGTGACCGCAGGATAACGAAGTTTAGAGATCCCGGAGCAGCGAAGGTGCTCAAGAACTTCATTGACGACACGCCGGACGAGGTGAAAGCGCCCTCTCCCCGGACCGGCACCGCCTTTGACGACTCTCTGCCCGACGTGGCGTGCTGCCTTTGCATTGATCCGTCCCCCGCGACGACGTACCCGCAGTCCGGTCCCGGCAAGACCCCGGCAAAGAAAGGCGGGGCCGCCAGGCGGCGGGAGATACCGGAAACTGTCTTCAAAAAGTCGCCGAAGGCTGTCGTGGACAGGTTAGCCGCCCGCTTCGGGCCGGACGTCACCATGGTCCTCCCGGAGACCATCGGCGGGAGGGCATTCTTCCTGAAGGACGGCGTCCTGACGGAGGGAGAGCTGGGCGCGGAGGAGATAGCCGGAGCGACCGAGGTCGTCCAGTTCTCCCCAGAGTACTTCGCGCTCGTGAGCGAGATCCCGCCCGAAGGGCTCGGCTGGCTCTCCCAGGACAGGCCCATCGTCTTCCGATGGAAGGGAGCCGTCTGCAGGATCGTGCCCCTGGCTTCCGAGAAGAGCGCCTAGCCCCCGCAGGGAGAAACGCGCCTGCGGCGCCACAGCCGCAGGCGCGGGCCTCCCGCCTTGATCCCGGCCACGGCAGGCGATGATCCCGTGCAATGAGCCGGCCCATGCGGGCGAAGAACTTGATCACGAGACCGGAAACGGGCGAAGACCTCGCGCCAAGCCGGTCCCCCTCCCGAGACGGCCTCGGGACCTGATCCGGGCACCTGCCGGCGAGTTCCCGAGGCAGGGCGTCGGGAGTGAAAGATGTTTCCTTCCTGATTTCGACTGATTGACGGAAATTGATGCTATTTGCTGTAGTAATTCTATATTTTTATTCCGTATACGGTTCCAGCCGGCAGTCCGGCAAGAGCCCCGTTTCAGGGAGAGAAGGAGGGAGAGCCTTTCCCTTGCCTGCCCGTTCCGTTTCTCGCCACGGTCCAGCGGCCTCGCGATTTCCTCGTTGCCGCCACGGAGACCTGCGGCAGTCCGTGACGAACCCGCTCCTTGCGGTGGCTTATGTTGACCATGAGGCAAGCCAGTGGGAAAATTTTTAGGCGTGTCCTGCCTGTGGCATTCAGAGCCTCCTTGTCAGTCCTGTGCCTGTCTCGGGCCGCCGCCTTTTTCCTGACACTTGTCATGGCTGTGGCGGCGGTGCTCTCCCTCCCCGCTCACGGGCAGGACGGCTGGCTGACACTTGACAGTGCCCGGTACCTCAGGTCGCCTGGCCCGGACTTCACCGTCAGCTGTCCGTCGCAGTTCGAGCTGCAGGGGTCAGTCCAGAGGGAGACCGGCCATGCATTCGGAACCAGCCAGGCAGTCACCTCCCTTCAGATCGCCGCGGGGAAGGGCAGGGGCGGCGCCGGGCGGGACTTCATGCCGATTGTCTTCATAAAAGACCTGACCAGGGAGACAAGGGAGATCATGGAGAGGGATGGCGACGAGAGCTTCTGGAACATGGCGGGCCTGGGTTCTGCCGCGTCCGGGGGGTCCTTCCACGGATCGAGGACCCTGTCCCACAGGGGCTACAAGACAGCTGACGTCATCATCTCCTATGACGCCGAGATTGTCAGTCCTAACGGCTCGGTCCGCCGCAGGCCCTTTTTCCTGGCCCAGCGCCGGGTGGCCGGCGGGACCGGGCTGTTCGGGCTCACCTGCATGTTCCCCGCACCCCACGGCGAGGTCCTGCGTCTGGGGTCAGGCATCAGAAATATCCCGGACGTGGCGGATGTATGCAGCCCTTTCTTCGAGTCACTGACATTTCAGGGTTGACGTCCAGCTGACGTTTCGGCGCTGACGTCCAGCTGAGTCATGGTTTGAGGCCATTTCCGTGCCTGACCCTTTGGCAACCTTTGGCTCCCCCCGTTGCCGGCGGCACTGCCAAATCTCTTCGCCGCTCTCGTCCTCAGCCTTCCGCAAGCGGAGTGTCCCTGCTGCAGGCAGATCCCGGCAGGGACCAAGAGCGGGCATCCGATCGCCACCTTTTTGGCAGATATGCTCAAGGACGGCAAGGTCACTGCCGCATTCGTCCGCGAGGGTACGACTGTCGGGTCCTCCTGCATGGGAGACAGGGTACTTTAAAAATATCCTCTGCCAGCCACCTCCTGCGGAGCCCCTCTCCTTACCGAAACTTAAAAAATTTGTAGATCCATGCCGTTATCAAAAAGTCATTACAGGATACGCAGATATGGATTATTATGAAGATGACGAAACGTCGTGTATCATTTTCATTTTCTGGCTCATAAGGGTGAGCACCACGGTTTATGTCCTTTTCGAATCAAGCGAAGGCGATTACATGCTTCCAGGCATCATCGGCATCGGCCTGGCATACTTGATTCTCCTTATCGTAGGTTTAGGATTCTCACGGCCGTATCTCGGATACGGCATCTACTTCATGATCTTCGTCGTCTTCTTTTTTCTTCATTGACTGAGATGTCACCTTCAAGGAAGCTCTCCGCATGCCCGTCCGCCAACTCCTCTAAGGCGACAATCTCTGGGTGCTTCATGAGCGCTTGAAGGTCAAGTTATTACCCGTCCATTTAAATGTCGGAATTGGGCTATCAGTCCAGGGGTGGAAAGGGCGGGCAAGCCCCCAGAGGTTGTATCTACCCGCTATGATTCGCCACTAAAATATGGAAGATGATTCCGACTTTTAAATGGACAGGTAATAGCAGCCAGGACGCCAGCATGTCCCTGCCGAAGAACATCGGCGGGAGGGTCTTCTTTCTTTTGGCCGGCGTCTTGACGGAGGGCGATCTGGGAGCGGAGGAGATCGCCCGAGCGACCGAGGTCGTCCAGTTCTCTCCCGACTACTTCGCGCTCGCTAACGAGATACCGCCCGACTGCCTCGGCTGGCTTTCCCAGCCGAAGTCTCTTGTCTTCAGGTGGAAGGGCAAGACCTACAAGGTCCTGCCAAAGGTGGCGCGGGGGACCGCGTAGGACGGCAGGGGGGAGGAATGCTCCTGCGGGGATCTGCGGGCGCAGGACTTCACGGCACGGCTCCCGGTCGCAGGAAACAGCATCAGCCGAGAATTATATTTTTTTGTGGCATGAGCTCTTTCCAGGGATGCTGATTCTTTTCAAAGACATGAATTCTTTCTGGGGCGGAGGATTCTTCTCGATCAAATTTTTAGCCCGGAACGTATGTTTCTTCAAGCAGGCGTCAATAGATCACTCCGGTAAAAGGCAAACGCTATGCCGTGATCCTCCCGTTCAGACTCGGGTTGTTTCAGGGCAGTATCCGCGTGATCCCCGCATGTCTTCCGCATGTCTTCCGCATGTCTTCCGCATGTCTTCCGCATGTCTTCCGCATGTCTTCCGCATGTCTTCCGCATGTCTTCCGCATTGTTTTCTGATGACTCTCTGATTATTTCAGGTTTGTCTAAGTTTTTTTCGATGAAGTATATTCAAAGCTATTTAATTTGACTTGAAATTTATACTGCGTGTAAAGAGATCATTACCCATAATTGTTTATCTTTAACATTATATAAATTTTAGATTTTAAAATTTCCCTGAAATGCATTCGCCATTGTCTCAGTAGCTGAGAGCTGCAAGCCGCTCCTTCCGTATATTTACAGTAGCCGACTGACCGACGTCCATTGTTGCCGGAACATTTTTAGGATTGCGGCTTTCCAGGAAGTTGTCTGTCGATATGAAGTCCTATCTCCGGACGAGAGCGCAGTTTTTTTGCTGTCTTGCTGCCGTCCAGAACCGTCGAGGTGTTTGAGTCCGATTTTTTTTATGCGGATTGGCGTCGTCCTCAAGCTGATGTTGTTGCAGCATCTGTCTTTTCGTTCGTTTGGCTCGTCGCGAACGTGGCAGTCCCCGGCTGTCCGTCCGAACTTATACGCTGTGAAAGTCAATCATGATAAATTACGCATTATGTCAAGCAACTGTGCCATGGGGTATTTCCGGACCCGGCATCGGTGTCATGTCTTGTCCGGAATGTGCCTTTTCCGGCAGGACCAGGCCATGCGTCCCTCCCGTATGGTTCCCGCCGAATTGGTTTCCGCGCGTGAAGGGACGCGAGCTGTGGTTTCCTCCGGTCGGCATTTTCCCGCGCGGCTTTCCTCCTGGACGTTTCCGCAAGGCTGCTTCTTCCGCCGCCTCGCGCAGGCAGAACGTTCTGCAGATGTCCTGGACTTGGCACGTTCCCGCAAAGGGGTCGGTCAGGCAGGCATCCCAGCATCGTGGGGTGCCGGGGTCGCGCCGCGGTCGCTACGGCCACTCAGGACGGTACGGCTCCGGTCATTCCTTCAGGAGAGCCTCGGGAGCAATCCGCCGGAAGCCTAAGCCCCGCTCCGGACAACTTGCGCCTGCGGAAGCCGCCTTCAGCAGGCACTTTGTCCGTGACTCCTCAGCGCTATCAGAATGAATCAGGTTCCGCCATTCCTGCAGCTAAGCATCTGGCATCTCTGCTAGTCATGCACTTCAGCATCGGGAGTGCCTGAATTGGTTGCCTCAGCATCGTTTTTATCCGAATCGGGCGGTGCCAGCCGACGGAGGCGGCCCAGCCATCGACGACGGGGGGCCGGGTTGACTCAAGGAAGCCCTCGTCGGTCCTGGCAGGGGCGTCAGCCTCCGGACACCCGGCCACGTCCGGGAACGTCAGGCGCAGGGTCCGTCACCAATCCTGCGAGAGTTCAGGGCAGGCCCTGCTCCCTTCCCTCGAGAGGCCATGGCAGGGCCCCTCACCATTCCCGCGAGATGCCGGGTCTGGGCCCGGCTACCTTACGGCGGTGGCGGGGCTGGGCACGGCTACCTAACGGCGGGTGCCGGGGCTGGGCACGGTGCCCTTCCAGCGAGAAGCCGGGGCAGTGCCCGGCTCCCTTCCAGCGGGAGGCCGTGGCAGTGCCCGGCTCCCTTCGAGCGGGAAACCGGGGCTGGGCCCGGCTCCCTTCGAGCGGGAAACCGGGGCTGGGCCCGGCTCCCTTCGAGCGGGAGGCCTGGGCTGGGCCAGGCTACCTTCCAACGGGATGCCGGGGCTGGGCCAGGCTACCTTCCAACGGGAGGCCGGGGCTGGGCCAGGCTACCTTCCTGCGAGATCCGTGGGCCGATGCCCCGTGACTGCCCCGACTTCAGGCCCGCCCTGATCGCCTCCGGGTCCTTCAAGCGCATCCTGCCTGTACGTCCTGCGCGAAGACCCTCTTGACACAAAAAAGGCCGGGGACCGCCCCGGCCTTCCAAGCAGTCGTTGCGGGGCAGACGGACGTCCTGCTTCCGTCCGGACGCGCTGTCCGGCGGGGTGTCAGCCCGTCCGCCCGTCAGCCCTCAGCGGGTCAGTAGCCTCCGAAATGGTAGAAGAACATGAGCCCGGTGGCCACCTGGTTGGGCGACCCGCCGCGCAGAACCAGGGGCGAGTCGGCGGCGTCCCCGGTGAGCCTCGTGAACTTGGCGAACACGTCCACGGAGAAGCTCGGGGTGAGGTAGTAGTCCACAGATCCGCCCAGCGACAGGTCCTTCAGGCCGGCCGAGGGGGTGTAGACGGGGTAGCCGGAGCGAAGCGACTGGAGCGGGGTGACACCGAAGTGGGTCTGGTTGTAGTCGGCGTCGGCGAAGCCGGCCTCCGCCGCGAGCCCCCAGCGGAAGACGTCGCTCATCCTGTTCAGGTATGCGAGCCTCATGTCCAGGGTGAAGCCCTTGTCGTCGGAGAGGCCCTGGAACCCCTTGACCCCGAAGGAGACGTCGTCTATGCGGTAGATGACGGACGCGCCCCCCGTAAGCTGGCCGTCCACGTCCCCCATGCCGCGGAGCACCTCGCTGTCCCCCTCGTCCCGCCTCCAGCGGTAGTTAACGGCCGGAGAGATCTCCAGGGCGCCGTCGAAAAGATCGATGCGCACCCCGAGGCCCTTGTCCGTGGACAGGAACACCGGCCCGTAGCGGAGGTTCAGAAACGGCATCGGGCTGACCTTGTTGTCGTTCGCCCCGTAGAAGTCCGGCGCGTAGACGACGCCCGCGCCTACCGACCCGGTGACGGTGGTGCCGCCTCCCTCGCCCGTGTCCATGACCTGGGCGGGGCAGGGCCCGGCACGGAGGGCGAGTGCCGCGGCCAGCATGGCGGCAGCGAGCCAGAAAAAGGTGCGGTACGGCATCTTGACCCTCCTGCGAGGCGCCCTCGGGCTCAGCCGCGGCGCGGGGTGGCATAGAACCTCTGGAGAATACCGCAAGTTGTTAGGTCTTGTCAATTGGAATGACTGAGACCAAATTAGGCCGAATGCAATAACTCTGGATTAAATGGCAATATAGGGGCAACAAAAAGACTGAAATAATCTAATGTATACACTTTTATGGTTTTTTGATAACTACTGTTTTGACGGCGTCCCCACACTCCCACCCTCCCAGCGGCCCGGGCTGTATCGGGGATCCCCGCTGTTCGGGCGACACCGGGGCTCCTCGCTCTCCGTTTGCCGGTGCCGGCGCGAATCCCGGAGGCCGAATCTCCGGTACGGCGCAGGTGTTTCGGGAGATGCCGACAGGTGCCGCAAACTGCCTGAGATGGAGGACGGACGAGCTCGAGGTGTTCGGACAGGGGCGGTTGCGGTCATGGAGGTGAGGTTCGGATGGGCGGAGAAGCACTCATGTGGCGAAACAGGCACCCATAGTGTCGAAACAGGCCCTCACAGTGTCGAAACTTGCCTCTATAGTGGTGAAATGGGCCCCTGCAGGTTCGAAATAGGCTCGGCTAGGGGGCAAATGTGGCTCGGGCGAGGCGGACTGCTCGGGCAGGGGCGAGAGGTTCCGGCGGGGCCGGAGGGAAGTGAGGATTCCGGAGTTGCCGGCGGGGCCGGAGGGTCCTGAGGATGCCGGCTTGACTTCGGGGCGGGGGGCGGGCTAACATGAAGTTGATCATGCCCGCTTCGGGAGCGGGCGCAACGGTTTTCTCGCCGACCAGAACACTGGAGGCCGAAAGATTTGCGTCTTTCGGCTTTTTTTTTTCTCATTATTCTGACTGGCGGATCTGGGCGACCCGTGACCGCCAAATCGCCGCACGTTTTTGCGGCAAGGCCCTTGACGGCCGGGGAGGCCCAGACGGGCGTGGTCTTCAACATCCAGGGCTTCTCCGTCCATGACGGGGGCGGCATCCGCACCCTGGTCTTCCTCAAGGGCTGTCCCCTGAGATGCCCCTGGTGCTCCAACCCGGAATCCCAGCGCCCGGGGCCCGAGACCGGCTTCGGCGCGGAGCTGTGTCTCGGGAAGGAGGCCTGCGGGGCCTGTGCGGGGGCCTGTCCACTCGGCCTGCTCGGGGCCGGGCCAGGCGGCGGGTCCGGTGGGGTTCCGCGCCCCGGTCCTTCCGGCTGCGCGGCCTGCGGGGCCTGCGCCGGCGTCTGCCCCTCCGGGGCCAGGAGCCTGTTCGGGAGGGAGATGTCGGCCCGGGAGATAGTCCGCGAGGCCCGCAGGGACCAGGTGTTCTTCGGGCGCTCCGGCGGGGGCCTGACCCTTTCCGGAGGCGAGCCGCTCTTCCAGAAGGGGTTCGCGGCCTCGATCCTCCGGGAGGCGAGGGAGTGGGGCATGGACACGGCCTTCGAGACCTCCGGGGCCGCGGAGCCGGACTCGCTCCTGGAGGCGGCCGAGCACGCCTCCTCCGTCCTCTACGACCTGAAGCACTGGGATCCTGCCAGGCTGTCCGGGACGGTGGGGTTCCGCGACCCGGGACTCCCCGCCTCCAATCTCAGGCTCCTTGCGGATGCCCGCCCGGATCTGCCGGTCACGGTCAGGATCCCGGTCATCCCTGGCTTCAACGACACCCTGGACGACCTGCTGCGGACAGCCTCCCTCGCCCCTGAGGGCCTGCCGCCCCCCGAGCTCCTGCCGTACCACCGCATGGGCGAGGCCAAGTACCGCCTCCTTGGCCGGGTCCCTCCCTTCCGGGCTGAGCTTACTGAACCCAGGGCCTTCGAGGGGCTCAGGGCGGAGTTCTTGAGCGCCCTGGGAGGCTGAGAAACCGGAGAAGCACGGGTTCATGGGACACCGGATCCCCGGCTCCCTTGTTCTTGGTTCCTTGCCCTGCTTTCGGCCTCCTGGCACCCCTGAGCCCTGTTTCCGGCCTCTGGTATTCTGGCTCCCTTGCCTCCCTGCTTCCGGCCCCTGGCCTTCTGGCACCCTTGCCTCCCGGCTCCCTGTTTCCGGCCACTGGCCTCCCGCCTCCCAGCTTCTGGCTCCCTTGCCCCCCTGTTCTCTTCTTCCGGCCAGGGTTTCGGGCCTCCGCTCCCGGACATCGGAACTCTCATCCTGCCGGGGCTCCGTAGCACCGGGATTCAGTTATGAAATGGTGGAGGGGCGTGTCAACGGGTGCCTGTCGCTTGATGCGCCGTCTGTTGAGGGTGATCTTTCTTGGACCGTAGCCTTGTCGGTAGGCTTTCCGAGATCCGCAGGCCAGGATCCGTCTCGAGAACGCCGGGCAGTGCCGGCCTGCGGCCCGTACCGCATATTTTGACACATTCCTTGCAATTGCCCCTTCGGGGGTGATAATATCCGGCCAAGCCGCCCGGTCCGTCCGCCCTGGCCTTCAGCCCGGGCCCCCGGAAACCGGCAGGCCCCAGGCCGCCCCGGCAGGGCGGCCGGCCCTTCCCGGCCCCGACGGCTAAAATTCCCCTTAAGGAGCAACGGCATGAGAGGTCAAGTCGAAGAAGCCCTGAAAAAGGTCCGCCCCTACCTGCTGGCAGACGGCGGAGACATCGAACTGGTTGACGTTAAGGACGGCGTGGTCGAGGTCCGTCTCACCGGTGCCTGCGGCAGCTGCCCCATGTCCCAGATGACCCTCCGCCAGGGCGTCGAGCGCGCCCTCCGCGAGGCCATCCCCGACATAAAGCAGGTCGTGGCGGTCAACAGCGGCTTCATGCCCCCCGTTTTCTAGGAGGCATTTCCCGGGGGCCATCCCGCCCCCGTCCACATATAGCCTGGCCGGCGCGGCGGAGTCCCCCCTCCTGAAACGCCCCCCTGCCAGTGCCTTGCCCCGTCCGGATGCAGAATCCTGTGTCCGGGCGGTTTTTTTTGTCAAGGTCCATGGTCCGGAGCAGAGGGCCTGGGCCTGAGGCAGGCCGTGAGGCCGCCGGCCTGGAAGCCATCGGGGCGGAAGTCCGGGATGAGTGCGGTGTTCGGGGGGGCAATCCGGACTCCTCGGCGACCAACCCTCGCTGTTTCTTTGGACGGAACCACCAGCAACAGCTAGCTCGCTTAACTTCAGTCACCCGTCTCCGGAAAAGGGCTTTCCCGGCCTTTCCGCCACTGCGAGTTTCCTGATAAGAATTCCGGCCTGATCGACCGGCTAATCAATTTATTTCGGCATAAGCCTGATTCGGTTTCGACTCAGGCATCAGAACAGGCGGGATTCTCCCACACCTTCATGCGGCACCCCAGTCCATGAAATTCGTGTCATGTAGCACAGCTACATGTCGCGGCATCCCCGGCACCGTGCCACCGGAAACCCATTCGCACCAAAACTCCTGGAATGTCTCGGCTTCCCCGGAATTTGCCCTTTGGAAGACTGAAACCCGCCCGGGACTGTCGGATGTTTCCTTGACAGGGATCGAACTTCTTGCGTTAGAGGCGTTTTCATGCTACATTTTTTTTACGGGTGTACGGTATCCATGGTAGAATATCCTCCCGGAACATCTGGGGATTGCCGATTGTTTCACCCAGCACCCAGACGTAGCGAGGCAGGGTTCTTTGCAGTTCGCCTGCTCATTCCCTCAAGGCGTTCGAGCCCCACGGCACCTGGGTAGCCGGAGGGGAACGAGCCCGCGGAACGACAATGCAGGATGGTTTGTCCGCCGCAGGCGAGAAACTCCCATGAAAGCTTCGACTTTGAAGATGATATCCAGTTGCCTAGCGATGTTTATGTGCGCCATCGGAATAGCCGGGTTGGTTTTCATGGCTCTTCCAAACCTTGCTCTGGCGCAGGGCAATAGCCAGGCAGACACTGGCCAGCAGATTTCCGGGACAACAGCGTCATCCGTGATCACATCCAACTTACAGGGTGAGACAAACAATCGACTGGATCTTATCTCTCTTCAACAGTTTGAAATGTCCTCTAAACTGGGAGAAGTCTCCTCTGGCCAGAAAGCATCTTCAACTCTTTCGACTGTTTTTTTAACTGTCCTCGGCATATCCGTCGCTATTTTTATCTTCTTATTTAACATTTTACACTCCAGATTGTTGAAATTGGAAACTAAGATTGACACCGGATTAGCGTCTTTTGATACTAAGATTGACACTGGATTTGCATCTTTAGATTCTTAGTTTGATAAGAAAATTGATGAACAAAATAAAATTCTTACACAAATTCAGTTGAACATGACAGAATTTCGAACGATTTTGAACCTTCTGCTGCAACCTTCCGGAATATGACCAATTTGGAACCAACCCCAGGAAGGTCCCACAGCAGGGGCAGGTGAAGAGCCGAGTTCCCCGGTGGTTGCCATGCGGCCGGTGGAGCTGAACTCCAACACTGTCGGGCAGCCCACGGCGGCCTCCACCGTCCCCCCAGGTGTCTGACCAGGACAGTCCGCACACGCTTCGTCACGCCTCGAGAGAGCACCCAGGACTCAGCACGTCGCGGATGGCGCATCCCCCTTCGGTAAGGTTAGCCTGGTAGCCGCTAAGGTAGCCGCATTGCGACTGTTGCGAGACCGTACCTCCGGACGGGCGCGGGTTCTTGATCCAGAAGCTTCTCGCCCGGGAGTCCGGTATGGTTGCCTCGCGGGTCAACTTTCTCCATCATGTGCAATTGGTGATAATACTCTTTCACGTAAATATGAACGAATGGGGAGGCGAGCTGGCGAAGCCGACCGGCTTTGGCAGCGACTGCCTGCCGATCTTTCATTTACGCATGATGCGACTTCAGAGACGCTAGATACATTATGTTGCGGACAAGTCCGAAGTTTTGAATTAGAGCATGTCCCCACATTCGTTCATAATCTAAGTGAAGGGGTAATAACCGTTTATCTGCTATAAGTTTCAAATGCTCAGGTCCTCGTCTGTTTCTGACACGTGAAACTGCTGATTTAGAAATCTTTTAATGTTGTTTCCGCTTTTGTCAATAAAGTTAGTTTTTCCTGAAGCCAGCAGTAATCCGATTTAATAGGCAGATCTCTAAAGAGAGACCTCGCTATCGCATAGAAAATCGTAAGTTTAGCAGGCAAATGCCTTACTCGTTGACTGTGTTTGCCAGTTTGTGTGAGTGCAGCATTAATTAATTTTTTGATAAAACAGATGCGAGTAATCCTAAAAAAATTGGGAAAGTAATGTAATGGGATAATTAAATGGTTTGCACCGACACTTTTGAAAGACCTTCAGTTGTTGACTTGGGATAAGCATTCTTATTGTAACTTTTGAAAGTTGGCGAATAGATTTTTATATATTTGACAAGATGATGATAATTAAATGTCAGTTGGAATCATGTAAGGAGTGCTAGAGGGTAAAATGGATTGCAGAAATGTATCCTGGGATATTATGTATAAAATTTTATGATATCTAGCACATGCCGAATATGTTTAAGTTCTGATATAAAAGAATAGTATCTGAGGTAATTTTGTACAATATAGTGTAGTTGCGAAAGATGTCAAGCTTGGACTTTTTTATCAAACTAGTATTCTTGTCACTCAATCTTTGTTGGAAAAATTCAGAAATTATGAACATGGCAATGGAAAGAACAATTGCCACGACAATCGGATTTTTGATCCTCATCTTTGTCCTCCTTAACCTCGGTGACACTTGTAATAACCATTGATTCATCTGAGTTATTAGGAGTCTTTATCACGATAGGCTCTTTGGAAGGAATTTGTTTGCTCAATTCCCTCATCATAAAAGAAATTCAAATCTTTAAATACCAATCAAGCAGTATGATGTTAGAGTATTGAAAGTCATATGTTATTAGTAGAAGTCAAGATAAATTAATCATTCAAATAATTAAAATTTAATTTCTTAGATATTGTTGTCATATTTCGAAATAATATAGAATATTTATGAATTAAGTATTTATAAAATTGCCATGTTAGTACTTCTTTTGATAATTTCAAATATTTGTCATCGCCAGATAAGAAACTAAATATCAATAGGATAATTAATCATGAAACTTAGTAATTAGAGAAGTCGTCTCTGAGTCATGCAGGTAAATCATCTGGCCTTGTTAAAGATCCTCCCTTAAATTAATCTATTAGTTCAAAAATTTAAAAGCAAGTTAATCTAATAGTTCAGAAATTTAACAGTAAGATATACTTTTAACTGAATATTCATATTTTTTAAAATGGCATGCAAACATTTATTATTTCAGTAATAATATATATTGCATATTGTATTTCTGATTCATTAAGACATGATTATTAATTAATTTTCTGTATATTCAAATTTTATTTGTGTCTTCAATCTTCATTTCTGACTAAGCTTTGAGTTATCCCGATTTCGGGATAACTCAAAATCACGGCTGAGGTGGGCCATGCAGAGCTACAGGACCACCATCGCCTTGTCCTTTGCGTAGCTGAAATAGACCGTGTAGCAGTCTCTGCCGATGATGCCCAGGAACAGGTTTCCGAGAACCTTGGCAGGCATCTCGCCGGAACGGGTGCCTATCGCGTAGACGAAGAACGGCTCTCAGTTGAAGGCCCACGTGTACATTCTCTTGCCCAGGAACGGAAGGACCTTCTCGTCGGACTGGACGACGGCTGGGACTTCACTGCCGACAGAAGCTCTAGGTAGATTGGCCTCAGGGCCCTCCCGGCCTGTTTCAGGACCTTGTCGATGTAGCCGCCTTTATGCCGCACAGGCTCCTGAAGTGGTCCCGGGGCGGTATCCTGGTCACCCTGCAGACCACGTGGACTTAGCCGGATGGTGTCTCCCGTGACCCCACTGGAGGGTTGGACATCACCAACACTTGGCATGTAGGGCATCCCATCCGAGAACTTTGGGGTAATCCTTCCCCGGGACGCCAGGACCCGGCTTGCTCAGCCGCCCCGTGAACAGATACGGAATAACCGCTCATAACTGTTGAGGCCAGGATGCGTGGCATGTCGGCAGGGAGGGGGCGGGGAGGGCCGACAGGGAGGGGGCGGGGCATGTCGGTTTCATAAGGCAACATCTGAAAGGCTCGGGACAGAATTCCAGGCGGGTTTCGCCTTCAAAGAGCGAGTGTAACTGTTCAGGTGTCCCTCCAAGGGGAGCTCAACTGGGGGCCATTTCAACCAAAATGCCCTCTGCAGAAACTTTTTCCCACCGCATGAAGTATCCATTGTTGACTTTTTCAGTTTTAAGGCGTCCTCATCTGGGCTCTATTCCTCCGAAAAGGCCATCAGTAGAGGGGCACCTGAACAGTTACGAGCGAGTTAAGCAACCAGCATTGCCCTTGCCTCGCCCCGACCTCATCTCCATGATCCCATTCAGCCCGTCCCCCGTTCCCTTTCAGCCAGTCCCGTGCTCCCTCTTCACCCGTCCCTTGCGGGTCTTCTCCCCTCCGGCGCTCCAGGCGGTGTCCGAAAATAAATTCGCCGGGCTCACGGAAAAGGCTTGCATCATGCGGGTCATTCCTGCTATTCTGATTTTTACGTGGCGTTTCGGGTCCGAGGCCCGGCACCGTCGCGCGAGTTTTCCCCTCGAATCGGCTCGTCAGCTCCGCCAGGCTCCTGCCCGCAAGGGTCCGGGAGCCCGCCACCCGTGAAAAACGAAAACCGCAAGACTAGCCTTTCCCAAAAATGTGGTTTATCATAATTTTCTGATCCTTGAGTTGGTTTTTTGGGGTGGCGTAGTCTCGCTAAAGCGCATGCCCCCCTGCTTGCAGGGTGAACAGATACCCTGAAAGGTTTCCGTCCCGCCATGTCCGAGTTCCCTTCCAGCCTGACCCTCAGACCTTCCGGCCTCCCGGCCGGCGGATGGTGGTGGCGGAGCGCACTCGACCGCGGTCGAGGGACGGGCCGGCCATGACCTAGAGCCACAGAGCCGGAACGAGCAAGTCCCGCAAGCCACGGTCCAGAACACAAGGACCGTGGCTTTTTTTTGTGCCCCGGCCCCGCCGGGGCCGGGGGGCCCTAACGCCTGCCAGACGCGGGGCCGCGCCCCGCGAGCCAAGGAGCGTCTATGATTTCCCTGACACAGAAGGCCGAGAGGCTCGCTAGCGATCTCCTGACCCCCATAAGCCTGTTCAGGCAGGAGGTGGGGGAGCGGGGCTCGGGTGTGCTCCTGGAGAGCGCCGAGGTCGGGGGGCGCTGGGGCCGGTACAGCGTCTGCGCCTCCGGGGCCCTGATGAAGCTCTCGGCCAGGGGCGGGTTCCTGGCGGTGGATACCGCCGGCCCGGCCCTCGAGCCCCTCAGGGGCTACGCCGGCCTCCCCTTCCTCGCGGGCATGAAGAGGGTGATAGAGTCCCTGGAGATCCTGCCCGACCCCGCCGCGGCGTCCCTCCCGCCCATCACCCGGGCCGTCTACGGGTACCTGGGCTACGGGGCCGCGAGCCTCATCGAGGAGAGGCTCAAGCCCCTCATGCCGCCCGCGGACGCCGAGGCGGCCTTCGTCCTGCCCGCCGAGGTGTTCCTGTTCGACCACGCCTACGGGAGGCTCCACAGGCTCTCGCTCCCTGGCCCGAGGCTCCCCGGCCTCGTCTCCCCCTCCGAGCCCAAGGGCCCCTGGGGCGTCCAGGTGTCCCCCTCGAGGGAGGAGTTCATGGAGTCGGTGGCGGAGGCCAGGAGGCTCATAGCGGACGGCGAGCTCATTCAGCTGGTGCTCTCCTGCTCGTTCGAGGACGCCTTCGCCGGCGACCCCTTCGAGGTCTACAGGGCGCTCCGGGAGATAAACCCCTCCCCCTACATGTTCCACCTCCAGCTCCCCGAGATAGCGCTGTCGGTTTCCTCGCCCGAGGTGCTGGTCACCTCGGACGGCGGCAGGCTCCGGCTCTGCCCCATAGCCGGCACGCGCCCCCGCGGCCGCGACGAGGGCGAGGACGACCTCTTCGAGAGCGAGCTCGCGGCGAACGAGAAGGAGAGGGCCGAGCACGTGATGCTGGTGGACCTGGGCCGCAACGACCTGGGCAGGGTGGCGAAGCCCGGCACGGTGGAGGTCGAGCGCTTCATGGACGTGGAGCGCTTCTCCCACGTGATGCACCTCACCTCCCAGATCCGCGCTGAGCTCCTGGACGGGCTGGACGCCGTGGACGTGGTCTCGGCGTCGTTCCCCGCCGGCACGGTCTCCGGCGCGCCCAAGATCCGGGCTATGGAGCTCATCGCGAAGATGGAGCGGATCCCGCGCGGGCCCTACGCCGGGGGCGTGGGCTGGTTCGGCCTCGACAGGGGCAGGGCGGATCTGGACTTCGGCATAACCTTCCGCGGGGCATGGATCCGAGGGGGCAGGGCCACGTGGAGGGCCGGGGCGGGGCTGGTCTACGACTCCGACCCCGAGAGCGAGTGGAAGGAGTGCCTCGCCAAGGCAGAGGCCGTGCGCGAGGCCCTCGAGCGGGCCGCGAAGGCAATGTCCCGCCGCGCGGCGGGCGGAACGGGGGAGGGCAGATAGGTGTTTCTCCTGATAGACAACTACGACTCCTTCACCTACAACCTGGTCCAGCTCTTCCAGACCCTGGGCGCCGACCCGAAGGTCCTGAGGAACGACGACAGGAGGCTCCCGGACATCGCCGAGTCCGGCGAGCTGGAGCGCGTCTGCCTCTCCCCCGGCCCCGGGCACCCCCTGCAGGCCGGGCTCTGCAAGGAGGTCCTGGAGCGGCTGGCGCGCCGCGGCACCCCGGTCCCGGTGCTGGGCGTCTGCCTGGGCCACCAGATCCTGGGAGAGTTCGCCGGCTCGCCGGTAGTTCAGGCGTCCCGCATCATGCACGGCAAGGTCTCGAGGATAGAGCACTCCGGCGAGGGCATCTTCCGGGGCCTCCCGGCGGGCATGGAGGGCGGCAGGTACCACTCCCTCATCGTGACGGAGCCCGCGGCCGGGGGCGAGGAGGGGCCCAGGAGCTTCAGCGTGACCGCCCGCTCCCCCGAGGGGGAGATCATGGCGCTCTCCTACGACTCGCTCCCCTGGCACGGAGTGCAGTTCCACCCCGAGTCGGTGCTGACCCCCGCCGGAAGGGACCTCCTGGACAACTTCCTGAAGCTCGACCCCCTGGCCGCGATCCCCTCGGCCTCGGTGCCCGCCGTGCCCGCGCCCCTGCCGCTCGCCGCCCACCCGCTCTCGGCCATCTACGAGCGAGTGGGGACGCGCGAGGACCTGGGCGAGGACATGGCGGAGCAGATCTTCGCGAGGCTCATGGCGGGCGAGCTCTCCCCCGCCCAGACCGGGGCCCTGCTCCTGGGCCTCCGGGTGAAGGGCGAGACCCCCGTGGAGGTGGCCGCGGCGGCCGAGGCGGTTCTCCGGCGCGCCGAGCGCATCCCGGAGCTTCCCGGCAAGGTCCTGGACGTGGTGGGCACGGGCGGCGACAACCGCTTCTCCTTCAACTGCTCCACCGGGACGTCGCTCGTCTGCGCGGCCCTGGGCCACACCGTCCTCAAGCACGGGAACCGCTCCGTCTCCTCCCGGTCGGGGAGCGCGGACGTCCTGGAGCGGCTGGGCTTCGACATCGAGATCCCGCCCTCCCGCGTGGCGGCCGAGGCCCGCGAGAGGAAGTTCGTCTTCCTCTTCGCCCCGCACTACCACCCGGCGTTCAAGCACGTGATGCCCGTGCGCCGGGAGCTCGGCGTGAGGACGCTCTTCAACATCCTTGGCCCGCTCGTGAACCCCGCCAGGCCCACCCACAGGCTCATAGGCGTCTACGAGCCGGGTCTCCTTGACCTGATGGCCGGGGCCCTCGCGAGGATGGGCGGCACGGCGGCCGCCGTGGTCCACGGGGCGGGCGGCTACGACGAGCTCACCCCCATGGGCCCGGCCCGCGTCCGCCTGGTGACCGGCGCCCGGATAGAGAGCATGGTCCTCGACCCCCAGGACTACGGCTTCGCGCCGTGCTCCCCTGAGGACCTCGCCGTGGCCGGACCCTCCGAGAGCGCTGACGTGCTCCGCGACCTGCTCTCCGGGGGCGGGCACAGGCCCATGCGGGACATGCTGGCCTTCAACGTCGGCATGGCCCTCTTCCTCCTGGAGGGCGGGCCAATCCACGACCGCAGGGAGGAGGCCAAGGCCGCCGTGGCAAAGGGCGCCGCGGCGGCCCTCCTGCCGCCGCCCACCTCGGTGAGCGTGTGAGCCGCCCCGCCCGTCCGGAGGGTCGGCCTTCCGCCCGCCCGAAGGGCTCCCATCTTGCCCTGAAATGGCTTAGACTGGGTGGCCGCCCCCTTCGCGGGGGCGGCCGGCCGGCTTTTGCAGGTCGTCCGGCCTGCTTTTGCAGAGCGGACCGCCTGTTTTTTCTGGGCTGACGGCCGGCACGGCGGAAGTCCAGCGGCCGGCCTGACGGCACGGCGGCGGGGGACGGAAGTCCCGCGGCCCCGGCGGCTCTGTCGGCCGTCCGGACGCGGGCGGGCTTGGCCCGGCGGGGAGCGCCTGGGCAGGGGGTGAGAGATGGAAACCAGGGGCATCCAGGCGTTCAAGGACGCCAAGGCCGCGGAGATCGGCGCCCTGAAGGAGCTGGGCCGGGCGGAGCTCGAGGCCAGGGCCCGCTGCGAGCGGGAGACCTTCAGGCCGCCCGACTTCCAGAAGGCCCTGGAGGCGGGCCACGCCGCGAGGGGCCTCGCCGTGATAGCCGAGTACAAGAGGGCTTCCCCCTCCCTGGGGGAGATAGAGACGGGCGTCAGCCCCGAGGAGGCCGTGGAGGCGTACAGGGCGGCGGACTGCGTGTCCGTGCTCACCGAGGAGACGTTCTTCTCGGGGGATCTCTCGTACCTTCCCCGCATGAGCTTCGCGGGGGTGCCGCTCCTGCGCAAGGACTTCGTCTTCCACCCCCTCCAGGTCCTGGACACAGCCGCCAGGAGGGCCTCGGCGGTGCTCCTCATAGTGCGGCTCATACCCGGCGTGGCGGAGCTCAGGGAGCTCATGCTGCTGGCCCGCTCCCTGGGCCTGGCGCCGGTGGTGGAGGTCCTCGGCGCGGACGACCTGGACACGGCCCGCAGCGCCGGGGCGGCGATAGTCCAGGTGAACGCCAGGGACCTGGACACCCTGAAGGTGGACTTCCTGGCCTCCATGAGGCTCGTGGAGGCCAACCCCCCGCGTCCGGGGGAGTTCTTCATAGCGGCCAGCGGGCTGGGCGACGCCGTCGACCTGAGGATCGCCAGGCGCAACGGCTTCAGGGGGGCGCTGGTGGGCACGGCCCTCATGAGGGGCGGCCGTCCCGCGGAAAAGCTCGCCGAGCTCCTGGACGGCCTCAGGCTTCCCGGCCTTCAGGACCCGAACGCCGCCAGGGGGCGCGGGAAGTGAGCGGGGGAGGGGGCCTGCGCCGAACCCCCGGACGGCGGGGCCCTTGCCGGACGGGACGCGGGGATCGTCCGGGGTGCCGGCGGGCCGGGACGGACGCGTCACGGGAAGGGGTGCCTGACTGACATGGGCGTTTCGGGAGACACTCGGGTCCCGGGCGGGGGCGGCGAGGCAGGGCTTCCTCCCCTCGTGAAGTTCTGCGGCCTGCGCTCCGGCGCGGACGCGCTCCGGGCCGAGAGCCTGGGGGCGGATCTGGCGGGCTTCATATTCCACCCCTCCAGCCCGAGGGCCGTGACCCCGTCCGAGGCCGCGGCAGCGGACTCCGGCGGGCTCGTCCGGGTCGGGGTCTTCGTGAGGCAGCGAGCCTCCGAGATTCTGGAGATCATGCGCGCGGCGAGGCTGGATCTGGCCCAGTTCCACGGGGACCAGACCGTTTCGGACGCCCTGGCCGTGGGCCCGGGACGGGTCGTGCGCGTGTTCTGGCCCGAGCGGCACCCGGACGGGGCGTCGCTCCTGGACGAGCTGGCGGCATGGAGGGATTTCGCCAGGATGTTCCTGTTCGACGCGGGGATCTCGGGCGGCGGGCACGGGAGGGCGCTCGGGTCGGGCGCCGGAAGGGTCGTCCCGTCCGGAGGGCCTGCCCGGGAGCGGGGCCGGGCGGCCGGACCCCCGTCCGGAGGGCCGGAAGTCCATGCTGAGGGACGGCCGGGAAGCCCCGAGTCAGGAGGGCCGGAAGTCCATGCCGAGGGAGTGCCGGGAAGCCCCGCTGCCCCTTCCGGCACGCGGCTGTGGTTCCTCGGTTCCGCCGGGAAGCCCTCCATGCTTGCCGGGGGCCTGGGGCCGGCCGCCCTGGGGGCCCTGGCGGACGCGGGCCGGCACAGGCACCTGGCCGGCTTCGACATCAATTCCGGGGCGGAGTCCTCCCCCGGGGTGAAGGATCACGCCATCATGGCCGAGGCCGCGGCCGCGGCGGCCCGCATCAGGGTCGTAGGGCGGGGGGGGCTCACTCGGGAGGGCCTGAAGGGCCCCCCCGGTCACGGACCGGGCTCGGACCGGGGTCCCGGCGGGCCAGGCGGGTAGAAGCCCTGCCCGGGGGCGGCCCCTCCGCCCGGAAGGCGGGCCCGAAAATGTGATGCAGACGGACGAGCTGGCGGGCCGGAAGGAGGCTTGACAGCTCCGCCGACATGACTGACGATCGGCGTTCTGGCCAGCGGGCCGCGGGGCTTCCTGGCCCAGTTCCGCGCGGGTCCGTTGCCCTTCCGGCCAGGCGGTCGTCCCGCCGGTCCCCGGTCCAGCGGGTCATGTCTCGCCCGTGAGGGACAGGCCGCTGGCCGCCCAGGCTTTCAGCGTGGCTTTCGGAGGTACGGCGGCCGGCCGGCAGGGGTTCAGGGGCTCTTTCGGAGGGTCCGCACGCCGGTCGGGCGGACTTTCAGAGTGACTTTTCGGATGGACCGGCCGCCGGCCGGCCAGGCTTCAGGGGCTCTTTCGTGCGGCCCTGCCGCCGGGAGGCCGGACTTAATAGAGTGACTTTTCCGATGGCCCGGCCGCCGGCCGGACCAACAGCCGGCCTCTTCGGGGGGCCCGCCGCGCAGGAGGCTACGCAGGGCAGCATGGACGCATATTTCGGGGGGTTCGGGGGCCGCTACGTGCCGGAGCTCCTGGTGCCTCCCCTGGATGAGCTTGAGGAGGCCATGGGGAGGCTCTTCGCGGACCCGACCTTTACGGGGGAGCTGCGCGGGCTCCTCGAGAGCTATGCCGGGAGGCCCACGCCGCTCACCTTCTGCCCGACGCTCTCGGAGAGGCTGGGGATCGAGCTCTGGCTGAAGAGGGAGGACCTGCTCCACTCTGGGTCCCACAAGATAAACAACACGCTGGGCCAGGCGCTCCTGGCCAGGCGCATGGGCAAGACGAGGCTCGTGGCCGAGACCGGGGCGGGCCAGCACGGGGTGGCGACGGCGGTCGCCGCCGCGAGGCTGGGCCTGGACGCCGTGATCTGCATGGGCGCCGTGGACGTCGAGCGCCAGGCCGTGAACGTCTCCCGCATGCGGCTCCTGGGCGCCGAGGTTAGGAGCGTCACGGACGGGACCAGGACGCTCAAGGACGCCATAAACGAGGCCCTCCGCGACTGGATAGCCACCCAGCGCACCACCCACTACTGCTTCGGCACGGCGGCGGGGCCCCACCCTTTCCCGACCCTGGTCAGGAACCTCCAGTCGGTCATAGGGAAGGAGATAAAGGAGCAGGCCCTTGAAGCCTGGGGCGGGCCCCCCCGGCTGGTCTGCGCCTGCGTGGGCGGCGGCTCCAACTCCATAGGCGCCTTCCACGAGTTCGTGGGCGACCCGGAAGTGAGGCTCGTGGGCGTGGAGGCCGCCGGCACAGGCGAGCCCGGCTGCTACAACTCCGCCCCCCTGAACCTCGGCCGGCCGGGCATCCTGCACGGCCAGCTCTCCATGCTCCTCCAGACCGACGACGGGCAGGTCCTGCCGTCTCACTCGGTCTCGGCCGGCCTGGACTACCCCGGCGTGGGGCCCGAGCACGCCTGGCTGAAGTCCACCGGCCGCGTGGAGTACGCCATGGCCAACGACGGGGAGGCCCTGGAGGCGTTCCGGACCCTGACGAGGCTGGAGGGCATAATACCCGCTCTGGAGAGCTCGCACGCCCTCGCCTGGGTGATCGGGAACGCCGGCACGCTCGGGCCAGGCGCGAAGGTGGTCGTGAACCTTTCCGGGCGCGGGGACAAGGACCTGGGCATAGCCGAGGAGCGGTTCGGGGAGGGCTTCATGTAGCGGGCGCGCCCGGTCCGGCCATGTAGCGGGCGCGCCCGGTCCGGCCGGGGCCGCGGGCTCCGCTGAAGCGGCCGCGGGAACTGGAGGGGGTCCGGGAGCCGAAGGAGTCCGGGATCTGAAGGAGTCCGACAGGCGAAGGAGTCAAGGGATTCTGAAGGAGCCGCGGGATCTTCAGGATTGGAGGGATGATGATCCTGAAGATCGTGACGGTCGTCTTGAGAACGTTCGCCGGGGGCGGGAGCCCCGCGGCTGTCCGGGCCAGGCCCCGCGCGGGGCGGCCCGGGAAGGAAGGGGTATCGCGATGGCGGAAGAATCCGTGCTGTCCGCGGCCATATTGAAGGCCAGGGGGGAGGGGCGCTGCGCGAGGGTGCCCTTCATAACCGGGGGGTTCCCAACCCCGCACGTGTTCTGGGACGTGCTCGCGGAGCTCTGCGACAGCGGGGCGGACATCGTGGAGATAGGCGTCCCCTTCTCTGACCCCGTGGCGGACGGCCCCGCGGTGGCGGAGGCGGGCAGGAGGGCCCTGGAGGAGGGGGTGACCCTCAGCTGGATACTGGAGGGCCTCGCCGCCAGGAGCTTCTCCGCGCCCCTGGTGCTCATGAGCTACGCCAACCCCCTCGTCCAGCACGGCTGGGCGGAGGCGGCCGCCGGTCCAGGCGGGGGGCCTGACGCTCGGGGCACGATGCGCCGGAGCCTGGACATCCTGGCCGCGGATGCCGGGGCCGGCTCGGTGGCGGGCGTCATAGTGCCGGACCTGCCGCTGGAGGAGTCCGCCCCCTTCCGGGAGGCGCTTTCGGCGCAGGGCATAGATCTCATACCTCTCGTGGGTCCCAACACCACCCGGGAGCGCATGGAGGAGTACCTGCCTCACGCCCGGGGCTACGTCTACGTGGTGTCGGTCCTGGGCATCACGGGCGTGAGGGCCGGCCTCCCTCCGGAGGCGGAGGAGACCCTGCGGAGGGCGCGGACGGTCTTCGGGATCCCCCTGGCCCTGGGCTTCGGCATCAAGGAGCCCTCCCAGCTCGCGGGCATGGAGAGCCCCCCGGACGCCGTCATCTTCGGCAGCGCCCTCCTTAGACACTTGGCCGAGGGGGGGAGCGCACGTGACTTCATGGCACCGTGGCTCAGGGCCTGAGAGCCGACCGGGACTTCATGGCACCGAGGGTATCTGCTCGCCCTGCAAGCAGGGGGCGGCGTGCATTTAGGCAGGACTGCGCCTTAATGTAAAGCCTGTATCCGTTCACGGGTAGTTCGCCCCGGCCACGGAGGCAGCCTGTCATGGAGCTGGAAGAAGGCCGCTCTGACTCTGGAGGAAGGCCAATCCTTGCCAAGGGCGAAAGCCGTTCTGCACCGGGAATGAGGATGATCTGGGTTCTGCTGCAGGTTCCCCCGCTTTCCGTGTTCTCGCAAGGGCCCCCGCTACCCAGCCTGGCAGGCCGTGTTTAGAATCGAGCGTGAAAAAACACCCTGGATTATACCCGGTTCGACATCTAACTTGCGATTCGCATTATGGATATTTGGCATAGTTTTTGAGCTAAGCGGGTCCGGATGCCTTCGGCCAGGACCGCTTTACCCGGACGGCGGAAGCTATGGGCAGGCTCCCTTCTTACACTTATTTAGAATAGTGCCACCAGTGGCGCTTTCTCACCTCCGTCCTGCGGGGGGGCTGCCAGGTCCGGCCCGGCTTCCTCCGGGGTCACCGAGGCGAAGGCAGCCCCGGCCACCTGGCGGCGAATCAGCAGTAAGGATGTCACTCCTCGGGAGGCCGTCGGCCTCCTCGGCCACGCCCTCGAGGTCCGGCCCCCGGAGCCCTCCGCCCGAAGACGAAGACCATGCTCTTGGCCCTACCGGGCAGGACTATGCCGCTGTTGGCGTCGGCATTTCCGACGCCACTGCCTATCGCAGCTTTCTCGTCCTGCGATGCCGGTAAAGGGCGAATTTCACAACTGTTGGCACCGGTAGTAGCGGCAACATTCTATTTGGTGGTTAGTTGACCTCGTCCAGCGAAGACTCCGCCAGGTCCGGGGGCTGTCCCCGGCGCCTCGAAATGAAGTCCGGTGCCTGGGGGCCGTCAGGGGGGTCATTAGTAATGACAGCCCTCTCGTCCTCTCCAGGTAGCCCGGGGCCTGGCGACGCTTCCGATCTCCGGCCTCCTGCGGGGTGGCCGTGGCGAGCTCCAGGTGCGCCATGCCAGCCGACACTCGGCGGAGGGGCAGCCGCCAGGTGGCCTTCGGGGAAGGTGTTGCGCCCGAAGTCGTCTAGCGCATTTATGGCAACTCTCTTCTGCACTCTCTTTGAGATGCATAGATGCCCGGGGGGCAGCTGGCGCAGTTAATTTCAATCATATGAACTTCCCTCCCCGAGCCTTGCCAGCGGCCAGCGCAAAATCAGCTAGCGCACTTAATTGCAATCATCGCCTTATCTCTCCCGAGACTCGCCCGAGTCCGGGGCCAGCAGGGGAGCCTCCCCGCCTCCCGCTCCGACCGGAAACGGATGCGACCGGCCAGGCCGCGAAAAGCCCGTTTTCGGGCATATTCCCACCCGGTCCGGGCATCAGCCCAATGCGATGATGTCGGGGCAGGGCACAGCGTTTAAGCGTTACGGCAGTCGCCACGGGGCCGTCCGCGCCCGTGTCGACCGGGAAGCCGAGCCCGGCGAGATGCTGTCCGCCGGCAGAGATCATCTCCGGGGCGGCGGCGACTCGGGACTGCCAGGAAGTGTCCCAAGATGGTTGGGACCCCTGGCGTTCCCCCCTTCCGCCACGGGCAGCCTTGCGGGCTGCGGACTTATCGCCAGGCTCGCCAGGAGGCCCGCAGAGGCACGATCTCGCCGGACACGGGTTGCGAACATGCCCCTTTCAAAACTCGCGGGGCTCCGGCGGCCTCCGGGCGGGGGTCCTCCGCTTCATCCCTCCTCCGGGCTTCAGGCCGCGAGGGTCCATGGCCCCTTCCCGGGCCGTCCCGGCCCCGGCCTCCGGACCGCCTGGGGGCGGCCCCCGATCCTGACGGCGGGGAGGTCGGGCCGCCTCCCCCCGGCTGCGGGGTCAAGCGCCTTCCTGGCCTCCTCCCTGGGGCCTGGCGGATCACGAGCTCCTTCAGCCAGTCGTAGATCTCCGCGAGCTTCTTCAGTTCGGCCCTCGAGAGGTCCTTCAGCGGGACGTGGGTCTTCGGCACCGGCTCCGGGGCGGGGGACGGCCCGCCGTAATCGGGATGCATGTGCGCCAGGATCCATATGAGGGCGCTGGACGGGAGCTTGCGGGTCCATGCCGGGTCGGCCTTCCGCCCCCTGGCGGTCGGGGGAGCCGGGCGGGACATCCTGGCGACGCGGGCCATGAGCTCCGCCTCGGCGGCGTACGGCACGATCCTCATGGCCTCGGCCAGCGCAGCCCCGAACTCGGGGCTCGCCCTGCGGCATGCGGCCAGGCCGTCCCTGTCCGCGCCGGCCTCGGCCATTGCGCCCTCGATGTCCCCGGTGTCCCGCAACAGCTGAATGAAGAACCCGAACCTG
>JAISFP010000043.1 GCA_031263525.1 Deltaproteobacteria bacterium | reverse complement strand
CAAGCCTACTAGCCGATAAATCGGATAAACTCACCTCGAAAGCGATCACAAACCGCCGATTGAGCACTCGAGATGTGACGACGCCCAAGCGGATTTAACTCTATGGATAATACTTCTATATCCAGAACTTTTGCAATCAAGAGCGGTTTCGGGGTCCAATTCCCGTGGATCTCAGGGGATCTTCCTCCGGAAGGCCAGCATGGTGATGTCGTCGGACTGCGGGGCGTCGCCGCGCCACTCCAGGGTGGAGCGGTAGACCGCCTCAACAGCCTCCTCGGGGTCGCGCGAGGCGCGGGCAAGGACCTGGCCCAGCCTCTCCTGGCCGAAGAGGGCGCCGCCGGCGGTCTGGGCCTCGGTCACGCCGTCGGTGTAAAGGAGGCAGAGCTCCCCTCCCCCGATATGCTCCTCGCGGCGGCGGTAGCGGACCCCGGGCCAGGCGCCCACAAGGGGATCGGGATCGTCGGTCGAGAAAAACCGCACCCCGCCGTCCGTGGAAACTGCCGGGGGGATATGGCCGCCGTTCGCGTAGGTGAAGACCCCCGTGGAGGCGTCGAAGAGGCCTATGAACAGGGTCACGAACATCGAGGAAGGGTTGCGGTCGTTTAGCTGCTCGTTCAACAGCGCCAGGGCCGCCTCAGGCTGGAGCCCGCTCTGGATGGTCCCGCGGACCAGGGTCACCACCATGCTCATGAAGAGGGCCGCCGGCACCCCCTTGTCGGAGACGTCGCCTATGGCCACGCATCTCCTGCCGCAGGGGGCGGTGAAGAAGTCGTACAGGTCCCCGCCCACCTCCTTTGCCGGATGAAGCATGGCGGCAGCGTCGAAGCCTGGGGTCTTGGGGGCCTCGCGGGGCAGGGGGAGCATGCCCGACTGGATCTCCCTCGCGGCAGTGAGCTCGCTCAGCACCCTCTCCTGGCGCTTGCCGGCGGCTATGGCATCCTGGATGTTGGTGACGAGAGACAGCCCCAGGCGGTCGACGGCCCCCGCGAGCCTCCCCACCTCGTCCGGGCGGTCGGCCAGGGGATCCACCCTGAAGAAGTCGGCGCTGGACGGGTCATACAGATCGAGACCCTCCGCCTCACGGGTGCGGAGCTCCAGGCTCATGAGGCCTTTCGAAAGCACCTTGGCCGATATGAGGGCGAATGCCACGCCCAGCGCGACCGCCAGGAGCGCCGCGGAGGCGAGGCGCAGCGCCAGCGCCCGGGCAGGGGCGGACAGGGCGGCCTGCGGCGTGGCCAGGGTTATGTACCAGTCCAGGGGCCTGAAGTGCTCCACCCGCATGATGACCGCGCCGCTGATCCCCGGAAGGATGATGTCCTCCTCCGAAAACCTCCTGGCCCTGGCCCTTCCCATCACCTCCCCCGGCAGACTCCACGCCGCAGGACCCGGGCTCTCCGCCTCGCCTCCGGCCCACGCCACGGGACCGCCGTAGGTGAGAAGCCGCCTTCCGTCCGGGCCGAAAACTGCGGCAAGGGAGTGCTCTGAAAGAGGCAGTTCCGAAAGGCGGTACCTGAGCTGGTTCAGGACCGACTCTGCCGCCCTTCCGGAGCGTTCCGCCTCCACTGTCACGTCTTCAAGAAAGGCGTAGATCCTTCTCCTGTCCCCCGAAGGGCACATGAACCCCAGGAGCGTCCTCTGCCCGGCCCCTTCCCCGCCGCTGGCGACGGCCTCTCCCGGGCCCGGCACGCCGCCACGGCCCGCATCCCGTCCAGGCTCACTGACCGGACCCGAAACCGCGCTCCCCTTCTCAGCTACACATTGATCAGCACTTACGCCCCGGCCCGTGCCCGGCTCAGCGCTCCCGAGAGTATCCAGGTCAGGACCCCGGCTTCCGTCCGAACCGAGGCCGGGGATTCCTGCCGGGCCCGCCTCCCCGCTCTCGCCTGCAACCTGGACCGGTCCGCCGTCCCGGCCAGCGCCACCCCCCCCACTCCCGAGAGCGTCCCGGCTCTGGCCCCTCTTCCGGGGCGTGCCAGCCCCACCGCTCCCGAAAGCCCCCTCGCCCGTGCCTCTCTCCCGGCCAATGCCAGCCCCCCCGGTCCCGAGCGCGCCCCGCCCCTGGCCCCACTCCCGGCCATTGCCCCTGTTCCCGGAGTTGCCATTGCCACTGTTCCCGCCGGCACCATTGCCCCAGTTCTCACGGTCGCCCCTGGTCCCAAAAAGATAGAACCGCCCCTCCGCCGCCTGCTCGTCTTCCAGGGCCAGGTACGCGAGGCTCCTCCCCAGAACGTCCGTGACGCCCTCCCAGGACCGGGGGAGCCCTGCGGCTATCTCGTCAATGTCCGCGTCCAGGCTTATGACGCCCGCCTCCACCCCCATCTCCGAGAGCCTGCCCAGCAGCAGTTCCGTGGTCCTTGCCAGCTCCGGCGGGCTGCCCCCCTCCTCCATGAGGATGTCCAGGTACCGGGCGTACAGCAGGCTTACCTTTCGCAGCGCCTCCTTGCGGCCCACTATGTCCAGCACCTCCTCGGCCAGGAAGCTGTAGTTGGAAGCCCTGATTTCCTCCGCCAGCACCGCCGCCGCCACCGTGAAGTCGCGCCTCTCCCGATCGACCGTGCTCCTGGTGAACTCCTCCAGCGAGTAAACGCTGAAGGGCACCACCGAGAGGAACACGGCGCAGACGATGAGGAGAGATGTCTTGAACCGCAGGCTCAAGGGCGGCCTCCGTTCTTCCGGTCACGTGCGAAGGACGTCTCCCTTGACAACGGCCACCGGCGGGAGATGAAGTCAGTCCGCCTCATCTGCCCGCCCCGCTCCCGGAACCTGCGCCGTCGCGGTTCTGCGGAAGGTTCCCCCACTCTGCCTCAAAGGTTTCCGGCTCCAGAGGGATACCCTCGTAGCTCCCCGTCTCCAGGGTCCCCCCCGCCAGACCGGGGAAGCCAGTCCGGACCGGACCTGTGCCTGAGTCCCCACCGCCGGCCAGGTCAGCCTGGCCAGACGGTTCCGGGGCTGGAGCGCCCGGCACCCCCGACTCAGACAGGGCAGGGGCGGGTCCCTGCAGCCCGCTTCCCCCGGCGCCGCCCGCTTTCCCGGGATCATCCCCGTCGCCTTCCCCAGCCCCGTTCCAGGCTCCCTGCCCTACTCCCTTCACGACCGCAGGCTCCCCTCCCCCGTCGACACTGAGCCGTCCGGGATCGGAGACTGGCGCACTTGCCGAAGTCCGCCCCGGTCCACCCGCGCCCGTTTCACCGACCGCCCGGCCCGAGGGCCGGTAGCTCCCTGCGCCGGTTCCCCGCGTCCCGTCAGGGACGAGAGCATGGCCAGCCTGGCCGGCGGACCTGCGGTCCCGTCCCTCGGCCCCGGCAGCCTCTCCTCCGCCGCCGCCAACCGTCCCCGATGCAACAGTTCCACCTCCTTCCCCGCGCCTTCCTCCTTCCCCTGCACCGTCCGGGATACCGGCCACGGCACCTTCACCGGCTCCGGCTCCGCCGGCGTCCCCGTCCGTTTCACCGTCCACGCCCAGGGGCGAAGACGCCTGGCCCGTGTTCAGGCCTTCGGTACGCACCGCCCAGGACGGATGGCCCGCACGGAAGGGCTCGGCCATGCCCTGGTAAATCCGGTCGGCGGCTACAAGGATTTCGAAGGGGGGGTTCCAGCCTATCCTAAGTGCCATGGTGAGGTTGATGGCCACCGAGGCGTGGGCGCGGTAGATTCCGGGGATTTTCCCGGGCGTGGCCCCGTAGAGGATCTCGCGGAGCGCTCTCGCCTCGAAGAGGCCTATGTCGTCGTAGTCGTCCTGTCCCGCGCTCATGAGCACCCCGGACCGCACTGCCTCGGACCCCTCCTGGGAGAAGGAAGGCAGGCCCGCCTCGGATATGGGGGCGAGTATCTCCCCCATCCGGCTCCTGAGCATGCCGTTGTTCACGGTCAGATATATGGCGTCGGACTCCCTCGAAAGGTACTCCAGGCATTCCATCAGGTTCCTGTTGGCCTCGTCCCGGTCCGGGACCTCCATGGCCGCATAGCAGGGAACGATCCTGAAACCCAGCTCGGTCGCGGCCTCCTCTATTGCCGGCCAGGCCATGGACAGCCTCCCGGCCTCGGGGTCCTCCTCCACGGGGACACCCAGGCGGCCGAACCCGAAGGTGCCGTGAAAGAGGCTCAGCTGGGCCGGTATTCGGTCCCTCTTCACGAAGACGTGGGCCCAGGGCCTGGAGACGGCGTTCTCGTCCCCGGGAGCGAAGCCCGCCCCCTCGGGATCGATGGCCGACAGGCTCATGACCGGCACTCCGGGGTTGTCCAGGACGAAGTCCAGCCCGGCCCGTGTCCCGAAGGCCAGTATGAGGTCCACGTCGCCCCTGTCCCGGACCCTCTCGGTCACCGCCCTCTTCACCTTGTCCCGGCCGACCATGGACCAGCCCGCCGAATAGAACCCGTCCTCCGGGAACTCGAGGAGCTCCTCCGTGCCCTGGGTCCTGGAGAGCCACTGCCAGAGCTCCAGGGTGTCCGTGGAGTCCGGCTTGACGGGCGGCCTCCCGTCGCGCACGAGCCCCAGTGTGTGAAGGCCCCTCACCAGCCCCGAGAGAGTAAGGTAATAGTCCTCGTAGGACCCCCCCTCAACGTAGATAACCCGGAAGGGCCTCTTGACGGGCTTCCCGCCCGCCCGCCCGGAGTCCGGGCCCGAAGGCGTTCCGCCCAGAGCCCAGGCATCCCCTACCGTGAGCGACGGCACCGCCAACCCCCACAGTGCCAGAGCCAGGACAGCGAGGACCAGGCCCAGCCGCCGCCAGATGCCCGGACACCCTGCTCCGGCCTTCCTCCCCGATGGCCCAGAGCCTCCTCCGTAAGCCCTCCCCCGGCCCCCGACGGCCTTCCGGGCAGGAACGCTTCTCTCGCCGCCCAGCCATGAGCCAGTGCCGGAGCCGTCCGCCCTCTCCGGCCAGGGGCCCGGTCCCGGACAGCCCTCGGCCCTGCCCGCTACCACCCCCGCCCCGAAGCCGTCAAGGTCGCGTGAGCCCCCCCTGGCACCGAGGCAGTCCAGGTCGCGTGAGCCACCCCTGGTACCGAGACAGTCCAGGTCGCAGGAGCCCCCCCCGACACCGAGGCAGTCCAGATCGAGGGAGCACCCCCTGGCACCGAGGCAGTCCAGGTCGAGAGTGCCCCCCCTGGCACCGAGGCAGTCCAGGGCGAGGGGGCACATCACGGTACCTAAGCCTTCCAGATCGAGGGAGCACCCCCTGGCACCGAGACAGTCCAGGTCGCGGGTACCCCCTCTGGCACCGAGACAGTCCAGGTCGAGAGTGCCCCCTCTGGCACCGAGGCAGTCCTGGTCGAGAGTGCCCCCTCTGGCTCCGAGGCAGTCCAGGGCGAGGGAACACCTCCTGGCGCCGAGGCGGCCCAGGTCACGGGAGCCCCCTGCGGCGCCGAAGCCGCCTAGGTCGGAGGAGCACCCCCCCGAATCGAAGATCCCCAGTTCGGGGGATGATTCCAGGGCACGAGAATGCCTCAGTGTCCCGGATACCTGATCCGCCAGACGCTCTTCAGCATTTTCCAGGTGCATGGTGATCTTTGCCTTATTGTAACTGTTCAGGTGCCCCTCTATTGAGGGTCTTTTCGGAGGAATAGAGCCCAGATGAGGAATTCTTAAGGCTTAAAAGTCAACAATGGATACTTCATGTGGGGGGAAAGAGTTGCAGCAGAGGGTATGTGCTTGTAAAGGCCCCCAGTTGAGCTCACCTTGGAGGTTCACCTGAACAGTTACGCCTTATTTTTGAAGAAACTCCGGCGGCTGATTTCTTGGCACCGGTCCGGGCTCGCCTGCCGATCCGGCACCGGCCAATTTGTACGCGCCAACTGCCCGGGGACCGGGCGGTGGTTACCCGGCAGGGCGCCTTTCTGGACAGGGTGCGAGGCCGGGAGGGAAGCGGCATTCCAGCATCAGGAAGGCCGGTCGACATGGGGGGGACGGTAGGGGGGATTCCGTGAAAACGGCCAGGAAAGGGAGCCTTGGTGGAGATCGACATGGGGATTATAGCTGAAATAACG
Source organism: Deltaproteobacteria bacterium (assembly GCA_031263525.1). Lineage (GTDB taxonomy): Bacteria > Desulfobacterota > Desulfarculia > Adiutricales > Adiutricaceae > JAIRZX01. The sequence goes on along the minus strand of JAISFP010000043.1, from coordinate 12,173 downwards.
GTCCTCGGCCCACGGGGCTGGAGCCCCGCGGCTACGTTGGCAAGGCCTTTGCACCGCATCATGGCACGGGCAGTCCGGAGACCACCCGACGGGAGACAGCGGTTCAAGGGAAGGCAATGACGTCAAGGAATTTCGTCAATACCTCTTCCGCCAATCCTCTCTCCAAAGGCATCAAGACATTTTCCTTCCGGACCAACTTAAACAAACTGCACATTCCTGATCCAGCGAACCATATCCCTGTCCTGTAACTGGGCACAATGGAATATCGTGCGGATCCCTTGAACCATTAGATTCAATAGAGGCTAAACATGTCAGATTACAGACTTTTCGGAAACGGCGTCGACCCCTCTTACGAAAGGGAGCTAGCGGCCCGCAAGCACGGCACCTCGATGTTCTTCGCCACCCTCCTGTTCTGGGCCGTCCTGATCCTCATCGCGGTCGGCCTCTGCTCCAACAGCGACGGCATCTTCATGGCCGCCGGGTTCGTCTTCCCGCTCTGGCTCATCATCAGGCTCCGCGCGGCCCACCTGAGGTCCAGATTCCGGCTGTAGGCTCGGGCCAGACGGCCCCAGAGGCCGCCGCGCATCCGTCACCCCTCTCGACTGTCACGCTGGCGAGGACCCTAGCCGCAAGGCCCGGCCTTGGTCCCCGAGTCTCCCGTGACATGGCGCTCATCCGGCAGCCCCGGAACTCTGCAAGCCCAATCTTCGGCCCGGACAACCGGTCCAGCCCAGGCACTCGGGCCCCCAAAAGCCTGCCGGACGTCTTGGACATCCCGGACATCCCGGACATCCAGGACTTCCAGGACTTCCAGGACGTCTCGGACTTCTCTGACTTACCGGACATCCAGGAGTCCCCCAGTTCCGTGCGTCAGCAAGGCATTGGCAGTGGGCGGTCAGCCGCTGGCGGCCAGGCTACCCCAGGCCCCCCGAGACCGTCCAGGCTTCCCAAGCTCCGGGCACCGGCCCGGAAGACTGCGGGGCAGATCCGGTGGTGGCTGACGGCTCACTCGTCTCTGGGGCTGAATCGCAACTCTATAACGTTTCCGTCTCCGGTGCCCCTGTGGGAGAACCTGTCGGCCATCCTCTTCACCAGGTGAACGCCGAGCCCCCCCACCCTCCTGACCGCCAGATCCCCAGTCAGATCCGGGGGAGGGGCGTCCTCGAAGGGGTTGAAGGGCCCGCCGCTGTCGCTGATGGTTATGACCAGGCACTCGCCCCCCTCCCCGTCCCGGGCCAGGGACTTCGTGACGGTCACGGGCCCCTTCTCCCCGCGGTAGGCGTGAAGGCAGACGTTTATGAAGATCTCTTCGACGGCCAGTTCGACCCGCGAGGCGGCATTCCCGTAGCCCGGGGGCAGATCCCTGGACGCGAAGGCCGAGACCTCCCTCAATTTCGCCGGATCCGCGTCCACATAGAGTCTTTCCACCGGCCGTGCCTCCACATGAAGGGTATGTCCAGATCCAGGATACCGTCCCCTAACCTGGGTGGCCCCGCCCCCGATCCGGACATCCCAGGGCAATGGCAACTCAGAGCATGCCACCCTCGGCCGCAGGCCCCGAGGGAGGATTTCGTCCGGCATCGTCCGACATTTTAACATTTTCCTTCCACTCCGCGTCAAACCGTCTGTCCGCGACTACTGTCCTCGTCAAACCTCCAGCCCGTATCTAACCGCTCTCCCCCAGACAACTTGCTTATCCCCAAAAGATTTTTCCGCAATATTACCCGTTTAATCAAATGTCGGTATTTGGCTTTCAGCCCAGAGGTGGAAAGCTCGGGCAAAAACCCAGTCCTGGTATCTGTTCGCTATGATCCGCTACTATCATATGGAAGAAGATTCCGACATTTGATTAAACGGGTAATACCAGGGCATGTCAGTTGCATAACCAGCACCTTGCCAGTACGCGTTTATGACCCGAGAAACCCTGACATGATGACGGCGCTGCCTGCATGAAGCATCCCTGCCGTTCAACATTTATCAAACACACCCGAAAACGACTCCTTAAAACACATTTTCAGTAAATCCTACCTGGATTCTGTTCAACATATCTCTGTTACATCTCACGTATATCCAGCTAAGTCAAGGATATTAAAATTTAATAACCTATATCACACATATTTTTTTGGCACCATTTGATTAAATCATAAATTGTATTCAAATATTTCGTTATTACACCATCTCATTTGAACCTGTCAATCTATATAGTTAGTTTGTTATAACATAATAATTGATCATAAATTACAAATAATCCTTCAAATTTATTCGCAAACGACAAAAATTTAAAATAATCAATAATCTTTTAATCAGTATATCCTTGATACTACATATATATCGCTATAAATTTAGATATATTTATTACAATGCAAACTTATCATTGCATAATTCTATCGACCAACAACATGAAATTTAATCATATTAATACGATGAATTAATCATATATAAATTATATTTATCTTTATAAATTTATATATAGCATATATGATGAAATCAATATAATTAAAGTTATTATCATTTTTATATTTTATTATCAAATTCATTAAGTGCTCCATCTCTAAATAATAATTTCATTTTTCATCATCTTATCCAAAATCTTGTCTGCTGTTTAACTAAGCATGTCATTGCTAAATTTGTAATTTTTAATTTGATCCATAGTTGAATTCACCTAAATATTTAAATTAAATATTGCCATCATTATTTATATAGTTAAACACTTTCCCATTTATCATGGCGTTTTATTGACTCATTTCAAATTAATCATTACACATACATTTTTCAATAAACAGTCTCTTCACTTTCACATGACTGCCATATCCCCGCATCATCATTCAAATTCAACGCATGGGCGTTCTTGCCAAAACCCCCACTCTGTGCTAGCCTATTATCAATCATCGACCTGCCGTTTCTAGGCAGTTCCGCCTGCCGTCCTGAAACCTGAAGCCGCCAATTTGAAAGCCGTCCTTAAACCATGCAGATAACCACAGCCGACAAAGGTGCCTACACCCTGATCACCGTCTCGGGTCGCATGGACGCCACAAGCTCCCCCTCCTTCGACGAGGCGGCCCGTGCCCTGGGCCCCTTGCCCGCCAAGCACGTCCTGGTCGAGCTCCACGGCCTTGAGTTCATCAGCTCGTCTGGCTTGAGAAGTTTCCTCGCCCTGGCGAAAACCGTCCAGAAGGCCGGCTTCACGACAGCCTTCTGCTCGCTCAGCCACATGGCAGAAGAAGTCTTCAGAATTGCCGGCTTCATGTCCATCTTGAAGATCTATCCCGACGAGGCCGCAGCCGCTGCGGCATTCTAGGCCGGCCAGGCATGGAACATGCCTGACACTCCGCCTGTCAAACGGTCGCACATGGCCCCGCGAGCTTGAGTGCATGTCCAGACATCACCTCAATCTGGTCCCGTTCAATCTGTTCAGTCCATACCGCCACGCCAGCACAGATTCCCTTTAGAACTTCGGCCTTTTCCAATTTCTTGCACCAGATTATCTACCAGCGCCATCCAGGACCACAATTCTCTTCTGGCCCTGGAGACTCACCTTTGCGGGAGCCGACCTTCAGCCACGACCCGAGCCTCTCCGGGAGCCGGCCTTCAGCAGGGCACCCCGCCTCTCCTGGAGACGCCCTTGAGCCGGGTTCCCCGCCTCTCCGGGAGACGCCCTTCAGACAGGTCCGCCGCCTCTCCGGGAGCCGGCCTTCAGCCGGGTCCGCCGCCGCTCAGATAGCCAGCCTTCATCTGAAACCTTTGCCTTCCTTGCGCCTGATCTGGCCCCAGGCACCTGGCCTTTCCGGTTCGTTGCCTGAACCTGGAACCCTGGCCAAGCCGAAACCCCTGGCCGCAACCTTAGCCCTTTCTCGATCTACGTCAGCCCCGCCCGAATCACGACCGGCGGGGATTATCATTTGCGGCCTCCGTTCAGGGGGTCACCTCCCAAGCCCAGTCACCTCTCCCCTCCCCGAGGTCCAGTTGGCAGCCCCCCCGACATCCTTAATGGACCTCCTGGTCAAGGAGTCTCTTGTCCGCGCGGCCCTGAGCGAAGCCTCGGAAGCCGCTCTCTGCGGGGAGGTGCCAGCCGGGGCCGTCATAGCGACGCCGGACGGGACGGTCGTCGCCAGGGGCCGCAACCAGGTGATAGCTCTCTCGGATCCCACCGCGCATGCCGAGATCCTGGCAATCAGGGAGGCATCAAGGCTCCTGGGAAACTACCGTCTGGAGGGTCTTGTCCTGGCCTCCACCCTCGAGCCCTGCGCCATGTGCATGTCCGCCGCCCTGCACGCCAGGCTCTCCGCTGTCGTCTTCGGCGCCCCGGAACCCAAGTGGGGGGCCGCAGGTTCTCTCGTGGATCTCAACTCCGTGCCCGGCATCAACCATCGCCTCGCGCTGCTCGAAGGCGGGATCCTGGCTGACGATTGCGCCAATCTGATGAAGACGTTCTTCCGGAACCGCAGGAAGTCGGCCGAGACGGCTGCCGCGGGCATCAAGGCCGGGGATTCGCCAGGCCCTGGCAATCAAGACGGAAACGAAGCTGACCTCTGAACTGTCACCCCTACCCATGGAAGGCCGCGAGCCGATGATCCCCACGGAACGACTGAAAGACCTCACCGCCGCCAGGCGGAACCAGATACTCTCCAGGAGCATGGCCTCGTTCGACAAGACAATGGAGACCACCCGGACCATCCTGGGCAGGCTCAGGCAGGATCCCGAAACCGAGCTGCTGCGCGAGTACGGCCCCCTGAAGCCGGGCCTGAAGATTGACGAGTTCAGGGTCACGAAGGAGGAGATTGACGACGCCTTCCATAAGACCGATCCCGGACTGGTGTCGGCTCTCGAGAATGCCGCGAAGAACATCCTGAAGTTCCACGAGCTCCAGCTGGATAAGAGGGAGTGGTTCTCCGAGACCTCCCCCGGACTCCTCGCCGGCCGGCTCACGCGGCCCCTTCCCTCCGCCGGGGTCTACGTTCCGGGAGGGAGGGCGTCCTATCCCTCAAGCGCTCTCATGAACATAATTCCCGCCAGGGCGGCAGGGGTGAAGACCGTGGTCTGCTCCTCGCCTCCGGGGGAGGGGTTCACGATCCGCCCTGAAATCCTAGCCGCCGCCGCCCTGGCCGGCGCCACGGAAATCTGGAAGCTAGGCGGGGCCTGGGCCGTTGGGTCCATGGCTTACGGGCTCTGCGGAGTCCCGAAGGTCGCCAAGATCGTCGGCCCCGGAAGCTCATGGGTCAACGCGGCCAAGATGGCCGTCTTCGGGGACGTGGACATCGATCTGCCCGCCGGACCTTCGGAAGGCTTCATCATAGCTGACCGGTCCGCGGACCCCGAGACGCTTGCCTGGGACTTCCTGGCCCAGCTGGAGCACGATCCCCAGGCAGCCGCCGTCCTCGTGACAACTTCCGAAGAGCTGGCCCGGAGCACGGCCGCGCGGGTGGACGAACAGGTCCCCGGGCTCCTCAGAAAGGAGATCGTCCGCGAGGCGCTGGACAACGCCGCCATCCTGGTTGCGGACAGCCTTGACGAGTGCCTGGACTTCGCGAACCTCTACGCCCCCGAACACCTGCAGATCTGGGCCGCGGACTCCTTTTCCCTTCTTGCCAGGGTTGAGAGCGCCGGCTCGGTCTTTCTCGGACCGTGGTCGCCGATACCCTGCGGCGACTACGCTTCAGGCCCCAACCACGTGCTCCCTACAGGCGGTGCGGCACGGGCCTTCTCGGGACTGTCCGCCGACAGCTTTGTCAAGAAAATAACCTTTCAGCAGCTCTCCCGCGGGGCCCTGGAGTCCCTGGCCCCGACCGTCACGACAATCGCCGCCGCCGAGGGCCTCGAGTGTCACGCCAGAACCGTCGACGCCAGGACGGGGAGGCCCAGGGAACAGTGACAGAAAGAGCAGTTCCAGAAAAACTGTGACAGAAAGAGAAGTCAGAGAAAGAGCAGTGACAGAAAGAGACCGGCGAGACTCCCGGCACTCTCCCGCCGGCAGCCGTCTTCCGCATCAGGCCTTCACCCAAGAACCCTGACCGCCTCGCGTCAGGCCTGTGAACCGGCACGTTTCCCAGGCTTCAGGCACAGTTTGCCCAGGATCTCCCGAAACAATCCATGCCCCGACTGACCGACAGCCGCCTGGGAGCGGCGCTGACCGTGACCGCCGCCTTCTGCTTTGCCGGAAAGACGGTGCTGGCCAAGCTGGCATACAGGGAAGGTATGGATCCCCTGTCGCTGATATGCATGAGGATGATCCTGGCTGGCGGGATCTTCACGGCGATCCTGGCCGCGAACACCCTGAGAGGCAGATGGCGGCCCCAGGATCTCCCGCCGGCCAAGTGGGCGGCTGTCGTCATCCTGGGCATCTTCGGCTACTACCTCTGCTCGTTCCTGGACTTCGCCGGACTCTGGTACATCGACGCCTCGCTCGGGCGGATGATTCTCTTCCTGTACCCCACCCTCGTCGTCGTCATAAACGCGGTCCTTACGCGGGAGCCGGCCGCATTCAGGACCTGGACGGCGCTCGGCGTGTCCTACGCGGGCCTCCTGATGATGATGGCCCCTCACGTGACCGCCCCGGGTCCTGGTTTCTACAAGGGGTGTGGCCTGGTGTTTCTTTCGGCCACAATTTACGCCTTTTACCTGGTGGGCGTGGACAGGCAGTTCAAGAAATCTCAGATGCCCATGCTCATATCGGTGACCATGATGGTCTCGGTCGCCTCAGTGCTGGCCCATTACGGTGCCGTGAGGGATTTCAGAGCCCTTGCCGGCTTCACGGGAAAGGCCTATCTTTACATGGTGCTTCTGGCGGTCTTCTCCACGGTCATACCCATCTACGCGATGAGCGCGGGCATAGCTCTTCTTGGAGCCTCCAGGGCCGCCGTCTACAACATGTCAGGGCCAATCATGACTCTCGCAATGGGAGCCCTTCTGCTGGGAGAAAGACTGGGCCCGCTGGAGATAGCAGGCATGGTCCTCATAATCCTGGGCGTAAGCCGCGTGGGAAGCAAAAAGTGAGCGGCTGGCTGTTAAAATTCGACATTTTAAACATATTGCCTGTCAGGTTATCAAGGGACAAGCTGAATCGCGTTAATCAACTCAAAATTACTGTCTGCTCACAATATTTCAAGGCTCAATGTCAAAGAAACTGCCTATCACTCAACATAATAAAATATCCTTTATGCCATATGATGAATTAATGAAGACAATTTAATATCAATACCAAATTTTATCTTTGCTATTCTTCAAATCAGAATCTGACTTTACAATTCACACTAATTAGAATTAAATAATAATATATTTTCTATTATTTTATTCATGTCCTCAATATCGAATTTTCCTTTGAAGTAAAACAGCTTGATATCTTCTTAATATTGGTTGTATAACATGAAACATATTTTGGAATACAAATTGAATTAACTCTTTTTCAATTATGGATCGTCAAGAGATTCTTAAAAATACTCATGTTCATAATTTTTTAAACTTGATATTATTTCGTTTATCAATTTAATGCTATTATATCACAATTCCCTTTTTATAGTGATATAGCATGGACGTAAAACTATATCTGTGATATAATTATTCTAATGATATTGTAATCATACAAATTGTTAACACTACACAAGATAAAACTTCCAAAAATTTCTCCAGCTATCGATAGATTGGATACGATGGGAATATTCGTAGTTTCACAAAATAATTGATGGCAATTGCTTTATTGTGTTATCGTCAAATAAGACTTTCATATTACTTGTTATTGATCCTAAATTCAATTATTTCAGGTCTGTGTTCTACGTTTTACAAATTTTAAGATAAACATGAAAAAATGGAGAAACAGAGTAACCGGAAGCCACGCCACAATAGACACTGCAAAAGAAATTGCCAAAAAGGCACCTGAACCCCAAACAGTACCTTTCAAGCCTTCAAAGTAATTTTCATTTTTCCTATAAATAATTAGCGACATGAAAAGAAAATATAAGTCAAAAAATCCAATGGATCTTTCACTATATACTAAAAGAACTACAACGACAATCAATATTATACAAGCTAGCAGATCAGGAAGTTCTCTCGATAACCCCCTTTGTTTAAGAGAAACAGTCAGAGATCTTAACAAAAACAGAAAACTTGAAACTCCAATAATATTAACCAAAGTATCTACTGTAGAAAATTTCTCCCAAAAAATTGCAATCACGAATCCACAGACAGATGCAAAGAAAGCCGCTGGGATATAAAGAAAACGATTGGGAATATTATGAGAAACTATTATCGTCAGAATTGCAACCAGCAATACCTGAAGAGGCGATGTCCAAAAAAGAATGCCTTTCGCAAATATCGCAGTCAGTCTGGAGTAGTGCGCCTGCCATGCAACTGAAGTGATCAAGAACAAAAAAATCGCTTGGAAAGCATAGATGCCGACCTCGGTCCGGTCCTCCTTGCGCGACACCTGGACCGGGAGAACCCTGCGCGGACGAACATCCCTGCTGGCAATTTTCTTTTTCGGCAAAGCGGGTTCATGCAAATCAAACGCCGGTAAGGGCGTTTCCGCAATGTCCAGCATTTCGCGTGACCTGACAAGCTCCATCTTGCCGCACAGGGGACACACTACGGCCCTGCCGCCTGGAACGGAAATCATGTCGGCACCGCAAGCGAAACATGTCCTGATTATTGTATTTGACATTTCAGTCATTCGTTAAAGCGCGTGAGGAAAGAGTTCCGACAGCCTTGACCCGCCCTGTTCACAGGTTCGAACAGTGAATACATGAACGTGAAAGGCCAGCATAACGAAAAGCTTATGAGGTTACAAATTATATTTACCTTTTTACATTACCCTTTATCAAACAATATGTCAACTGATAGCTATTGTCGCCTGCCAAGCCCCCGTCTCCTCATTCTCCACGCTTTCCCACGGCTCCCCCTCTCCAGGCTTTCCCACGGCTCCCCGCCCCACCCTGCCCCCCCTGTCTCTCTGCACCCGCAGCTCCCTGCTCATCGCCCTGCCGTCTCACCGCTCTCACCCGTCTCATTCTGTCTCCCCGCACCCCCGCCTCTCCCGGATCCCTCATTCTCCACCGGTCTCACCGCACCACCCGGCTTACCCGGCTCCTTCTGTCTCCCCGCTCCCGCTGTCTCGTTGCCCCCCAGCCCCACCACCCTCACCCAGCTCCCTGAACGGAAGTGAAACCCTGATTCCCCCCGACAATCACCTCCAGCATTTTTACCCTGAAAATGTCATGCCTGCAGCTGATGGTTATTACGCTTCCGGATAAATATTAGTAAATGTTGAAATCTTTTCCCACATTATGGGAGCGAGTCATGGCAAAGAGATACCAGATCTGGGGTCTTGCACAGATTTCTCACCCCTGGAACGATAGCCAAAATTCTAACATTTAACCGAACTCGTAATATCAAGGGAAATGTTCAACCGCCTTCAAGCGACATGGTGACCTTCTTCGGATTCATAGCGGCCTTCCTCCCAGGGCTACGTTCACGAAATTGGTCGATTGAACACTAGCTTTATCTAAACATGACGTGCCCAAGCTCGCTCGAGATGCACCCTCCATCCCGCCATCTCTCCAGATGTTGTCTCCAACTGCCTCTGAGCCTCAAAAGGTCTTGCCCGTCCCAATTTCATTTAGTAACGAACCTCCTCAAACCGCAGCTCTATCAGCTCTCAAGAACTTCTGCTCCCTTCAGGCCTCCATCTCCCTGCCCTCGCCATAACTGCATCACGAAAGAAAAAATATGTTTTGAAGCCTAAACCATAGGCAATCGTAACTGTTCAGGTGCCGCTCTATTGTGGGCTTTTTTGGAGGAAGAGAGCCCCGATGAGGAACCTTTGAAGTTGACGAGTCAATAATGGATACTTTATATGGAGGGGAAGAGTTTCAGTGGAGGGCATTTTAGCTGGAAAGGCCTCTTGTTGAACTCCCCTTGGAGGGGCACCTGAACAGTTGCAGGCAATCAAGACTTTTCAGCCACACCATCACACGGTATCTGTTCACAGACGAAAGCGGGGGAACCTACAACAGGACCAAGATCTTCATCATTCCTGGTGCAGGACGGCTTTCCTCCGGGGCCTGGACGGCCTTCCTCCGGGGTCTGGACGGCCTACCTCCGGGACCTGGACGGCCTTCCTCCCGGGGCCTGGACGGCCTTCCGCCGGGGTCTGGACGGCCTACCTCCGGGACCTGGACGGCCTTCCTCCCGGGGCCTGGACGGCCTTCCTCCGGGGCCTGGACGGCTTTCCTGCAGAGTCAGAGCGGCCTTCCTCCAGCCCCTTAACAGGTTGCCTCCGTGGTCAGGGCGGCCTTCCTCCAGCCCCTGAACAGGCTGCCTCCGTGGCCAGAGCGCCCATTCTCCAGCTCCGGGACAGGCTGCCTCCGTGCCAGGGTGCCCATCCTCCAGCTCCGGGACAGGCTGCCTCCGTGCCAGGGCGGCCTTCCTCCAGCCCCTGAACAGGCTGCCTCCGTGGCCAGAGCGCCCATTCTCCAGCTCCGGGACAGGCTGCCTCCGTGGCCAGAGCGCCCATCCTCCAGCTCCGGGACAGGCTGCCTCCGTGCCAGGGCGGCCTTCCTCCAGCTCCGGGACGGGCTTCCTCCGTGGCCAGGGCGGCCTTCCTCCAGCTCCAGTACAGGTGACCTCCGTGGCCTGGGCGGCCTACCCGTGAACGGATACATCACACGTACGCTTCATCCTAACTCCCCAGCCTCTCCCGCAACCTCCCGCCACCAAAGTCCCAGCGACCATCATGGAAACACGAACCCGAGAACTTCACGAGACAGCTCGGACCCGAGACCATCATGCCTGCCCGACCCCAAGCCCATCATGGCAGGCCGATCCTGCGCCTCCAACGTCACTCCCGGCTACACGACACTTCCCGGTACCCCGGCCTCACAGCCCACCAGACACTACTAACCCACAGTGACTTCTCTAGAGGTTTCGCGTGGAAACGTTCACCGAACCCTTCATGACCGATGCGTTTCCAAACCCCTCAACAAGTGTCTCAAATCAGTCCTAACGGCTTGTCCCGTTCCCTTTCCCCAAAAAAAACATGCCATCTGACGCCCCACCGTTCTACCTTTGCGGCGCGGATCCGTCACAAGCTTCAAGAGATCTCTACCGGTCAGGGACCTCCGGACTGCCAACCCCGCATGTTTCCCTGATCTCCAGCCTCCAGCCCCCGCTGACTTCCGGGAGCTCCGGACTCCCCCAGGTTTCCCGGCTCTCCGGCCTCCTGCCCACGCTGACTTCCGGAACCTCCGGTCTCCCCCCAGGTTACCCGGCTCTCCGGCCTCCTGCCCCCGCTTACTTCCGGAACCTCCGGCCTCCCCCCAGGTTTCCCGGCTCTCCGGCCTCCTGCCCCCGCTGACTTCCGGACCATCCGGCTTCCTCCAGGTGTCCCGGCTCTCCGGCTCCCTGCCCCCGCTGACTTCCGGCCCCTCCGGCTTCCCCAGGTGTCCCGGCTCTCCGGCCTCCTGCCCCCGCTGACTTCCGGGACCTCCGGCTTCCCCCCAGGTGTCCCGGCTCTCCGGCTCCCAGCCCCCGCTGACTTCCGGGCTCTCCGGTTTCCCCAGGTTTTCCGGCCCTCGTCCCCCCATCCCTGCTGGTTTCCCGGCCCTTCGGCCTCCTGCGCCCAGGTTACCCATTTTACTGTATCCGTATCCGTTCACGGGGGGCAATGTTGTGGAGATTGACCCTTCCACCGGACCGGACTCCAACCTTTCTCGCCCCCTATTGACTCGGTCCTCATGCCCCTTATGTGCTTCCCCCAGGTATCCAGCCCTTCAGAGCCTACTGCCCCTCTCATCCCCGTGAACAGATACCTGTATCCCGACACTTCTGGTTCCCCGGTCCTCCTGCCGCCCGGCCTCTGCACGGACATGAAAGACTTCGACAGACCGGTCAGGAACCCCGGAGGGCAGTGACTGAAAGGCCCTGTCCACGCCGGCACCTCTGACCGACCGGTCACGACCGGATCGATCGGCTGAACTCCAATAGCTTCCGGGCTTTCGAGAGAACAGGCCCCGCCTCCCGGGCCGGTCCCGAGAGGGAACCCCTGGATTTAGCTTTCATTTTTGGCGGGTAACCATTCAGGTACCACCACCTGACAAACATCTCTATCCCTCCCATGACCCCGGCCTCTTCCTCCGATCGGTTCACTGTTGCTGTTGCAGGGGAGACTTTCTCCAAACTATCAAGCA
>JAISFP010000015.1 GCA_031263525.1 Deltaproteobacteria bacterium | reverse complement strand
CTCCGCATGAAGTATGCATTGTTGACTCTTCAACTTTTAGGGTTCCTCATTAGCACCCCTCCCGCCGCAGCCAGCGGGTTCACCAATGCTAAAATTTGTGTACGGGCTCGACAAGCCCGTACGCCGCGCCCCCGGACGCAGGACCGGTCGCTGGGAGCCCGGCACCTCCGGGCGGTCACCGGGGGCCCTCCCGGAGGTCCGACATGTTGCGGCGTCGTCGAAGGACGCCGCAACATGTCGAAAGTTTCGTAGTAGTACCCCTCCCGCCGCGGCCAGCGGGTTCACCAATGCTTAAACTTGTGTACTGGCTCGACAAGCCCGTGCGCCGGGCCCCCGGCCGCAGGACCGGCCGCTGGGAGCCCGGCACCTCCGGGCGGTCCTCGGGGGCCCTCCCGGAGGCCCGGCATGTTGCGGCGACAGCAAAGTACGCCGCAATATGCCGGAAGTTTCGTATTAGATTAATTCAGAATTATCATGATTTTGTCTTCGCAAACGATCTGGGCCGGTGTCAGAGAATTGTCCATAAAGTGATAATAACCATCGCGATTTGAGGGAGTGGCGGACATGAGAGGCGCCTGGCCGCGGCAGGTGCTTGCTTGGGCGTGGCAGACGTTTCCCGGAGCGAGCGCCAGCTGAGGATCGGGCGTTTTGAACCGAACGGCAAAGGAGGGTCTCGGCTGCCGCCGGAAGGTTAAAGGTGTGGCATGACCTCCCTGCCAATCGTGACATTTTTGATGCCGGGTGATTCCGGGAAGCCGGGGCAGCCTTGACTGCCGCCTCCCGTTCGGGTAAGATTACGGCAGTTCACAGATAGACGACTTGGCAGTTCAGGAAAAAGGACGGGCAGGATGGCATATGAACCCATCGAGGTCGATCGGGAAAACCTCACGATCATGGGCGTCAAATTTCCCGATCTGGAGACGCTGGAAAGCATGTCCGGAACCATCGGCTCCATAATGTACGAGGGTTTCGAGCCGACAGCGCGGCGCATAGAAGTCCTGCGGGACTATTGTGCCGGTGCCGTTTCGTTGCCGCGACTGGTTGCGATCCTGGGAGACAATATCGATGCCGGATGACTTTTCATGTGCCGATCCCGATTTCAGGTACACCGACCCCGCAACCGGAGTCATGCGAAATCTTCTGAACATTGCCGACCAGGCTCTTCTGTCAAATGTCGAGCTGTGCGTATCAGCCAGGAGAATTGAAGAACTGAAGAAAAATCCCATTGTGATTCGGGATATTTCTTCACTTAACGCTGTTCATAAGCATTTGTTTCAGGACATATACGACTGGGCAGGTGAGCAAAGGTCGGTAGAAATCAGCAAGTCCGGCAGTCAGTTCTTTCCGGTCTCTCATTTTCAAAACGCTCAGGTTTTTTTAAACGGACAGCTGTCGGAGTACAAGTCCATAAACAGTTCTGACAAGAAAAATGTGTCAAGGAATTTTGCAGAAATTCTTGACCACGTCAATTATCTCCACCCTTTCCGCGAAGGGAACGGACGAGCCCAACGAGAATTTGTCAGACTGCTGGCACTGGAAAAATCGTGGTCACTTGACTTGAGCAGGTGCGACAACGCAGATATCCATGGAAAATATTTTGACGGCACAGTTCATGGCGATATTGACTGTCTTGCGAAACTGATTTATAAAATTTTAACTCCCATGAAGGCTGCCGATAGGCCGGCCGGCAAGATCAGGCGGGACAGGACACGCTGAATCGGGACGTCAAGTGTCTGAAAATTCACAAACATCTTTGAAAACAAATTCTTGATGTTTCACCTCTTAGGGGAAATAAATCACCACTCAGGTCCTAGCGTTCAGCATTAACGATCGATGTTCAGCTTTCATGTTAAAAAAATCCGTCTGTCCATCCCTGATGCCCAGTCTCCGGACGGCGGCCCGCTCGCCGTGTCAGTCGGCTCCCCAGACGGTCAGCCGGAGCGGACGCCCAGATGCATAGCCCGGAGTGACTTACATGTTTCTGAAGGCGACGGCCTACGGGAAGAGGCGGTGCCCTGGTAGGGGAGCCGGCCCATGGGGAAGCTTCCGGACTGTTCCCTGCCCGGAAGCATGGCTTGCGGGGGGGGGGGGCCGAAGGTCTTGACCGGATCCAGCCCGACAGGTTATGATGCCTTTGCGCGGAATTCCACTTTTTTGGAAACGGTCGTTTCGGGGGTCCTCCCCGTTCACCGCGCGTCAGCACGTGAGAGTTTGCGCTAAGGAGCATGGACTTGGCAAAGTTCCTGTCAGCTGACCAGTTTAAGAAGCTGGTCAAAGGCGGCGGCATGACCGCAGGTGATCCGCGATGGAAGCTTACCGACTCCAAGGGCCGGAGCGTCGCCCACGCCGTCGCGAAGGATGGGAATCTGCCCTGCGGCTTCGATCTCTGGGACCTTGCCGACTCCAAGGGCCGGACCGTCGCCCACGCGATGGTCGAGCATTGGTTCCTGCCTCCCGGCTTCGACCGTTGGGAGCTGACCGACGGCAAAGGCGGGACCGTGGCGCATGAGGCGGCCAAGTCGGGCCGTCTGCCTCCAGGCTTCGACCGCTGGGAGATCTCTGACAGCTGGGGGTGGAGCGCTGCGCATGTCGCGGCAAAGGAAGGCCGCCTGCCGCCCGGTTTCGACCGCTGGGACATTCATGACGTCGACGGCCACAGCGTCGCGCACGTTGCGGCTTACGCCCGCCGTCTCCCTCCCGGCTTCGATCGCTGGGACATTGCCGACAAACACGGAAGTACAGTGGCGCATGCCGCCGCTCAGGAGGGCCAGCTCCCTCCCGGCTTCGATCGCTGGGAGCTTTCCAACGAAGAGGGATGGAGCGTCGCCCACTCGGCGGCAGGTTCAGGGTGCCTGCCCGCGGATTTCGACCGCTGGGAGATTTTCGACAGGGGAAAGTGGACCGTGGCCCACGTCGCCGCCAGCTGCGGGACCCTTCCCGAGGGATTCGGCCTCTGGCATCTGAAGGACAACAAGGGTGTCACGCCGGCTCACGCGGCAGCCCAGAAGGGCCGCCTGCCGCCGAGCTTCAGCTCATGGGATCTCGCGCAACCCGACGGATGGACCGTTGCTCACGAGTCAGCGGCCTGGGGATACCTCCCGGAAGGCTTCGACCGCTGGGACATGGCCGACGTCAACGGCCTCACAGTGGCCCACATGGCCGCAAGGAGCGGTTGCCTGCCCAAGGGCTTCGACCGGTGGGAGTTCTGTGATCTCAACGGCTACACGGTTGGCCACTACGCGGCCAATGAAGGACGTCTCCCGGAAGATTTCGACCGCTGGGACATGACCACTCCCGGAGGTGTGACCATGTACCACTCCGCGGCCCTTGGCGGCCAGCTTCCGCCCGGCTTCAGCGACTGGGGCCTGGCCACCGCCAAGGATGGGACCGTGGCCCACTGGGCGGCAAAGGGAGGGCATCTTCCGGAAAACTTTTCCGAATGGAATCTCCTGGACGGGGTCGGGAACACAGTTTTTGCCATTGCAATGTCGAAGCGGAGCTTCCCCGACGGACTCTCCAGGTCCGCCATGACAGAGGCGGTGGGGCACGCCTACGTGACGATGATGGAAAAAAATGGCTACGTCTTCACCGTCCCGTGACCGGGCAGACGCTTTCCTCCTGAGGCGGATCCGCCATCCAGGAGGATCGGGGGAAGCGGGCCTGAGCCTTCAGGTTTCCCATGGCCATGAGAGAGCCATGCGGCATCGCTAAGCCGGACATGCACGAATGTGACCTGCTGGCCGAGGCCTGCTCGGACAGGCCCCGACTCGGCCCGGGATCCCTTTCTGCGGCGAGACCGCCTGTTCCCATGAAGGCCGTGTGGTGAATGGCATGGCAACCGCCGTTCACGGGAGGCTGGGGCAGTCTGCCGCCGTCCTGAGAACGGCGCGGAGCCAGACTCTGGGAAGGAGAATGCCTGTCTCGGGGTTCTTTCTTGGGTGCGCGTCCCGTCCCGCCGCCTGAGCAGGACGGAGGACAGCTTCAGCGAGAGCGGGGCAGGGACGCGTGGCTCGCTGAACAGGCGCATCGGGTAGCCCGGCAGCCGCGGATACTCGAAGAGGCTCAAGAGGATGCCGTAATGTTCCGCCTGAGCCGTGACCCTATGCCTGAGCCGTGACACTGAGCCGTGGCCCTGTGCCTGAGCCGTGACCAGATGCCGGGCAAGTTTCGGAGCGCGCCGCCTTCGAAATCCATGATCCTCAAAAGGTCCGGAGGCGAGTAATTTTCCAGATCCATGAAATACAGGGCCTTGGGGTTCCTCCCTTTATTCCCTTGCCCGGAAGTCTGTCGAGATGCTCCTCCTCGGCCGCGCGGGCCATGACTTCCTTTTGAACGGCGGACATGGCGTTTTATCTGGCAGTCGGCTTCTTCCGCTCCCTTGTCGCGCATGAGCTGAGCCATGGAGCTTCCGGGCTGAGGAACGTCGCTCGAAACTCATTTGTATCCGTTCACGGATAGGTCGCCCTGGCCACGGAGGGAGCCTGTCCTGGAGCTGGAGGAAGACTGCTTTGGCCTGGAGGAAGACAGCTCTGGATCTGAAGGAAGGCCGTCCGGGCCCCGGAGGAAGGCCGTCCGGGCCCCGGAGGAAGGCCGTCCGGGCCCCGGAGGATGGCCGTCCGGGCCCCGGAGGATGGCTGTCCGGGCCCCGGAGGAAAGCCGCCCGGGCCCGAACGAAAGCCGTCCTGCACCAGGAACGAGGAAGAGCTGGGTCCTGCTGAAGGTTCCCCCATTTTCGTCCGTGAACAGATATACTCATTTGATTCCACCATCTGAGAGGGTGGTTGAGCACCTATATGCACAGCGACGGAAGAACTCATTATTATAATTATGTATAATTATGTATACTTATGTCTAGTTATGTTGCAAGTTGGTCCCTAAGGGAGGTATCCGTTCACGAACAAAGCAGGCCTGGTGCCGAATGGGAACCAGCCCAGTCACGGGCGAGGGCAGGAGGTAGCGGTGAATGTCTTGCCCGGAGCCTGGGGATGACTGTCATGGGCCGGGGGAGGAGCTTGCCTTGGCAACCGGAGCGGACGCATGATCACCTGGCAGAAGCCTGCGGGTGCTGAGGTTGGGGGTCCGGGCCCTGCCTGTGAACGTAACCCGTTATTTAATGATTGTTTTCTCCATAAAATTTCATGTTTATGCCTAGTCAGCTTTAAAGTCATATTTTGATAATATTAGACATATATAAGATCTTGCTGTTGCCCATATCTAGATGTAATTTCAGGACAATAACTATGATCAAGCCTGGCAGCCACGGGTCACACGTCGCCTGCGGCCCATCATGTGCCGCAATTTCGGCGGGACGGCGGGCATCGGCCGGTGTCCGGGCGGCACCGTGAGGTAGCGTTTCGAATTGAAGGCCAGAATATCTTGTGGGACGCCGGAGCAGGTTTCGCGTCGTCCGCAGGAGGGTCGCCGGCAGCTCCTGTCCCCTGAAGCCAGCGCCGCACCTTGATTTCCCGGCTCGATGAACGCTCCGGCGAATGCCGTAATTCCTTCTGTCTGGCTTATTGGCAATCTTCGGCCCCCCCGAATCGTTTGACATGTTCGGGAACATCATGCTAAGTCTTTTTTGCTTTAGTCAGCTCAAGACGCGCCGGCCCTTCCGGCCCCCGTTCCCTGTTTCCCGGCTTCTGACTCCTGGCTGAAGGCGGCTCGGGCCTCCTGTCGGCTTAGGCTTTCCGGATGCTCCGGCCTCCTGGCAGCCTCGGGTTTCCGGATGCCCGGCCTTCCGGCAGCCTCGGGTGTCCGGATGCTCCGGCCTTCCGGCGGCCCCGGGCGGCAGCTCGTCCGCGTGAAGGGCCGCGCTGTTCTCGCGGAGTTCCCCGGCGGGAGCACGCGTCCGAGCGTCCCCCCTCTCTTTGGTGCCCATCGCCCGAAAGGACCCCCGTCCATGGACCAGGGATCGAAACTTACGACCGGAATGATTGTGACGTCCATGAACAGGCGGGCCTGGGATCTCCTGGGCCGGGGTGACCTGCAGGGCGCCGACGAGGTCCTGGCCAGCACGCTGGAGTCCGCCGAGCTGGGCATGGGCAGGGATCACCCGGACGTGCTGTCCGTGGCGAACGACCTGGCCGCCGTGCGCTACCAGCTCGGCGACCGCCGGGCCGCGCAGGAGCTCTTCCGCCGCGTCCTGGACGGCAGGACGAGGGAGCTGGGCGCCGACCACCCCCTCACCCTCTCCACCGCCAGCAACCTGGGGATAGTCCTCATGGCGATAGGCGAGTACCCCGCCGCCCGTGACATGCACTCCAGGGCCTACTGGGGCAGGGAGCGCGTCCTGGGGCCCGAGAACCCCGAGACGCTGGTGTCGCTCATTAACATGGCAGGCGCCTGCGCCGCCTCGGGGAACAACGACCTGGCGAGGGGCCTCTTCCAGCAGGCCCTGAGGCTCACGGACATGACCCTCGGGCCGGAGCACCCGGAAACGCTGAGGGCCGCGACGGGCCTGGGCATCTCCCTCTCCGACCTGGGGGATCTGGCCGGCGCGAGAAACATTCTGACCCGCGCCCAGGAGGCCCTGGAGAGGACGCTCGGGCCCGATAACCGCGAGACCATAGCCGCGGGCACGGGCCTGGGGGCGGTGCTCAGCGGCATGGGCAGGCACGCCGAGGCCGCGGAGATCCTCCTGAAGCTCCACCGGGAGCTCGTGTCCCGCATCGGGCCCGAAAAGCCGGACTCCATAGCGTCGCTGAACAACCTGGGGGCCGCGCTCATGGGCTGCGGCGACTCCGTCGGCGCCCGCGCCAAGTTCGAGGAGGCCAGCCGCCTGGGGACGAAGGCCCTGGGCCCCATCCACCCGGGCACCCTGCGCTCGGTCGCGAACCTGGGCGCCGCCCTCCTGACCCTGGGCGAGCGCCACGAGGCCGCGGACGTCCTGGGAAAGGCCGTGTCCGGGCTCCAGCAGGCCCTGGGCGACGGGCACCCCGACACCCTCCGAGCCAGGCAGCTGCTGGAGGACGCCCTCGTCCCCGGCTGGGGGGACTTCACGGGTGACGACAACGAGGCCGAGCTGCTGTCCGGCATCGCGGAGATTGCGGGCTTAGGCCCCTTCGCCGGCCGGGACGGCCAGGACGCTACGGACGAGGACGAGCCCGCCGGGGGCGGCGGGGAGTCCGGGGACTCGGTCCTCGACTTCGGGCCTCCGGCCGGCGACGCCCCAGCGGACGGCGGGAAGCCCGCTCCGGCCCCCGGGCCTGACGCCAGGCCCGGCTCCGGGCCTGGCGCTGATTCCGGGCAGTCGTCTTCTGCCGGCTCCGGGACCGGGCCTCTCGTTGACTCCGGGCTGGGGTCCGCCCAGGTGGCCGCGACGGGCTGGAAGTCCGGCCCCGCGTCCGGGTCCGACGAGGCGTGGACCGAGCCCGGGGGGCCGGCGGTCGTCAGGGCCTGGGCCGCCATGAAGCTGAGCATCAATGAGCGCGGGGAGCTCCATCCCCTCACCATTGAGGCGGCGTCCGTCGTGGCCGCGGCGCTCCTGGCCGCCGGACGCCCGAACTCGGCGGCGGAGTCCTTCACGAAGGTCTACGAGGCGGCCAGCCAGACGCTGGGGGACCACCCGGACACCTGGAGGCACCTCGCGGGACAGGGCATGGCAGAGGTGGCCTGCGGGGACCTGGACACTGGCGCGAAGACCCTTTGCATGGCCATGGAGGGGCTCGAGAGGACCCTGGGCGGCACGCACCCGTACGTCCAGAGGACCGCCGCCACCCTGGGCGAGATGCTCGTCGGCCACGGCAGGGGCGCCGACGCCGTCCCCTTCCTCGACCGGGCCCTGGAGGCGGCCGGGGGGGACGAGGGGTACTCCGCCCCGTACGTCGTGAGCATAGCCACGGCGCTGGCCATGGCCCGCGAGGGAAAGAACGAGTACGGGGCCGCAGCGGAACTCTGGGAGAAGATTGCCAGGGAGATGGAGCGCCGCCACGGCCACGACCATCCCGCGACCCTGGGAACGCTTGAGATCATGAAGGACTCGCGCAGAAGCTCGCTGGATTCCGACTGAGACGGATGACCGGCCGGGCATTGCGCACGTCCTCGGCTGGCGTGCCGGAAAGGGGCGGGCAGGCAAAGGGCCCGCCCTGGCGAGTGCCGATAGCGGCGAGGGAGGGGGCCTGGCGGCGCGCGTCCGGTATGCCGCAATCCGTCAGGCGGTGTCGCGGCATGACGTTGACGGCCTGTCTGGCATGGCTTTCATGCGGTGCTTTCAGTCGTTCATTCAGGCGGAGCTTTCAGGCAGACGTGACTTTGGAACATTTCGGAATACAGCCCTTAACCGAACCGTTCCTTCGCGTTCCCTGCCGGATTTTCAGAGGGACAAGCGTTTAAAAACGATCATGTCGCTGGTCAACGTGTCCGACGTCCCTTTTGCATCGCGGCGTCCGGTCCGGTGCCGAGCTTGCTGCCGGACGCCATGTCCGGCACGCCGGCGGGATACGTTACGGTCGCCGGCATGATGCAGGATGGGGCAGGGGAGGGCCGTCCGCAAGGTGCCGCCGGGGAGGGGGCCGGCCTCCCAGTCCGTTCCAGGCACCAGCCCGCCTGTCCTGCTGCCTTCCTGCCCTCCTGCCTGTCCGGTCTGCCGGCCGGCCAGCTGGCTCCAGGATTTATGGCTCTTGATTCCCATGTTGAAATTATCACTAGCTATACGATTAGATTTTATAACATAATTTATATGATATTCCATACTGTTCATAATTTAATGATAAAATTTTGTTGTTCGATTTAAATTTTATGATTTCGATATTTCTGGCAAGGTGTTGCATGGAGTTGTCTTCCCGAACACAGCCGTGCAGCATTCGGCATCTGAAGAACTCGCCATGTGCTATCTTCCCGCAACACATGTGCGGACTGCCAGCAACACACGTGCGATCTGCCAGCCACATCCAAAGAACACGCCCGGAAGAAAAATTGTTTCCGTGCCGCGCTCCATGCCGTGCCAAGCTGCACTGCATGACAGCTTTTATGCGGTGCCGGATGTCCGCCGCCGGCCGTCCAGTCACGGCCTGCTAGTGTCAGGTCCTTAGACATCGTAATTGTGCCCTTCTGACGGTTTGATGTTATATGGTGGAGCCGGGCTCCCGAGGACACGGCTGGTGCGCCTCCTGCAGGGTTGCGGGCCTGTCAGCTTCCCGGCTCTCCCGAGCATCGTGATGTCCTGGACGTCCATGGCGTGCAATTCCGTTATGAGCATGGCCATGGCGAGCCGTGTAGCGAAGCGCGGCGTCATGGGAAGCACGGCCAAGGCGATCCTGGAGCGGCGCAGATCCCGCCCGCGACCGGCATCGTCAGGCGGTCAGGGTTGCCGGACGGCGGCCTGGTTTCAGAAGGGGTTCAGGCGTCCGGCCCGGCTGCGCCCCTCTCTTGCAAGGCCACGAGGTCCAGGAGCCGCCGGAGCTCGGCACGTCCCTTGCCGTCAAGATCGGCTGCCAGGGCCTTGAGGATGTGGTCGGGCCAGACCTCGAGCCGGGGGATTGAGCGCCTCGCGGCGGCCGCCGGGCTCTCGCCGTCGGCCATGGCCTCGAGCGCGGCCCTTGAGGGCTTGCTGAAGACGTTTCTCACGACGAGGTCAAGCCTTATGTCGTGCTCGACCAGCCACTTAGCGACACAGTTCCTGGCCACGGCGAGCTCCCGTGCCTTCTCCCGGCGGGCGCTCTCGGCCCGGGGGTCGGCGACGGTGATCGGCCTCAGGATCCCGATGTAGCCAAGCCGCGCCAGCCACAGGGCGTCGCTCGTGCCGGGCTGGCGGGCTCGAAGGTGCCTGCCCTGGTACTGGTCGACGACGGTGACCTTCAGGCCCGCTTCTGAGAACGTCTTCATGAGACTCTGCCAGCCTCCGCAGCTGTCCCCCAGGATCACGTCCTTCGCCTTCGTCCGGAGGGCCCAGTCCACGAAGGCGTGGCTGTCTTCCGGCATGGAGCCGAATTTCCTTTCCTCTGAGACGTAGCCGCCGGAGGGGAGGGGCTCGTAGTAGCAGGCGGAGGTGGACTTGAGGCGGGCGTACACGGCGACCGCCGAGTCGAACTGGGTCACGAAACAGCCGGAGATTATCCTTCCGGTCATCAGCGGGCCTCCTTCGGCGCCTTTTCGAGCAAGACTTGAAACGATTCTCCCGTGTTCCCGCCTGCTGTCAACATGTGGCTCCGGATCTGGCTGCCTGGCCCATCTTATGGCGTCAAACGGTAGGCGGACAGCCTGTCGTGCTGGTTCCGGGAGGCAGGCCTTGGTCAGGAAACGGAATCCGGAGCGGTTTCGCGACCCGGCAGGGTCGGCACCCTTTCCCGCCTTTTCGCACGTTTCAAATCTAATCATTCAGCCCGGGAAGTCAAGCGGGCATGTTTCGAGGTCGGGACTCCTGGACAACCTGTGTGATCGGCAAGGTGCCTCAAGACCCTCGGCCTCAGAACCGCAGGGGCACCCGGCCCTCCGCTCCTCTGTCTTTCGGCCCACGTCCCTCCGGCGCTCAAGCTTTCAGGGCTTCCGTCCCTCCGGCGCTCAAGCTTTCAGGGCTTCCGGCTCTCAAGCTTTCCGCATTCCGAGTCCTCCAGTCCTACACCATTCGGGGCATCCAGATCTCCTGTCCTCCGCCATTCGGTGCATCCTGCTCTCCGGTCTTCCACCAATCGGGGCATCCGGCTCTGCGGACCTCCTCCATTCGGGGCATCCGCCTCTTCGCTCCTTCCAAATTCTGGTCTTCTGGCCCCCCGGCCCTCAGCCTCTCGGCCCTCCGGCCCTCAGCCTCTCGGCCCTCCAGCCCTCCGGCCCTCCGGCCCTCCGGCCCTCAGCCTCTCGGCCCTCTGCCTTTCGGGGCATCCGGCCCTGGGGCACTCAATCTTTCGAGGCTTTCGGGGCTTTCGGGCCACCCCCGTCCTCCGGATTCCGGGCCTTGCCGCGGTGCCCGGGACATGTCCTCCCCGTGCATCAGGCGTTTCCGGGACGTCCTGAACTTCCGAGCTTTCACGGGGCTTCCTGGCTTCCGGGCTTCCTGGCAGGTTGCGGCCCCGGTCCCGGATCATGTATAATTTTCTTTCTTTTGGCCTCATTTCATCCCTGCCGGTCGCGAGGCGACCGGACGTGGGCCTCACGGGGGCACCGCGCCGCCCCGCTCATACCAGAGATTGGACGGGAAAATGGACTACAGGCTCTACGAGAAGATCTGTGCCCTGGGCGAGCTCGCGCGCTACGTGGAGAAGCGCTCGGGCGCGTTCTTCGCGCTGGACTTCCGCGGGCCGCTCGCCCCCTCCTCCGCGGACCCGTTCACGGGCCGGAGCACCAGGGAGATCCTGGACGACATAGACTCCGCCTGCGACTCCTCCCCCTCTGACTCCGACAGCCAGCCCCTGGCCGAGGCCAAGGACATCTACCGGAAGACCCGCTCCGCGTTCCTCAGGGAGAGCTCGGGGGTCCCCGAGGACATCCTGCCCTCCGTCCTTGCGTCCCGCCTGGACGGGTCGGTGGCCTTCCAGCACGCGGAGGTGGTCCGCTGGCTGCTCCGGAGCGTGGCCAACCTCACGGCCACGCCCCGCGACATGGACGTGAAGCCCTGCATCGCGGGCCTGGACATGGTGAGCGACCTCCCGGACTACGCCGAGGAGCTCGCCACCGCACTGGCCTTCGCCGCCGTCTGGTCCGTCAAGTCCGGGCACCGCGCCTCGGAGGTGGACCGCCACCTCTCACGGGTCTTCACCCTCTTCAGCTTCGAGTCGCTCAAGGAGGTTCGGCCCCTCTACGTCGCCCTCACCATGCGGCTGACCCTCCCCGGGACCCCGCGCTACGGCCCCGGCCTCGGTGTCGCCGGCAGGGCGGGCACCCTCCGGAACCTCCTGAGCCTCGCCCGGAGGCTCCCCGACCCCGACTTCGCCTGCTTCCCCGCCGGATACCTCCTGGGCGACCCCAGGCACTTCTCCATCACGCGGGAAGACCTGCGGCGCGCCAGGGGCGCCACGGGCAACGAGGAGCTCCCGGACATCCCCAGCCTGAGGCTCGTCTGGGGCGTCCTGGACGCGTTCATCCCCTACTCGGGCGCCGCGGTCGGCACCCCGCCGCCCGCCTCGCAGGGCCTTGCCGCCCTCGAGGCCCTGGCCCTGGACGGGACGCTCTCCGCCTTCGGCGGCGG
Source organism: Deltaproteobacteria bacterium (assembly GCA_031263525.1). Taxonomy (GTDB): domain Bacteria; phylum Desulfobacterota; class Desulfarculia; order Adiutricales; family Adiutricaceae; genus JAIRZX01. The sequence goes on along the minus strand of JAISFP010000015.1, from coordinate 22,611 downwards.
GGCCGGGGCCGCGCACACTTCCCTTACCCGGGCCGCGGCGGCCCTGGGGCGGATCTTCGAGGGGCTCGGCCCGGAGGACGGGGAGCGCGCCGTGAGGCTCCTGGCCCCCCGGCTCTCCTCCGGCGAGATCTCGCCCTGGTCGTTCCAGTCGATCTTCTCCAGGTACAGGGAAGCCTCCCCCCCTGCCTTCCAGAGGGCGGTCATGCGGGCGGCCGCCGACGGGCTGTTCGGCGACGGGGACGCCCTCGTGCAGGCCGTGATGACGGCGGGGCTCGTGTCCTGCGACAGCGCCGTGAGGCTCCTATCCTTCGACGGCGAGTCCCAGGCCATAAGTCGCTTGGGCGGCTCCAGGACGAACGGCCCGCTGGCCGTCCGGCTGGCGACGGCGTTCATGGAGGCGGAGTTCGCCGGCCGCAGCCATCCGATCCCCGACGAGGCCTTCGAGCGGCTTGCCGCCCTGCTCCCCCCCGACAAGGCCGGCCCGGAGGCCAGGGGCCTGTTCCTGAGCGCGTACGCCGGCGCCCTGGTCGCCGCGTCCTGGGGGCCCTGCGGCGACGACACGGACGAGACGGACGAGGCCTGGCAGGGGGGCGGGGGAGCCGGAGCCGCCGGGGTGCCCGGGTCAGGGAGCGGGGATCCCGGCGGCTTCCCGGACGGCGACGAGGACGGCGGCGAGGACGAGGACGGCGACGAGGAGGACGGCGACGACTGGGACGACGAGGAGGAGACCGAGTCCGGCGAGGGGTCCATCCTGGACGAGGCGGCCCGCGAGGAAGCCGCGGCCGGTGCCGCCATCGACGGGGCGGCGGGCGAGGGCTGGGCCCGTGCATCGACATCCATCGTCCTCGGCAGGTTCTACGTCAGCGCCAGGAGCAAGAGGCTCTCTCGGCTCCTGAGGCTCTGCCCCGCGGAGGCCATGGACGACGAGCGCTTCCTGGAGACAATCCTCCCCGGGGCCATCTACACGGCCATGCACGGCGTTGGCGGCCCGACGGACCGCGGGGCCCTGGCCGTGGCCTGCAACAGCCCCGATTCAGGCCTCAGGAGGCACGCCCAGGTACGGGGCACCATGGCCAGCTTCGCGAGGGCGGCCATCGGGGCCGACCCGCCAGCTACCGACCGCGATTTCCGGGCCGTGCTGGACATCGCCCGCGAGTCCCTGAGTGGGGAGCTCCCCCCCATGCAGAGGGCGATGCTGGTCACCTCTGCGCTCGCGGCCTTCGCCCACAGGGGGCTCGCGGGCCCCATGGAGGGATTCTTCCAGGCCAACGCGGTCACGCTGATCCTGGATCCCCCGGATGGCGCCGTTGCAATTGACGACGACGGCGAGGGCCTGCCTGGCGAACCCCTGAGGCGCGTCTCCCTGCCCGCCCCCCTCACGCTGGCCATGAGGGAGCTCTCCCGCATTTCCGGCATGGACGTCCTGAAGTCCGACGCCGGTGCCGGCACGGACGGGGCCGCGGATCCCTGGTCGCTCGGCCAGGCCGGGGAGGGCTCCGTCCTGACGGGCTCGCTCTCCGCGGACTCGGTCGAGGCGGACGGCGCAGGGGACGGGGACGGGAAGGCGCGGGAGAGGGAGACGGACGGGGAGGACGGCCTGGACGGGGAGGACGGCCGGGACGCGGCCGGGGAGAGCGCCCGGGAGAGGGACTGGGACGGCGGTGAATCGGCACGGGAAAGGGCCGGTGAGGACCTGGACGACGGGCCAGGGGAGGAGGACGTCGCCCTTGACCCCTCCGCCAGCGCCCGCATCGACTGCCTGCTCAGGGCCGCGGCGGGGCTGGAGGGCGCCGGCGGCGGCTTCGGGCAGCTTTCCGGCCTGGCCGGCACCTTCCGCGCGGTGGCCGAGCTGGTGCGGGAGGACGATCTGGCGAGTTCCGTCATGGAGATGAGGGCCGCCCGGCAGGGGGAGGCCGCCCTCGTGATCAGGTTCGGCAGGGCCGTCCCGGCCATGCCGCGCGACGCCAGCGCGAGGGATCGCGAGGAGGCGGTCGCTGCGGAGGCGCCGGCGCCCGCCCCGGCCGCAGCCGGCGGATCCGCAGACGGCGACGCCGAGGCCCGCGGCCCCGCCCCTAGGGCCGTCCCGCCCTCCGAGCAGAGCTACTTCGAGTGGCTGGGCCTCGAGGACGCGGCCGCCTTCGAGGCGGCGGAGGAGGTCCCGGGCCGGGAGGGCGGCGCCCCCGGGATCTTCATGCCCATCACGGCGGTGACCCCGCTCCCGTGGACGGCCTTCTCGGTCTGCATGGCCGAGTGCGGCAGGTTCCAGACGGCCCTGGACACCATGATCCAGGACAAGAGCCTGACCTACCAGATCGCCCTGAAGAGGATCGCCCTGGACAAGATAGTCGAGGGCATGGTGAGGGCCGGCAAGCTGGACCAGGCGCGGCTGGCGCTGAGGCTCCTCGAGATGTACGCCGACTTCGAGGACAACCCCGTCATCCCCATGCGCGCCCGCAGGATCCTGAACTCCGCGCCCCGCTACGGCAAGAAGAGGCCGGCCAAGCCCAAGAAGGCCCGCTCGCTCAGGCAGCTGAAGAAGGCCGCGAAGAAGAAGCCCGCCTCCAAGGGCAAGGGCGGCGGCAAGAAGCGCTGAGAGCCGCCGCTCCGGCGCGGCCAGCGCCGGATGCCCAGAGGCCCTCGCCGCAGGCTTCCGCGCGGAAGGACGCTTTCATTGCGGCGTTGTCGGCACGGCAGTCCGGCGAGATGCGGAGGTCTGACCTGCCCGGCCGGATGGCCGGCCCGTAAGGAAAGACGTGCGCTTCCTCCTCTGTGCAGGGTTTCTCGGAAAGGCACGGCACTTCCTTCCTGTGCCGTTCTGAAAGAAAGATGCGGCATGTCCTGCCGCAGCTGGGTTGGCGGAAAGGCATGGCTTGGCTGGCCGATGTCGGACCGGAAGGACCCGGCTTGCTGCGCCTATTTCGCTGATGCAATTCAGTAACTTTCAATGCAATGCAATGCAATGCAATGCAATGCAATGCAATGCAATGCAATGCAATGCAATGCAATGCAATGCAATGCAATGCAATGCAATGCAATGCAATGCAATACAATGCAAGGCAATGAATGACAATTAACTATGTAATAAAATTTTATTATTGCATTGTATGTCATGAGATGATGAAAACAATGTATTGCTTATGTTGTTATCTTAAATTTGGCATTAACGATTTAAATGTCGATGTTGCCTAGATAAACACCGTAATTATATATTATATTTATCCAGATTTATCAATAAGAAATTTTGATGATCACCATATATAAAGTCTTTAATAATTGTCTTTTGGGTTATATTGCACACGATAACTAATCAAAATTTTCATGTGTTAAATAAATAATAATTATTCGTTATGTGATGTTATGCTTTGAAACAGAAACAATTCTCAGTGCAATGCCTTCCAACGTTGACAGATTTGTTTCTGGAAAAATCTAGCCGTCACGAAAGGCGCGGTCATGCAAGACGTGAGCTCAAGACGCGGTCACGCGCGGTCACGCAAGAAGTGAAGTGGTCAAGAGGGACAGCGTGACGCCGCCTCGCGGAACGGCAGTGACGCTGCGGCGCAATCCTGGCATGACGGAAGACGGGGAGAGGGCCGTGCTGGACCCTTCAGGACAGGCTGAGCCGCCGGTGCAGGCGTTCCTACTCGCCGAAGGTCATGCTGGTGGTGAACCACTGGTTCGCCGCCCCTGCGGCGGACATGCCGGGCGCCAGGCGTGAGAGCGTCATCATCTCGGCCATCATGCTGTTCAGCGTGTCCAGGGGTTTCCCGCGGGTCACGTTCTCCGTGAACCTGTCGAGCTCCATCTGCTCCATGTCTGACACGCGCAGGGGCTGGCCGGTCACTATCACCCGCACGAACTCTCCTGGCTCGTCCAGGCCTAGGGAGAAGTCCCTGAAGACAACTGTCATGTTGCCGGGGAGCTCCGTCCTGGTCTTGTCCTTGTCGTTGGGGAGGAAGCAGACGATCTGCCCGTTGGGCGTCACGTTGAAGCCGTATACGTGATACAGGAGGCCCGTGTTGTTCACGGCCTTGAGCATGACGGCCTTCTCCCCGGGAGCGGTCTGCTCCAGTGGGAAGTCGCTCGCGACCTCGCGGGATATGACCCATCGGCTCAGCGTCCCGTCCGGGCTCTCGAACTCGAACCTTTCGGCGTCGGAGCGCCGGTCCCACTCGTCCGGGCCGGGCTGCCGCAGGAGAAGGTAGCTCACCGTCACCCTGGGACGCGCGCCGGCCGGGCCCTCCATGGTGAGGAGATGGTGGGCCCTGGAGGCACGCTTGAAGTTCTCCCTGAGCATTTCCGGCCCGTTCCCGTCCAGCCGAACCCTCAGGTTCTCGAAGCCCCATAGGAAGGAGTCCTCGGCAGGGGAGACCAGCCAGATTTCGGGCGGGGCCGATGGATCCGGGGGCGGCACGAAGGGGCCCGGCGAGCCGTCGGCCTGCGGCGCGGAAGGCATTCTGCCCCCCGGCCTCACTATCCAGCAGACGATGTCGGCCCCGCCGCCCCCGTCCGGGCCGGAGTCTGCGACCTCCTCCACCATGCTCAGGCCCCTGAACACCTCCCTCGCGAGGGGAATGAGCTCGCGGTCTTCGGGAAGGTCGGCGTGGTAGCGGATCCTGTAGGGCTGGCCGGGCTGCTGCCATGCCTGGATGTAGACGGTGTCGCCGTTCTCGAAGGCCCCCTGCGTCACCTCGCCGAACGAGGTGAGGTCGCCGGAGCGCGTGACCGTCAGCCGGGCCGCGACGTCCTGGTCTCGGACCGGCTCCCCGGGCACGGGCGGACGGACGCCGGGACGGGCCTTCACGAACACGGTCCCCGGGCCCACGTTGGCCAGAAGCCCCACGTCCACCTCGGCCACGCTCTTGCCGCCGCTCTCAAACGACTGGGTCACCAGGTAGGCGGGCAGGCCGCCTCCAGCCACGCCCTCGAAGACCAACCTGTCGGGGTTGCCCTCGACCACCTGGTGCTGATCGCCGTGCTTAACCCCGTTCATGTAGGCCTTGGCGCGGTCCACCACCTGCTGCCAGGTGTCCTCCGGGCGCGCGTTCTGGATGGACTTCGCGAAGAACCACGTGAACACCCCGTGGCTCTTCCCTTTCTCCACCTCGAACTCCTTCGCCCCCTCGTACTGGTCGGCAGTGCCTATGGCTATGTAGTCGCCCAGGGCCCTTCGCGGCCCGGCGCCTGTTTCGGCCTGCGTCCCGGCAGCGGCGGTAGGCTGGGCCTGCGTCCCGGCGGCCTGCGGAGCCTGCGTCCCGGCGGCCTGCGGAGCCTGAGTTCCCTGTGCCGCCGGGTCCTGAGGGGCAGGCGTTCCCTGGGGCCCGGCTGTCGCGGCTTCCGGGTCAAGGGCGTCAATACCGGCCTGGCTCCCCATGAGGACCGTGGTCCTGCCGGGGCCGCGGCCCTGTCCGGAGCCGGCCGGGCCGGTCAGGAAGGCGTCGGGGTTGACCCTTGCGTCCATGGGGACACCGCGCGTGCGGGCGGGATCGCCGCGGGCGATGGTGCCGGAGAAGCACGAGTCGGACACGAAGATGACCAGGTCCGCCTTCGTCCTGAGCCCGGCGACGAGCCGGTTCACGCGGTCGTCTATCAGATCGTAGGAGTCCGGGTCCTTCTTCGCCTCGTCGGCCTCCCTCTCCGCCGCCGCGAGGGCCTCGCTCCCGGAGGGGGGGCCCTGGCAGGAGGCCGGCCGCAGCGGGTTCACCCCCGAGCGCGAGCCGAACGTGACGAGCGTGGAGTCGAAGGCCCGCGGGTAGTCGTCGCCGTTCAGGTCGCAGGTGGTGGAGCCGTGGCCCGAGTACTGCACGTAGACCATGTCGCCGGGGGCTATGCGCTCGGCAAGGTCCTCCATGGCCGCCACGACGCCGGTGGCTGTGGCCTGGGAGTTCACGAGCGTGGCGATGTTCTCCGCCGGGAAGGCCAGATACTTCTCGAGCACGCCGCGCATGAGCTCGACGTCGTTCAGCGAACCGGACAGCGGTCCGAAGTTCGAGCTTTCGTAGTCGTCTATTCCTATCAGGAGCGCGTGGCGGTCCGCCGCCGCGGTGCGGGCGCAGGAGAGGGTCAGGGCGACGGCGAGCGCCGCGGCTGCCGCCGCCAGGCGGTGCCGAGCCGTGCGGCTGTTGCTGGTCATGGCTGGACTCCGCAGGAAGCGCGGGTCTGGTCGTGGCTGTAAGGCATGGTGTGTGGCTCCGGGGAACGTGTCAGGCCGGGATGCGGCTTGCGGGTGTCAGGCCGGGACGCGGCTTGCAGCTTGCCGGGCCGGGGATGCGAAGAGATAGTCCGGTTTCGGCATGATGCGTCAGTACTGTCGACATGATTGCCGGAACAAGGCCTGCTGGGCAGGGTCTGCCGAGGAAATTTACCATGCCCTGGATGCACGCCGAGTCACTGATTGTCAAGGGCATGGATTGACTTGTAAGGCACGAAGGAAAAATTTTCAGCACCAAATCTCTCGCGAGTCACCTGAATCTTTAGGGAACGGCCTGCGGCGTCGCGGTTCCGGAAGGGGCTGCCGGCTTCCGTGACGTTGCCTGCGGCGTCAGGGCTCATGACGGAACGGCCCGCGCCGTAGAGGGGCGGCGCGGGAAGTTCCGGCATGAGACCCGGGATTGCCCGGGGCGCGCGGGCCGGGGAGGGCACGTGCGTCCCGGGACGCGCCGGAGGCGCTACTTGTTGAAGGAGGCGCTCGTGGTTGCCCACCTGGCACCCGCCCCGCCGGACGCTATGGGGGCGCCCCTCGTGCTGAGCTCCATGCGCTCGGCCAGCATCAGGGTCAGGGGATCGCTGGCCCCCCCGCCCCTGGTGGCGGTCCTGGTGACGTCGGCCGCCCCCCGCGAGGAGAGCTCGCTCTGCGCGACCATGCTCACGTCGAAGGCCTGCTGGGTCACGATGACGCGCACGTACTCCTTCGGCTCCTGGAGCTGGAGGGCGAACTCCGAGTAGAGCCGCGTCTCCCCTCCCGGAATCTCCGTGGAGAACTTCTCGCCCACCATCGGGAGGAAGGGCTCGACGCCGCCGCCGGGGGTGACGTTCACGGCGAACACCTGGTACTCCTCGCGGGTGTTGTTCTTGGCCTTGATGACCACGATCTCCTCGTCGCCCTCGGAGGGGATGTCGCTCTCGGTGGACGGGATCTCGCGGGTGAACACCCAGTAGCGCCCGTCCGCCGACTCCACCGGCGGGAACCTCGTCTCCGGGGTGGCGGCCTCCCACTCGGCCACGGTGGCGGGCCGGTACATCACGAAGCTAATTTCCATGTCCAGGGGCGGGCCGGGAGGCACGGGGAGGTTCATGATGTTGTGGGCCCGGGCGGCCAGCTCGAAGTTGCGCCTGAGCTCGGCGGGCCCCGTGTCGTCCAGGGGGGCGCGGAGCCTGTCGAAGCCCCAGAGGAAGGCGTCCTCGGAGGCCGAGACCAGCCACAGCTCGGGCGGGACTGAGGGATCGGAGGCGGGCAGGAAGGCCTCTGCCGCGCCCTCGGAGCCGGCGCTGGGCGGATCGGCCTGGGCCGGGGGGGCCGGCCTCAGGATCCAGGCCACCATCTCGGCCTGGGCCTCGTCTCCGGGCTTGACCTCCTCCACTATGGTGAGCCCCGTGAAGACCTCGCGGGCCTTGTCGAGCAGGGACCTGTCGGAGTCGAGGGCGGTCTGGTAGCGGACCTTGAGCGAGAGGCCGGGCGGCACCCAGCTGGCCAGGTCCACGTCGTCCCCGTAGGAGAGGGTCCCGCCGGACACGTCGGCCTGGGACTTGAGGTCGCTGGACGAGACCACGGTGAGGGTGACCTCGGGCGTCTCGGGAGCGTCGGCCGTGGCCGGGACCTTCTCCTTCACGAAGACCGAGCCCGGCCCTATCCCGGCGAGGAGGCCCGCGTTGATCTCCGCCATGGGCTTGCCGTCGCGGTCGAAGACCTGGGTCACCGTGAAGACGTACCTGCCGCCCTCGGCCCCCTCGAAGACCTGGCGCTCGCTCTGGCCCGTGACGACAGGTATCTGGCGCCCGTGGCCCGCCTCGTTCATGTAGGCCTTCGCGCGGTTGCTCACGTGGCCCCAGGTGTCGCCGGGCCGCGCCGCGGCCAGCGCCCTGGCCCAGGTCCAGGTGAAGACGCCGTAGATCTTGCCGTCGGCGGCCCTGTACTCGGTGGCCTTCTGGTCGAGGGAGGCCGACCCTATGCTCACCAGGGCGCCAAGCCCGTCCTCAGGGGTCACGGGCAGGAAGGCGTCGGGGTTCACCCTGCCGTCTATGGGCGCCCCGCGGGTGGGCAGGGCCTCGGCGCTCCTGGTGATGGTGGCGGAGTGGCAGGAGTCGGCGACCAGGACCACGAGATCCGCCTTGCCGCGCAGGGGGACCAGGAGCTCGCGGAGGCGGTCGTCAAGGAGATCGTAGTCGTCCGGGCTCTCGCGGGCGGCCCGGGCGGCCTGCATGGCGGCGCTCTCGGGGGAGGGGGCCGTGCATGCCTCGGGCCTGGTGGTGTTCACCCCGGAGCGCGAGCCGTACGTGACCAGGGTCGAGTCGAAGCGCTGCTGGAGGTCGTCGCCCTCGAGGTCGCAGGTGGTCGACCCGTGCCCGGAATAGTGGATGTAGACCTGGTCGCCCTTGCCGACGCGCTCGCCCAGGGCGCCTATGGCCTCTATGACCCCGCTCCGCGTGGCCTGCGAGTCGGTGAGCGTCGCGATGTTCTGCTCCTGGAAGCCGAGGCGTTCGACAAGCACCCCGCGCATGAGCTCTATGTCGTTTAGCGCCCCCGTGAGAGGCGGGAAGACCTCGCTCGTGTAGGCGTTTATCCCTATGAGCAGGGCGTGCTTGTCGGCAGCGGCGCCGGAGGTGAGGGAGAGCGACGCCGCGAGCGTCAGGACCGGAACCGCGAGGGCGGCGGCCAGCCTGCGGCCGAGAGGCCTGCCGGGTGCTTTCATTGGCATGTTTGCCTCCGTAGAGTGGATTTGCGGGTTGATTGCCGTCCGGCCCGTGCGGAAGGAGCCCCTGTCGGCTCTGCAGGCGCGGTCAGGAAGGGCGGGAGACCCGTGGCGGGCTGAGGGGCGCGGGCGGGGAAGCTAAGGGACGGCGGCCGGCGGCGGGGGCCGCAGGTCTGCCAGGGCGGCCTCTGTGTCCGGCACTGGCTGGCGGGTGGCCGGAGCGGCCCGGCCCCGGGGGTGCCGGCGGAAGTCGCGGGGCGGGGAGTCCGGCGGAGCGGAAGACGCAGGCCGCGGCAGCCTGCGGGAACTGGGGGAAGAGGGCCAGCGGGTCCCCGGACTCGTCCGGGAATGGTGCCGTGGCCGTGCCCGTGAGGGGGGGCCAGGGCGGACCGTTGCGGGTAGGCTGCCTGGGCCGTGCCTGCGGGGAGGGGGCCAGGGCGGACCGTTGCGGGAAGGCGGCAGTGGCCGTGCCCGTGAGGGAGGGGGCCAGGGCGGAGCGTTTCGGGAAGGCTGCCTGGGCCGTGCCAGTGAGGGAGGGGGCCAGGGCGGACCGTCGCGGGAAGGAGGCCGTGCCCGTGCTGGTGGGGCCCAGAGCAGGTGGTTGGACAGGCCGGAGCCGCGAGGACGGGGTCAGGCCGGTTCCCTGGGGGGAAGCCGGCCGTGCCCGTCCGGGAGGGGCCAGGCCGGACCCTGTGGGACGGGCCAGGCCGGACCACAGCGTAAGGGCAGGGCGACAGGATCCCTTCGGAAGGCGCGGCGGAGCCGCCCCGGGAGAAGGGGGCCCGCAGGCTTGCGGAGAGGGTGGCCGGCGGGTCTGCTGCGGGGGAGGCCGGGGACGGGCTCCCGGGGGGGCAGCGGCGTCCGGAACCCGGCTCAGTTGGTGTACAGGGTGTAGTCGACCCCCTGGGCCGTGGTGTTTATCACGCGGAGCTTGAAGTCCCCGGTCCAGCTGGGGGTCCACTCGCAGAGGCCGACGTGGGTGCTGTCGCGGTCAGATGCCACGGTGTTGCCGTTCTCGTCCTTCACGACCAGGTCTATGTCCTGGTAGCCGTCAGCCACGGCCATGGCGAGGGCCCTCTCGTGGCCGCGGAAGGTTATGGTGTAGACGTCCGTGTAGTTGCCGCGGACCCGGTCGTGATGCTCGGTGCCGCCGCGGGCGCTCTGGCGCGTCCTCTCGGCCTTGGCCTGGGCCTCGATGATGGCCGCCAGGGGCTCGTTCGACTGGGTGCGGGCAAGCTCGGCCGCCTCGGCGTAGAGCCTCTCGGGGGCGTAGGAGCTCGCTGCGGGATCAGTGGCGGCGGCCGGCTCGGCGGCCGGCTCCGCCGACGCGGTGCCGTCAGCGCACTCGGTTGCCTTCTGCCTGGCCTGGGCCGGGACGGCCACCTCGCGGAAGATGTCGGCGGCGGCGGCCAGGCCAATGGGGGACATCGCGGTCCGGGCGTCGTCGGCGAGGCGGGTGGCCAGGGCAATCCTCTCCAGGGCCTGGGCGGCCTCGGTCACCGTCGAGCGTCCGTCGCCGATGTTGGGGCCCTGGCCGGCGGCGGGAGCGGCGGCAGGCTGGCCGGCTTCGGACAGGGCTATGCCGGCCCGGGCGGGCGCCGTGGAGAAGGCCAGGGCCGCCAGCGCCAGCGCGGCGGCGAGGCAGGGGATCGTCTGTCTCATTGTTTCGTTCCTCCTTGGAAAGGGCGCGGCGTGCCGGCCGCCTTGAAGGTGCCGGGCCTCCCGGCGGATCCGGCCGCAGGGACCGCCTGCGGGAGGCCGCGGGCCCGAGGCCATGGCCACGCCGCCGGGGGGGGGCGCCCGTTTGCAGGATCTGTTGCAGGTTACGCACATGCGTCTGCATTGTCAAGGATTCTCGCCCCAGTTAAGCCTGCGGGAGGCACCGGGCGGCGAGGGGCCGCCGGGACGCGGCGGCAGGGGGGACGAGTGCGCCCGCTGGAATAGCACTTGCCGTGCCAGTCGGCGTGTGGGGGCACCGGACGCTCCGGGCCCTTGCCCGTGGCCGACTTCTGTCATCGCTCGTCGGGACGCGCTGGCACCCCCGAGGGTAGAAACTGGACTCCGGGTGTACGCCTGGGGGTAGAAATTGCCCTCGGGCTGCACTCCGGAACGGAACGGGCCTTCCGCGCCAGGTCCCGGAGGTCTTCGGAGGGGGGCTGGCGGTGGCGGGGGGCCGCAGAGGCAGGAACAGGCGGATATGCCGTGAAACTGCTAGGAGCCCGGATCCAGAAGAGGGTCTGGAGGCCGGAGGTGCCGTGGAGGCCGTGAGGCATTGCGGGGTCTGGAGAGGGCCTGGAGGCTCCAGAAACTGGAGGGTCCAGGCTGGCTGTGGTAGCGGGTGGGGCCGAGGAGTCGGGTGAATCTGTGGAGTGGTGAGGAGCCGTGAAGGCCCGGAAGGCCGGGGAATCGGGAGGAACTGTGGAGGCCGGGAAGGCAGGAGAGGCAGGGAAGCGAGAAGGGCCTATGGAGTCGGGAGGAGCCGGTGATGCTGGAGATGCTGCGGAGTCGGGAGGAGTCGGGGAGGGTGGAGAGGTTGTGGAAGGCTGAAGAGGACGAGAATTAGGGAGGTCTGGAGGAGGCAGGATGCCCAGGAGATGCCGGAGAGGCAGAGAAGTCCGGAGGTTTCGAGGAGACTGGAGATTCCGGGGGGGGAGGCCGGAGGAACCTGGGGATGGACCGAGTGTGATGCCTGAGGGCCGGGGGACTGGAAGGAGGCGGGCAATTCCGGGGACGGTGGCTTGCTACAGCCTGAATGCGGAGGAGTCCATGGGCGTGGCGGCAACAGCCAATCGAGTCTGCGGCAACAGCCAATCGAGTCTGAAGAGTCCCTGTAAGGTATAAAGCATGAATTTTAAAAAAATTAATATTGCTAAAATATAATGTTAATATGTTATATCAATTGAAGATTATGAAGTTTATTTGGTTGTAATTAACTAGAACCATGGTGATTAAGGTAAATTTGGAGAGAATGCAGCATAATTATGGTGTAGGGATTGGTTAAGTCAGAAGGCAGATGAATTATGCTTTTGGGAAAACACATTGACTTTATGGAGGCAAACTGTCGCTGTCCGCTGGGCGCCGGGTTGCCGGGGGACCGTGAACTGTGGGGTAAGGCGAGCGTGACTGACCCTGACGTGTCACTTTGTCTGGCTACGGAAAGTTGCGGACACTGGCGGAAACGAGTTCTGGCTTTCTGTTCGTCTGCACTTTATCATGAAAGAGTTTCCGGGGCATCGCCGCCGGGGACGCATCGACATGCAGCCGTGTTGCATGACAAGGCTTTCATGGAGCGGGGTGCCGCAGTGCCTCATGAAGGCGTAGGGCGTTTCTGGTTTGCGGGCCATTGGTGACGTGGTAAAATTGCAGGCTGTCCGGTGACGGTCCGCCGAGCAGGCTGTCCGGAGATGGTCCGCCGATCAGGCCTCGTTACGGGAAGCCGAAGCCGGCCCGGTCGGGAGTGTCCCCGGGCATCCTGCCGGCACTGATCCCGGCTGGGGGGCATTGGCAGCTGAAGAGGGGGAGCGATTCAGAAGGCCCGTTCCCCGGCCCAGTAGCCGGGGGACTTCGCCTGCCCGTTGTCTTGACGCCACGTGGCCCTGGGGACGGACTGGAGCGCCTGGATTCTGGGGGGCGGCTCCCGGACAGCCGCGTTTGTCGGCAGTAAAGGGGAGGGCAGGGCGCCTGGCAGTCCGCTCGTCAGCTTTACCGGAGGCTCGAGAGTTCGATGGCAGTCTTTGATGACGCGGGCCGGGAGGCCCTGTCGCGGGGGAGGGTCCGCAAACGGCTCGCACTCCGTCCGTCCGTCTTTCTTGCCTCGGCGGCGGCAGCGGCTCTGGCGGCCATTTTCGCCTTCTCTGCCTTTCCTGGCGCCGAGGCGGCCCCGCCAGCCGGAGGCGACACTGGCTCACCGGCAGAATACTCGGGCGGCGGCGCTTCCGGAGCGTCAGGGACGGGAGCGGCTAAAATGCCTGGTACCCCCGGAACTGACGGTGCCGTTGCCTTGGGCGGGACTCCCGGCTCACGGGAGGATGCCGGGAGTGGCGTCGGGCTGGCGGAAGCTGGGACTTCCGGAGCTGGGGCGGATGCCGGGACTTCCCGAGCGGGGGAGGATGCCGGGACTTCCCGAGCGGGGGAGGATGCCGGGACTTCCGGAGCGGGGGAGGATGCCGGGACTTCCGGAGCGGGGGAGCTTGCCGGGACTGCCGGGCGGTCGGGACATGCCGCGCAGGCGGGGGTGTCGGCTCCCTTCCAGCCGCTGTATGCCCAGGAATCCGTCTTCGAGGGAACGGCCAGGCTGGCGGCTCAGCGCACCAGGACCGCCAGGAGGCGGGTCACGGGCATCGTGTCGCCGCACCACCTGCTCGCTGCGGACCTGATAGCCCAGCCTTTCGCCTACGCCGCCGACAACAGCTACAGGAGGGTGATAATAATCTGCCCCGAGCATTTCAGGCGGGGCAAGACGAAGGTGTCCGTTCCCGAACGTGACTTCATGACTGCCGGCGGGCCCCTCCGGCTGGACAGGGAGGCTGCGGCGGCGGTCCTGGCGAGCCCGCATGCCTCGGTGTCCTCGCTCTTCTCCCACGAGCACGGCATCCAGGCCGTCATCCCCTTCGTAGCCATGAGATGGCCGGGCGCGAGGATACTTCCGATTGCCCTGCGGCCGTGGAGGGACAAGGAGGCCCTGGACGACCTGGCAGGCATCCTGCTCCCGTTCGCGAGGGGGGACGCGCTTGTAGTGCAGAGCACCGACTTCTCGCACTACCTGACGGAAGCCGAGGCGGACAGGCGCGACAGGGAGTCCCGGCGAGTCTTGATGCGGATGGAGCCCGACGCGGCATTCGGCCTCGTCCAGCCGGACAACGTCGACTCGATAGCCGCGATGTACCTGCAGATGTCTATCCAGCGCTCCCTCGGGGCCGAGCCCAGGGTTCTCTCGGTCCGGAACTCATGCGGCTACGCTCCCGAAGGCGGATGCAAGACAATAACGAGCACCACCAGCTACATAGTTGCCGCCTTCGAGCTCCCGGAAGGCCAGGACGGTGGCACGCCGGAAGGGGACAGGGATCGGCAGGGGCGGTAGGCCGGACCGGAACGGCGGCGGGAGTTCCGGCATTCTTCGCTGACAGTTCTCCTGCCACGGACCTTTATGTCTGCATGCGGAGCTCTCAGGCAGGTTGAATTTCAGGAAGAATTGCATGAGGACGCCAATTAGGCACCGATCAATTTAAAGAAACACTGTCTGAAGTGGTTCATTTTGATGAAGCTTCATTGGCATTATGGTGAAATCTCTTGATGTCCGAGAGGCGTGGGCAAGGCAACGAGTTCTCGCGTGGCAGGGATGGATCGTCCGTAGCGCGAAGCGTCCGTATACGTGCCTCCCAGAGGTTGGTGGCCCCAAAGGTATGAGCCGAACCTTAAATCGGTTCCGGCTCTCCCGGAGAGCCTCGTTGCCTCATAGTTATGATTCTTCACTACTTGCGACTAGATGTGGCGGCCTTTCCATTCATGCCTTTGAGCTGGCCGTAAGTGACGATGGCCAGTTTGTCCCATCCACACGGACGGACAGTCCGGCATTTGACAACCTTGGCTGATTCTTCATCGGTTACGAAACAACGGAAATGTTTGTAGTTAAAATCGTTGACTACCTTAACTGTTTGAAAAAAAATTTCGAAGAAAGACGTGACAGTAAGTCGAGACGTGTTATAATGTCGACGGATCGAGATGCGGATTTAAGCATCGGACGACCAGAGCTCGCGGACTCAGATGGCCCTCAGTTTCCTGTGGACAATTCTTCGGCACCCGCCCAGAGAAGGTTGCTGGGCGATCTCGGTTTGCAATTCCTCATGCTGCGTGTCAGAAGCCTGATGCAGGACCGTCACGAGCACCGCCAGAAGCAAAGTGCCTGATTCCGAGTTGCCGGAATGAACGGAGATGCCCTGAGGGAAAGGAGAGCGCGATCGTCAGGAGCGTGGCTTGAACACAAGGCGTCTCCCCGCAAGGGGAACGAATAACGGCCGGGACACCCTTCGGGTGTTCCCGCGCATGGGGCAAGGAAAATGATAAAATTAATTTTTGCTATTGTCATTATGTTCGCGTTGAACCTTTCCAGCGCAGCCTTCTCCCAGGAGAGGGGGAAGGTTCAGACGAAGACGCTTCAGGAGATATTTGACGAGTTCACCGAGAACAGGAGAGAAGCCTGGCGCGTTTACGAAGGAGACATCTGGACAGTCATCACGGATGCAGTTATCGTTGAGGTAAAGGATATAAGCTATGAAAAATTTTATATCACGCTCGCACCATTGACGTCGGACGGCAAACCCAATATGTCTGGTTTAACCGCGTACGGCATAGTAAGAGCAGTCACTCCAGAACAAATGCGGCTGTCCTTGAGTTATAAGCCGGGAGACACCCCTGTCTTTGCCGCAAAGTACAATTCCCAGCTCTTCAGCGATTCGTTGCTCTTCCAGCTTGTCGACACGGCAGCGTCGGACAATCCTCTGGAATGACATGTCGGTTTGACATGGGAGGCCGGGCACTGTACGCACTGGCCCGTGCATTTCCAGTTCTGTTCATTAATATGTCAAATTTTCTTGAGTCATGTTAATCTGTTTGACTCAGTCACTCATTCGGTGGCGGACAAAGAGAACTTGGACATTGTCATAGGCGGTAACCATTCTGGTGTATCGTGATGGAGTTCGGACAGATTGCAGGACACGGCGAATTCTCATGTTCTTTTGCGTAATCGTGTCATGCATCCTGGAGCGGAACAATAGGGACAGTCAAATCGGATACGGCAACATTACAATTTTGTTTTTGGAAAAAATAATATTTGTTCACGCTGGCTTTGAGGGGCAACTTTGACAGGTAAGTTGCCCCTTTTCTATTTGTCCGTTCTCTGCCTTCTGGTCCGTTCTCAGCCTTCAGGCGCGGTTTCAGCCTTCGTCATCCAGTCCAGTTTTGTGGCTTCCTCGGATCGCTTGGCACCCATGACAGCCTTATCCAATTGTGTTCATAATGATCAGTAAAAGAATAACTATTTAAAATTACTTAGACAGATAGGCTATTGCCCATATTTCATGCAATATTTTGATATTATTTAAAGCCGGGAGATCATGGACTGTTTAGCATTTCGTCGTTTATATACGATCAATCGATGATTTTCTGATTCGCCTTATTGATTTTGGCCTTCGTCTCGGAAACCTGGAATTTCGATACCGGTTGACAGCTTGTCAAGTCTGGCGCTACGGGCATGTCTGTGCATGGCCGGCCTGTCAGATAATGTTATTGCATATCCATGTCCTGTTGTGTGACCTCATATGGGTTATCGGGGATTTTTTCTTGTGAATGATGTTGATTGTATGCTTATCATTATACAGCATATTGCATCACGCGGGTATCTTTAATTACGCTCAACGCTTAGAAGCGTTTCAAAGCTGAAGATTCGGCCTTTATCCAGTCGCTCAGCCGTGCCCGGAGTCCTGCTCTTAGCCGTGTCCGGAGCCTCGCCCTTGCCAGGCATGTCACTATGGGGTAATATGGCAAAATGTTCCAAGAAGATCCCCCTGCGATCCCCCGTCCCCGTCGACCGCAGGTCCCCGGAGCCCGGAGCGGCATGGAACGTCCCGGACGTCATCCTGCCCCCGGATCCCGTTCGACGGAGGCGATTGTCTCGTCCGGGATGCCGAAGTCTGGCGGCAGAGCCTGGCCATGGACCGTGTTCCCGGCCTGGCCCCGCGTTTGAGACCGGGCGAGTCCGTGACGGCGAGCGCCGGACTTTCTGCCCGCGGCCCCTGAAGCCTTCCTGACAACAGGCCCCTGAAGCCTTACTGACACGGAGAGCGCGATGCCAGCGAAACTACCGAGATCCCTTCACGCTGCGGCCGCCGCGTCAGTCATGGCCGCCCTTATCCTCGTGCCGCGCCCCGCCGCGGCCCAGGAATCAGCCCCTCCCGCCACCTCCCCGGCACAGGCAGTCCCGGCATTCCCGGACTCGGCCTTCGACGCGAAGACCGCCGTGAACTGGGCGGCCGTGAACAGGGCGTACGGACCGTTCTCCGCGGACCAGGTGAAGAGGCTCAACAGGGACAGGTTCCTGGTCGTGCCCCAGAAGCCCGGCATGAAACTGCCGTGGGAGTCTTACGGCGACGTGCGGTACGACGAGATGCTCGGCGT
The DNA here is from genome assembly GCA_031263525.1 of Deltaproteobacteria bacterium. Classification (GTDB taxonomy): domain Bacteria; phylum Desulfobacterota; class Desulfarculia; order Adiutricales; family Adiutricaceae; genus JAIRZX01. The sequence goes on along the minus strand of JAISFP010000015.1, from coordinate 5,533 downwards.
TTTCGACGGGATGGGCGGGCCGTTCGACCCGGCCGACCGGGCCCCGCAGCACGCCCGCTTCGTGGGGCCTGACGTAGTGCTTCACGCCTTCCACAAGTACTTCTCGGAGAGGCTCAAGGAGCTCGAGAGGGGTCCGCTCTCCTCCCTGCTGGAGGCGATGCTGAAAGGCGTCTACCAGAACGCCCTGGCCATGAGGGCTCAGGCCCCGGAGGCGGCCAGGGCCGCCTGGGATCTGGCCCTGGCCCAGATGTCCGTCCCCCTGACCCTCATAGAGACGCGGGCCCAGAAACCGGACTTCGGGTCCGAGGAGCAGGCAGGAGGCGACACGCTTGAGGCCGCCCTCAGGGTGTTTTCCGGACGGGAGGGCGACCTGCCCGAGGAGCTGAGGACGGCGGTCAGGGCGGCCCTGGGCAAGGTGTACTCTCTCGGCTCCGACGGCGGGCCCGACCCCGCCCAGGCCCTGCGCCTTGTCCCGGCGTACAGCGCCGACGCCGTGGACTGGACCCAGTTCACGCCCCGCTCGCACTATGCCGAGACCTCAGCCGCGAGGGCCTACTTCCGCGCGAGCGTCTGGCTCGGCCAGCTCGGGTGGCGACGCGACGATCCGGCCGCCCTGGCTCCCGTGGCGGCCTGGGCGGCGGCCCTCTCGGGCCCCGCGACCGGCGGTTTCTCGGAGGCGGCGGCCGATCTCGAGGATTCTCTTTCCGACACTGCCGTCCCCCGGACTCCCGCCGAGGCCTGGCGCGCCGTCATGCGGATAACCTCCTTTTTCGCGGGTTTCCACGAGGATCCGTCCCTCATGGAGGCGGCTGAGCTCGTGACCTCCGCCTGGGCCTCCCGCGACGCCGGGTCCGCGGGGCCGGCAGGCGAGCCCGGCGCCGCCGGGACGGCTCCCTCCCAGGCCGCCCCGGCGTGGCCGGTGGGGCCGGAAGCTCCCGGGGACGCGGCGTTCCTGGCGTCCCTGGCCGCCCCCATGTCCTCGCTCGTGCCCGGCGCCGAGGGCTTCGGGGCCCTCCGAGGGCGGGAGTACTGGGGCACGGGCGTGATAGCCGTGCTCCCCCAGCGCTTCACCGTGCCCTGGCTCCTGGCTTCCGAGCTCACCACCGAGGCTTCCCAGCTGCGAAAAGAGCAGACCGATCTCCCGGCCCGCTTCTCCGGGGTTTACCTGGCCTGGGCCCTGGGCTCGGAGTACGCGATACCGCTGGGCATGCACGAGATCGAGCTGGGTCTGGAAAACGAACAGGTTCCCCCGGACGCGGCCCAGAAGGCGCAGGTTGCCATGGCCAGGATTGCGGGGACGCTTTCCGGCAAGCTTTCCCGCGTGCCTGCCTCCGACTGGGCAGGATCGGCCGGGGCGGCGTGGTTCAACGCGCTCAGGCCTCTCGTCCGCACCTACGGGGAGGGGTTCCCCCTGTACATGCGCTCCGGGGCGTATGCGGCAAAGCAGCTGGAGACCCTCCTGGGAAGCTGGACCGAGCTGAAGCACGACACCGTCCTCTACGAGAAGCCCAACTATGCGGAGATGGGCGAGGGCGGAGAGGACGAGAGGAGGCCAAAGAGGCTCCCCAAGGGCTTCGTCGAGCCGAACCTGGAGTTCTGGGACGCCATGATTTCCGCCTCCCGCGCCGTGGAGGCAGGATTCAGGCGGAACGGCCTCTTCTCCGGCGAGATTGAGGAGTACGGGCGCCTGGGGGAGTTTTCCGGGAAGCTCGCGCGCCTCAGGGGCATCGCCGCCCGTGAGCTCTCCGGCGGGAGCGTAAGCGACGACGACTACGAGTTCATCCGCACCTTCTCTCTCCAGGGCATGGCCTATGCGGACGGCAGCGGGTACGGCGATCCGGAAATCCACCTTTCCGGGCTGGTCGTGGATGTCCAGACCGTGACCTCGGGCGACGAGGGCGTGCTCCACGAGGGCCTGGGGCCGCCGGCCCTCATGCTTGTCCTGGTCGGCAACGAGAACGAGAGGCGAGTCTGCGTGGGCGTGGCCTACGACCACTACGAGTTCTTCATGAGGCCCGCAATGAGGCTCACCGACTCGAACTGGAAGGCCGCGGTCTACGGGGGGATGCCGTTCGCGGCCGACTTCCTCCATTCCAGACCGATCCCCGAGTTCCCGTCGCGTCCCCCCAAGCCGCCCTGGTACGAGCCTCTCTCGAAGTAGCCGCAACTCCGTGACCCGGCTCCGCCCCGCCTTCGAGCGGGCCGTGCGCCGACCCGCGTGTGCCCGGATGGCCTGTCACGGCCTCCGGGAAGCGGCGGCGGCCACTTTTCAAGGAGTGCCGTCGCTGCCTGCGGCGCGGTTCTGCCGCGACATACCGGCCGTCTTTCAGCCACCGGATTCTGCCCGACGGAGGCAATCGGCAGTGCGGGACACCTGTCCGGGTCTCCCTTACCCGGCTGCTCCCGGGATCTGAGGCCGGACATGGCCACTGGGGGCGGCAACCCTCTGAAATCAGGCGACAGAGCCCGGCCGTTGACTTCAGTCCGGCGGCCAGGTCATGCCAGGCCGCTTGGCCTGGCGGGCGAACCCGGCCATTGGCCTCGGCCCTGCTGCCAGGGCATGCCAGGCTGCGTGGCCTGGCTGCCGAATCCGGGCATTGGCCTCGCCCCTTCGGCCAGGTCATGCCTGGCTGCGTGGCCTGGCGGCCTGATCCGGGCATTTCCCTCAGCCCGGGCGCCGGCTCATGCCAGGCTGCGCGGCCCGGCTGCCGAACCCGGCCATTGGCCTCAGTCCCGGCTGCCGGATCTGGCCTCGTTCGCTCGGGCGGCCGGGGCAGGCCGCCGGCCTCGGCCTGGCTGCAGAGCCTGATCATGGACCCGGTCTCAGGTCCGGTTCTGAGGAAGGGACCTGCCACGTCCCAACATGACGATCGCCGGTTTTTCGGGCCGGCAAGCCCCCCGAGCCTTACCGACATGGAGAGCGCGATGCCAGCAAAACCTTCGAGCCCCCTTCACGCGGCAGCGTCCCTGGCCGTCATGGCCGTCCTGATCATCGTGCCGCGCCCGGTCGCGGCCCAGGAATCCGCCGCTGCCGCCGCGTACCCGGCCCAGGTGGTCCCGGCATTCCCGGACTCGGCCTTCGACGCGAAGACGGCCGTCAACTGGACGGCCATGAACAGGGCGTACGGCCCCTTCTCCGCGGACCAGGTGAAGAGGCTAAACAGGGACAGGTTCCTGGTCGTGCCCCAGAAGGCCGGCATGAAACTGCCGTGGGTCTCTCTCTACGGCCCACGGTTCGACGAGATGCTCGGCGTGTTCGACAGCATGGGCGGGCCGAATGACCCGGCCGACCGGGCCCCGCAGCATGCCCGCTTCGTTGGCCCGGACGTGGTGCTCCACGCCTTTCACAAGTACTTTTCCGAGAGGCTCAAGGAGCTCGAGAGGGGCCGCCTGGCAGCGCTTGTGGAGGCGATGCTTAAGGGGACCTACGAGAACGCCCTGGCCATGAGGGCGCAGGCCCCGGAGACGGCCAGGGCCGCCTGGGATCTGGCCCTGGCCCAGATGTCAGTCCCCCTGACACTCATTGAGACGCGGGGCCCGAAACCGGACTACATGGGCGAGGAGCCGGAAGGAGGCGACACGCTGGAGGCCGCCCTCCGCGTGTCTGCCGGGCGGGAGGGGGACCTGCCGGAGGGGCTGAGGCCCGCCGTCAGGGCGGCACTGGCCAAGGTCTACTCGCTGGGCGCGGGGGGCGGGCCCGACCCGGCCGCGGGCCTGCGCCTTGTCCCGGCGTACAATTCCGACACCGTGGACTGGTCCCAGTTCACTCCCCGCTCGCACTATGCGGAGACCTCCGTGACGAGGGCCTACTTCCGCGCGAGCATCTGGCTCGGGCAGCTCGGATGGCGCCGTGACGATCCTGCGGCCCTCGGGCCCCTGGTGGCCTGGGCGGCGGCCCTCTCTGGTCCCGGGTCAGAGGGTTTCGCCGAGGCCGCCACCGCGCTCAGTCCTTCGCGAACTGATACCGACGTCCCTCAGACACCCGCCGAGGCATGGCGCGCCGTCATGGGGATAACCTCCTTCTTCGCCGGTTTCCACGAGGACCCGTCCCTCATGGAGGCGGCGGAGCTCGTGGCCTCCTCCTGGGCGGCCCGCAACGCCGGGAGCATAGGCTCTGCCGACTCGCCGGATGCCGCAGGGGATGCACCGGCCCAGCCGGCCCCGGCGGCTTCCGTGGGGCCCGAGGCTCCGGGGGACGCGGCGTTCCTGGCTGAACTGGCCGCGCCCATGGCCTCGCTCGCAGCGCGTGCCGAGGGTTTCGAGGCGCTCCGCGGCCGGCAGTACCAGGGCAGGGGGGTGATAGCCGTGCTGCCCCAGCGTTTCACCGTGCCCTGGCTCCTGGCCTCCGAGCTCACCGGCGAGGCTTCCCGGGCAAGAGGCGAGATGACCGATCTCCCCGCCCGGTTCTCGGGGCTGTACCTGGCCTGGACCCTGGGCTCCGAGTACGCGGCAACGCTGGTGGCGCGCGAGATCGAGCTGGGGCTGGCCGGCGAGCGGGCCGCCCCGGACGCCGCCCGGAAGGCGCTGGCCGCCATGTACCAGAAGGCGGGAACGCTGTCTGGCCAGCTGTACCAGGTGCCCGCCCAGGACTGGGCCAGATCGGTCGGGGCGGCGTGGTTCAACGCGCTGAGGCCGCTCACGCGCCGCTACGGGGAAGGGTTCCCCCTGTACATGCGCTCGGGTTCTTATGCGGCCAAGCAGCTTGAGACCCTCATCGGGAGCTGGACCGAGCTCAAGCACGACACCGTCCTCTACGAGAAGCCCAACTTTGCCGAGGGCGGCGAGGGAGGAGAGGACGAGAGGAGGCCGAAACGGCTTCCCAAGGGCTTCGTGGAGCCGAACCTGGAGTTCTGGGACGCCATGATAGCCGCCTCCCGCGCCATGGAGGAGGGCTTCGCCCTGAACGGCATCTTCCCCGACGAGCTCGGAGAGTACGGGCGGCTCGGGAGCTTCACTGGGAATCTCGTGCGTCTCCGGTCCATCGCCACCAGGGAGCTTGCTGGCGTCAGCGTGAGCGACGACGACTACGAGTTCGTCCGCACCTTCGAGCTCGAGGGCATGGCAGGGGAGTCGGGTGGCGGGTTCCGCGATCCGGAAATCCACCTTTCTGGGCTCGTGGTGGATGTCCAGACCGTGGCCTCGGGCAACTCCGGCGTCGTCCACGAGGGCCTGGGTCCGCCGTCCCTCATGCTGGTCCTTGTCGGGAACGAGAATGAGAATCGCGTCTGCGTGGGCATGGCCTACGACCACTACGAGTTCTTCATGAGTCCCGTCATGAGGCTCACCGACTCGAACTGGAAGGCGGCAGTCTACAGGAGGATGCCGTTCGCGGCCGAGTTCCTCAAGTCCAGGCCGATCCGCGAGTTCCAGTCGCGTCCCGCCAAGCCGTCATGGTACGGGCCTCTCGCCAGGTAGGCGTCTGCCCGAGTTCAGGAGCCTTCTTCGTCTTTCCTCGTCTTTTCTCGTCTTTCCTCGTCTTTTCTCGTCTTTTCTCGTCTTTTCTCGTCTTTTCTCGTCTTTCCTCGTCTTTTCT
>JAISFP010000460.1 GCA_031263525.1 Deltaproteobacteria bacterium | reverse complement strand
TACCGTCCGCACCTGGACCCCTGCCCCGTCCGGCCCTTCAGGGCCGCCCTCCCCTACCGTCCGCACCTGGACCCCTGCCCCATCCGGGCCTTCAGGGCCGCCCTCCCCTTCCGTCCGTTCCTGGACCCCTGCCCCATCCGGGCCTTCCGCCCCATCCGGGCCTTCCGGGCCGCCCTCCCCTTCCGTCCGCTCCTGTATTCCGCCCCCTTCCGGGCCGCCCTCCCCTGCCGTCAGCACCTGGACCCCTGCCCCATCCGGTCCTTCCGCCGCATCCGGGCCATCAGGGCCGCTCTCCCCTGCCGGGCGGTCGCTGGCCGCGTCCGCCTTCCGGGCGGACGCGGCCCCCGCGGGCGTCCTCCCGGATATGACCAGCCCGGCCGATCCGAGGAGCCACATGAGGAAACCCGTCCAGGTGACCGGCCTCCAGCGGTCCTCGACCAGGAGGAAACGAGACCAGGCAGACATGGGGCCGGCGTTGGTGTCGTAGCCGTGCTGGTACACGCGCCAGGCCCCGGCGGTCAGGGGCGAGTTCACCTCTACCTCCCGCTCCACCTCCAGGCCCTCCCTGGTGTAGACCTTGACCCTGGAGACGAAGCGCCGCGGCTCGGGGCCGGTCATGACGAGCACCCTGTCGTCGCCCAGGACCATGTAGGCGGGGGGGACCATGGCGTTGCCCGGCGACAGCCAGCCCTCGACGGCCTCCCCGCCGCCCGCCGGGCGGGCGCGGACCAGCGCGGCCTGGGCCGAGGCCTTCAGGACCGCCCGGGCGAACATGCCGCCGCCCACGGGCGCGGCCTTCGGGAGGAACTGAAGGATCTCCAGCTCCCAGCCCGGCAGGCTGCGCGAGCCAGCCCCGTCCAGGGCGTAGAAGACGGGACGCCCCTCGGGGAGCGGGTTCCCGGTGGCCCGGTCTATGAGCGCCAGGCTCGCGGGGTACTCCTCCATGTCGAAGTCGTCCAGCCGGACGGCCACGGGGAGCTCCTCGGGCTCCCGTCCCTTGCCGTCGGCCCTCCATTCCACGTGGCCCTCGGACACCGTCATGAAGTGGGAGCCGCGGTCGGCGGCACCCAGCCCCAGGCCGGCCAGCGCCAGGAACAGCCCCAGGTGGTTCAGGACGAACACGGGCCTGCGGGGCCTCATGAAGCCTGTGGCGGCAGACGCGGAGAGCGACATTAGGAGCGCCAGGTACAGGAACACGAACGGCGAGGACGCCGTCATGCCGAAGAGGCCCAGCGAGTCCATGAGCCCTTCCGGGGCCCGGTCCGCGTCCGGGGCGGCCTGCGGGACGAACCCCATCCAGAGCCCGAAGGCGACGAAGAAGCAGATGAGGGCCGTCGCCAGCCGCGCGCCGCCCAGGAAGCGCAGGGCGCGGTTCCTCCGGAACGCCAGGCGCAGGAAGAACGGGAGCGACACCAGCCCCAGGAGGAGGAGGTTCACCGGCGCCCTGAACGTGCCAGTGTCCGGAGGCCCGAAGGCAGCCCCCGCGACGAACCCGCCCGCCACGATGCCGCCGCACAGGACGAAGGCCTCCGCAAGCCCCCAGGGCCTGCGTGGGGGGCGGGCGGCCTTTCCGGGCTCCCCTCCGGAAGCGTCCCCTGCGTGCCCCCCGGAAGCCTCGCGTCCGGTCGCCCGGCCGCCCTCCCAGGGAGGGGAGTCCCTGTCTGCGGATTCCGCCCGGGCGGACGGAACCAGGTCCCCGTCCGTTGGAAATGCCGGCTCTTCAGCGGCACCCTGTTCCCCGGCATCGGTTTCCGGGCGGCCCTCCGCCGCGGGGGCGGGTTCCGGGCGGGCATCAGCCGTGCAGTCCGGTTCCGGGCGGGCATCAGCCGCACAGTCCGGTTCCGGGCGGACCTCAGCCGTGCAGTCCGGTTCCGGGCGGGCCTCAGCCGTTCCGACCGGTTCCGGGGCGGGCTTTTCCAGCGTCAGACCTCCTGACGCGGCCTCAGGGGTTTCTGGAGGTAAAGAATCAGATGTCATTGCTTCGCAGAATGTCCCGTCAGTCCGGCCCTGAAGGCAGGACGGCAGAAACTGAATGTGTTCCGGCCAGGAGCTTACGCCCGGGAGCGGCCGCGCGGCCTGGGCAGCGAAGCAGTTCCGGACCTCACCAGGCAAGCCGCGACCGTCCCCGAGCCCTGCCGAAAGGCTGGAGCCGGGCCGCAGGGCCAGAGGGCGGTCGTCCCGAGCCCTGCAGCGAGGCCGAGCCCGGCCCCGGGGCCTGAGAGATGCCGACCCGAGCCCGCCCCCGTCACCTGACCGCGGACGTCCCGGCCCCCCCCCCGCGGGAGGCGGGGATCGGCAGGCGTGGGCTGCTCAACCGGAGCGTACGGAGCATCCGGCACCTCCGGCGCGAAAACGAGCATGGCGGGCCGGGCGCCGTCCCGGGCCGTCAGATGCGCCCGGCCTCGACGGCCTCCCGGACCCAGCGGGGCACGACGGTCTCCGCGAACTGCTCCTTGGAGGCGCGGAGGGCCGGCATGTCCAGTCCGATCCAGGCCTGTGCCTTCTCCAGGGTCGAGACGTCGGGAAGCTCGACCGGGGGCGCGCCTCTGGAGTTAAGGAGCTCCTGGAGGGCCAGCTGGGCCCGGTAGGCCCTGTCCAGGCCGAGTCCCAGGATCCTCGCGCACTCCAGGGGGGCATGGAAGGACGCCCCGTGGGAGGACGCCACGAAGTCCCAGCGCCACTGGCTGGCCCTTATGAGCTTCCTGGGCTCCACGAGCTCCTCTTCGGCGGCCCCGGCGTCCATGGCGGCCCTGGCCATCACGTGGGCGCGGAAGAGCTCGGCCTCCAGCCTCCCGCGGATCTCCGCCACCTTGTCCTGGCGCTCGTAGACGGCGTTTCTCAGGAAGTCCTCGGAGTCGCGGTGGCAGCTCCCGCAGGAGACCCGGACGTCCGCGAGAGGGCTCCTTATCTGGTGGTCAGAGTACCTGAGCCCCATGTCGTTTCGTCTTGGCATGTGGCAGTCGGCGCAGGAGACCCCGTTCCGCCCGTGGGTCCCGGAGAGGTGGAGCTCCCAGTCGGGGTGCTGGGCCTTGATGATGGGGGTCCCGGAAACGGAGTTCGTGAAGTCGCTGTACCCCTGCCGGTCGTAGTACTCCTCGACCTGCTCGGCGGACACCCCGCCCAGCTCAGCCGGGCCCCGGCCCCAGTCGCCGCGGTCCCAGGGGAAGACGAGGTACTTCCCCTCGCCCCGGAAATAGTACTCGACATGGCACTGGGCGCACACGAGGCTCCTCATCTCCTGCTCCGAGGCGAGATCCACGTCCTTGCCGGCCCGGCGGAAGGCCTCCCTCAGCGCCGGGCGCGTGACGACGGGGTTGAGGGTCACCGGATCGTGGCAGTCGGCGCAGCCGACTGGGTTCGCCATCTGCGCCCCCATGCTGCTCCAGGCCGTGCTGTAGAAAGCGGCCGGGCTCATCGCCTCCATCATCCTGGGGACGTCCGGGCTCTTGCAGGTCCAGCAGGTGGAGGTCTGGATGTCTGGGGACCCTCCGACGCCGGGGTTCCCCGTCCGGAGGGTCGCGCGCACGTCGTCCAGGGCGTAGGCGTGGCCGCGAGGGGCCCTGTAGTCCCGGGCGAAGGCGTACCCTGCCCAGAAGACGGCCAGCGCCGGCCTGTCGCCCAGCGTGTCCCTGGGCCTGCTCCCCATGTGCCTGGACTCGAAGCCCATGTCCGCGGTCCTGGCCCAGGACTCGTGTTCCCTGGGGAAATACAGGCCGAACTTGGCACTGTGGGGCTTGATGTTGTATCTCGCGGCAGCCTGCCTGTCGAAAAGGGAGGCGGTACCGGCCTTCTTCCCCGCCGCCACGTATGTGACGAGGGCCAGGATCACCACCCCCGCGGTCACGCCGCAGAAGAGGACGGCAGCTTTCAGCCAGGGGGAGACGGGAGGCAGGCTCATGGGAAATGGTCGGATCCTGGACGTAGGAATGGTCCCCCCGGACCGGACGGCTGCCGGACGGTTGCGGAGACGGGGCGGAGGAAGGGCGGCTGGCGGCTTAGGCAGGCGGAGGGGCCGGGTCTGCCCGAGGAGGCGCGGCCCGGAACAGGAGTCGCCCGGCCCCGCGCAAAGTGGGGAACCGGCAGCTCCGTCATGGAAGGCCAGGGCCAGCGGGCCCAGTCTTCCGCGGAGCCGGCACGGGACCGGGACCTCATGCTGAGATCCTGCCCAGTATATCATTTTCGAGTCCTGAAGACCTTCCGGCATCAGAATGCCGGCCCGGTTCCCTGTCCCGCCGCCGGATCGTCCGCCGGCGCCCTTTCCGCCCGAAGGGAGCCTGCCCCCGTCAGGGCGACACGCCAGGCCGCGCACGGGACGCCGGGCGGGGCCCGTCAGGCGCGAAACAGCCCTGCTTCTGCAGGGGAACCCGCGAGAACGGAGGACCGTGACGCGGCGAGTCAGAAATGCAACTTTCTTCCGAATGCCGATCCTTGTTAATTAATTATCAATGCATTTAAAGAAATCCAAATAATCATCCGACATTGTTTCAACGGAATATCAGACTTACCCCGGCTTGCAACAACCATTACTATCAATATTTTTGATATTTAAATATATTAAATTGCTGAAACAGTGTAAAGAAAACGGGGAAAGAATAAAAGTAAATAAAAAGAAAAATTAATAAATTCAAAAATAAATGATAAAACATAAAGCCAAAAGAGATAAATGATAAGATATGAAACAAGAATCAAAATCAAATGGCAAATGAAACTGAAATCAAAAGAAGAAAATATTGAACCGAAATCAAAAGCGTCAAATTTCAAGCGAAAATCTGAAATCTCAAGTCTGCACGGAGAAAACAGCCAGCTCAAGGGTGCGACATGAAAATGCAAGGAATTCCGGTGTCCCGGTCGACGGCATTCATCCTGCGGGCATTACGGACGGCATATGAAACCGACGGCACAGCTTCGGATGCTGAAACCCGGCCTGGCCCGCGCCCGGACGCCGGGCGGTCCCTCTGCAGCCATGCGACCGGTCTCTGCCCCCGAGGGGGGCGCGGGAAGGAAACTCAGACGCGGACGGGGCGCGGGGAGGAAACTCAGACGCGGACGGGGCGCGGGGCTGAAGCCAGACGCTGGCCGGGCGCGGGGCGGAAACTCAGACGCGGACGGGGCACGGGGCTGAAGCCAGACGCTGGCCGGGCGCGGGGCGGAAACCCAGACGCGGACGGGGCGCGGGGCTGAAACCAGACGCGGGCAGGGCGCGGGCCGGAAGCCAGGGCGCGAGGCGGAAGCCAAGACACGGGCAGGGCTGGGGCCGTAAGCCGGGGAGCGGGCCGGAAGCGAAGGCGTCCGTCGGGGCGGGGGCTGATGCGAAGACGCCGGGGAGCCCCCGGCGTCTTCTGCGTGAAAGGTCAGCCTGCGCGACTCTGTCAGATGCGTCCGGCATCGCGGGCCTGCTGGAGCCACTGAGGCACCACGGTCTCCACGAACTGCTCCTTGGCGGCGCGGAGGGCCGGCATGTCAAGCCCTATCCAGGCCTGGGCCTTCTCCAGGGTGGAGATGTCGGGGAGCTCCACCGGGGGGGCGCCCAGGGAGTTCAGGACGTCCTGCAGGGCCAGCTGCGCCTGGTAGGCCTTGTCCAGCCCCAGCCCGAGGACCCTCGCGCTCTCCAGGGGCGCGTGGAAGGGGGCGCCGTGGGACGCCACCACGAAGTCCCAGCGCCACTGGCTGGCCCTGATGAGCTTCCTGGCCTCCAGGAGCTGCCCGTCGGTGGCCCCGGCCTCCATAGCGGCCTTGGCCATCACGTGGGCGCGGAAAAGCTCGGCCTCGAGCCTCTCGCGGATCTCGATCACCTTGTCCTGGCGCTCGTAGACGAAGCCCCTCAGCGCCTCCTCGGAGTCGCGGTGGCAGGTCCCGCAGGTGGAGGAGATGTCTGCGAGCGGGCTCCGGAGCTGGTGGTTGGAGTACTTGAGGCCGCCCTCGGAGACGTAGGGCATGTGGCAGTCGGCGCAGGAGACCCCCTTCTTGGCGTGGGGGCCCATGCGGAAGAGCTCCCAGTCGGGATGCTGGGCCTTGAGTATGGGCGTCTTGGAGACGGCGTTCACGAAGTCGGAATACTCGGCCTCGTCGTAGTACTTCTCCATCTGCTCGACCGTCACCTCGGCGAGTTCGGCCGGGCCCCTTCCCCAGGTGCCGTCGTCCCAGGGCAGGGTGAGGTACTTGCCGTCGCCCTGGAAGTAGTACTCCACGTGGCACTGGGCGCAGACGAGGCTCCTCTTCTCCTGGCGGGTGGCGTCGCCGACGTCCTTGTAGGCCCTCTGGAAGACCTCCTTGAGGCCCGGGCGGGAGATGGCGAGCTCCATGTTCTCGGGGTCGTGGCAGTCGGCGCACCCAATGGGGTTCACGATCTGGTTCCCCATGCTGCTCCAGGGCGACTTGTAGAACTCCGCCGTGCCCACCTCGGCCATCATCCTGGGCACGTCGGGGCTCTTGCAGGTCCAGCAGGTGGAAGGCTGGAGGTCGGCCCCCCCGTCTATGCCCGGGTGCCCGGTCCTGAGGGTGTTGCGGACGTCGTCCACGGCATAGAAGTGGCCGCGGGGGGCCTTGTAGTCGCGGGCGAACGCGTAGCCAGCCCAGAAGACTGCCAGGACGGGCCTCTCGCTCAGGGTGTCCTGGGGCATGCTCCCCATGTGCTTGGACTTGAAGTCCATGTTGGCGGTCTTGGCCCAGGTCTCGTATTCCCTGGGGTAGTTCAGGCCCCACTTCGCGTTGTGGGGCTCGATTCCGGATATGTGGACCACCTTGTTGTTGAAGACGGACGCAGTCTCGGCCCTCTTCTCGCCCACCACGTAGGCCAGGAGGCCCAGGATCACCACCCCGGCGGCCACGCCGCAGAAGATGAAAAGGCCTATCACCCAGGCGGAGGCGGATGACTGGTTGCTGGACATAGGAACCCCCGGGATCTGTCTAGAGCATTTTCTTGAGCCAGTCTGGGACCGGCGAGTCGGGATGGGGAGCGCTCATGGCCACGGTGGAGGCGAGGTTGCTCACGCGGGTGTGCGGCACCTCGCGGTGGCAGTCCCAGCATGCCTGGGCCCTGCCGCCGAGCATGTCCTCGACCCTCGCGTTCATGCGCGTGAACTCCGTCACGAGCGGGGAGTGGCACCTGAGGCAGTTCTCGAGTATGACCCTGTCGGTGCCGCCGACGGGGCGGATCACCTGGGGCGCCTTGGAGAGCGTGAAGACCGCCGCGTGGTAGAGCCCGTCGGTGGCCTTGAAGACCCACTTGTCCACGACCCCCGTGTGGGGCACGTGGCAGTCGTTGCAGCTGGTCCATGCCTGATGGCTGCTGGCCTGCCAAGACTGGTACCAGGGGGCCATGATGTGGCAGTTCACGCAGGTCTCGGGCTGGTCGCCCAGGTAGCTGGGGAACCTGGAGACGTAGACGGTCCAGATCCCCAGCCCGGCGAAGAGGCCGAGGACGGCGGACCCGAGGTACAGCCACTTGTTTGCGAAACTGAACCCTAGCGGCAGATGGACCATGGACCGCTCCGATCGGGACGGGGCCGCCCCCGCAACTTGACAGTTCTGGAGGGCCGGCCGGAGGCCGGGCCCGTTGGCTTGTGACAGGCCAATTGTAACACATCCTGGGTCCGAAATGATGATCTACATCAAGGTTTCGGGCAAACTCGTAATTTGACGATTGTAAATCCTGCCCGGAAAGCCCCTTCCGGCAGGCCGGTCCCGCGGCCTCCCCCCCCGGCATCATCAGATCCGAAGTGAGGCCGTCCATGCTGCGCCGGGCACTGACATTACTCACCCGCACGCCTCTCCACCAGGAGCCTGGAAGCCCGGAACAGGCCGGAAAGGCGACACTTGGCCGATTTCCAGCCCGGACATGCCGGCTCGCGGCACCGGCCGGCGGAACCTGCCGACTGCCCTCCGCCTGCTTGAGTCAGGAACCGAACCGCGCCCCTGCACGAACCCCAGCCCGGACAGGCCCCGCCGCTTTCGGGTCTGCGAATGCCGTAACGGCTCCGCCGTCCCGGAAGCCCGGCCACGCCCCACCCGCAGGGGGACCGGAGCCTTTGCCAAGCACGGAGCTGCGGCAGGAGCCCGCCCCAATGCGGGTCCGGAGACGGAGCCCGCCCCAATGCGGGTCCGGGGATGGAGCCCGCCCGCAATGCGGGTCCGGGGATGGAGCCCGCCCCAATGCGGGTCCGGGGATGGAGCCCGCCCCAATGCGGGTCCGGAGACGGAGCCCGCCCCAATGCGGGTCCGGAGACGGAGCCCGCCCCAATGCGGGTCCGGGGATGGAGCCCGCCCCCGACTCTACTCAGGAGCGGAAGCTGACACCCTGCAGGGGCCATGCCCGAAGCCCGCCCCCTGGCGGGGCAGGGACCGGAGCCCCTCCCTTGAGAGGCCGCGGCAGAGGACCGCCCGCCATGACAGTCCGGAACCTTCCCCCAGTGCGGAACCGGGGCAGAGGCCAGGCGGCGCGGGGGGACGGGGCCGGAACGGGCCACGGAAGACAGCCTGGCCTGGCGGCTTCCCGGCGGACTGCCGGAAAACTAGCCGCGGGCAGTACGGGCCCTCCGGGACGCGCCTGCGGCGCGGCCCGAGGGGCCCGTGCCGGCGCTAACGCCGGTGCCGGGGGATCGGAGGTTAGGAAGGCGGGTGGACGGGAGGGGCCGGGAGGAGTCCCGGATGGCGGAGAAGGGGCCGGGCCGCGCCGGGAGCGGTCGGGACGGGGGGCGTCAGTGGCTGTCCTTGAGGGTGCCCTGGACCAGGGAGTTCAGGATGTCGCGGTTCAGGATGACAATGTAGGGCTTCTCCTCCATGATGGCCTTCTTGCCCTTCAGGAAGGTGAGCGCCCTGGAGACGGTCTCGGGCGAGGTGCCTATGAAGGAGGCGAGCTGGCCCTTGCTGAAGTTCAGCTTCACCCTGCCGCTGACCTCCTCGCGGTTCAGGATGAAGGAGGCGAGCCTGGCCGGGGCCTCCTTGATGGTCCGCGACTCGAAGAGGTGGGCGAAGTCCGCGAGCTTCAGGGCGAGGATCCTGTGGAAGTTGGCGGCCAGATCGGAGTTCTCCGTTATGTGCCTCCTGAGCCTGTCGCCCGGGAAGTAGAAGGCGGCCGACTTGTCCAGGGACTGGGACGTCGAGGGGTAGCCGTGCTCGAGAAAGATGCCGGCCTCCCCGAAGGAGTCGCCGGGCAGGAGCACGCGGAGGAGCTGCTCCTTGGTGCCGTTGCCGCTGACGAAGATCCGGACCCTCCCCTCGACCAGGACGTAGATGCCGTTGCCGGGATCGCCCCTGTTGAAGATGACCTGTCCAGGCTGGAAACGCTTGAACACGGCTATCTGCATGAAGGTCTCGACGTCCTGGGACTCAAGCCCCTGGAAGAAGGAAGCGCCCCTCACGATGTTGTTGAAGTCTTCTTGTGTCATTTGCAGCCTCCGTGACCGCCGTCCCGCTGTGGCGGGCCGGAACGTGATATGTCCACGTAGAAAATAACACAAACAATTGTGAAAAAAAACCGCCGCGTTCGGTTGAAAAACCCGATATCAAGGGCATATCGCACTGAAGATGGCTAAATCAAAGGATTTTGGATATATAAAAAAAATGAATAAAATGCAAAATATCTTGATCCGGTGTCATATGTCCGCGTAACGCGTCTGCAACATATTTGGCCCGGTCAAAGGAAAATCCTTTTATAATAGGCTCTGACGCGAAAAAATTATGAAATATCACTTGATAGACGGGATTAGGAATCCCTCATGTCAGATTCGGCCCGGAAGCCGCTCAAAATGCGCGAAGCGGTACTGGATTGTTAAAATCGTCAATTATATGATGCAAAAAGAACGCGATTCGCGCATAACACTTCATATAATGATGCGTCCGGACTTGCATTGCAGGCATTTCCTCATGTTTATCTTGCTAAACTGAGATAAAATGCCGAGACGGAGGAATTTGAAGGCATACGGCAGCCCGTGCTGTTTTTGACTCCATGCATCACGGTCCTGGAAGGGAAAGAGTGCCGGAGCAGACCATGACAGCCATATTTCGGCAGAAATGATTCAAAATCACAGCCCACAGCGGCATTTCGCTATGCTGCGGTCAAATCCTGTATTATCAACGCGTTCGTATGCCAGGCCCGAAACGCCAGGCACACTGCCGGCGCAGGCGTATCTCGCTTGAGACGCGCGGCATTTCCGCATGACCGCGCAACGCGTGCGGTTCCGCCGCGGCAAGCGCCGCCCGGCACCCTTTTCGGACCGGGCGGCAAACTGGACTGCGGACCCGGACTGTCACGGCAGACATCCGGAACCGTGGGCGGACAACGGAACTTTGCGGGTTCCGCGGAAGACGGCGCTTGCCCCCGGACGACCGCCCACAACACGTGCCGTGACGCCAGGCCGTGGACGGCCCGGCACAGGCGCAACCTATGCCGCATGCAGGCTTTCCGGGGCTGGCGGCCAGCGGTCAGCCTCCGGACCCGACGGAGCGACGGGGACACGGCCCATGCGGCTCCTGCAGACCTTCAGGCCTGGGGACGATACAGTTGCCGGTGAGTCGGCTAGGCTGAAGAAGCTGGGGAGGGAAGGAAACTTGGCAGAGCTGAAAGGCCGGGAGACGCGGGGGGAAGGCCGGGAGACGCGGAACGCGGCTCCTGGAGGTGGACAACCGGGACACCGCAGCGGGCGGAACGTGGCCATGGTCCGGAAACGTCAGGCTGCCGGACCGCAGGGCGATTTGGCCCCCGAGAACGGCCGGGGTCTCAGGCGACGGCTGCCCTCAGGCCCCAGGCTGATTCTGCGGGCCGGGGGCGGGCCGGGGGCACCGACACTCCAAGAAGAGCGCGACGCCCCGCGCGGGATTGATGGGGCCTTCAGCATGGCCCGGCAACAGGCCAAGGCGAAGCCCAGGCACCTGCCGGTCCCAGCGACCGGCGCGATCGCGCGGGACTTGCAGGGACGCAGAGTTCCGCCGGCCCTCCATGCGGCGGCATGATGGCCCCGCCAGCCGAGGCGACCCGCGCCGCCGCACAACATCCTGACCGGAACCGATGCATCCCTGGCCCGCGACCTGCGGAGACCGGGCAGGTACGGCGGAAAACGCACGGAAGAATCTGGCTGACCAGGTCTAGGACTGGGAGAGGGACTTCACCATGGTCTTCACCATCATCTTGATGACCTTCTGGTCGGCCGGCTTCTTCACGCCGGACAAGTCATCGATGATCGGGTTGAGCCAGGCCGGAACCTTCGACGACTCCTTGGAGGCGGGGGAGGCCTCCACCCCCAGGAGCCAGTCCACGGAGCAGCCCATCGACTTGGCCATTCTGACGACGGTGTCGAGGGAGGGCTCGCGGTAGCCGGACTCGTAGGAAGAGATGGTGGTAGGGCCACGGCCAATTTTCTTGGCCAGCATGCGCTGGGTTATGTGAAGTTCCTGCCGACGCTGGGTCAATCTGTCCTTAAAAACGTTGCCCATGTTTCTCCTTTCAGACGCAGGCCGAGATCTTAACCTTTGGCTGAAAACCTTTGGCTGAAATATAGCACAACAACCCGGCTTGCACAATAGCGCCCTGAACCGTCCCGAAAAGCTCACGAAATTTTCAGGAAAACCTCACAAATCCTTGCCGTGCAAAAGAAAAATCGGAGCTATCCCCGCGCAGGCGGGATGAATTTCGACATCTCGCGAGACCGGACACAGTGTCCGCAGCTGGCGAAGCGCGAAGTCGTGACTGCGGAAGGCGCGGCCCGGCACCGGGCCGGTCCCGCCGGCGGGAAGACGGAAGCCCTCCGGACGAGCCTGCCTCAACTCGGCATCCGCACACCCCCCGTATCGGAAATACCATTGCCCCTCAAGGACAATCCTCAGATGCTGAACAGTCGACCTCGCCTTCCGCGGAAACCTCCTACGCATGCCGCGAAGTCCGGCGGGTCGTGGCACGTTCAAAAAATTGAAGAACTGCAAGAAAAAAATTGAAGAAAAGCTTGCAAAAAATTGAAATTTACCCTTTCTGGGAGACCCGCGAGGGCATCGCCAGCATCGGCCGGCACAGGCCACGGCAGTTTTGAAGCAGAAGCTGACTGGCAAGATCTGATGTCACGGGAACCCACAGGTCGCCTCTCTCTGGCCTCTCGGGAGTTACCGGAATCCGATTCGGAACCGACCCTAAACCCAAGAAATGATTCGGTTATTTGACACCTGGCTCCCGCCTGCCCTGCCGGAGAGCCAGTCCCGGAACTGCAACTCCAGCAGCCCAGGCGACCGTGAACTTGACACCACCCGGCATCAGTGACCCCCGTCCGCCCGCAACCTCATCTAGCAATTTCCATGCCCACCATGCCCCATGAATCATTCTCGCCCCCCTCCAGGCCCCTTCAGGACCCTGCCCTCCCGGCCCGAAAGCTCATTCCGACCCCTCCCCTTTCACAATCTCCTCGGGGAACTCCCGCCTGACCGCGAAACCTTCTCCAGCACCATTCCTTCACGGCTTTGCAAGCTCTTCGTAGCCACAACCCCTACTGTCGATGCAACATCATCGAAACTCATATCATTTTTGACCGCAAGCTCGTTTTAACCCCTCCAATCACACTCCTAAACATTCTCCCGTTCAATTAAATTATAGCCCCGTTACATCTTTAACGCCATTCATATCCAGATCAATTCAACATTGTCTTAATCCATGTACTTATCAATCTTTAGCTAATTTTAATACATTCAATAATTATCTGAATATTCTCCAGCTCCATTGCCTTACGGCTCCGCAACATCATCGAACAACCGCCCATCACGACCACGTACCATCATCGAAACACATACCCTTCTGGCCACATTCTCATTAAAACACATCCTCTCCCTCTCCAAAACATTCTCTCGTCCCCTTCCCCCATGGCTTCACAACCTTCTCTTGCCATCTCTGCTCCAGGCACACTCAACCTGCTCGGAGCCAGACCCCCCATAGCCCGAAAGGTCGTTTCGGACCCTCGCCTCCAATTCGATAACTTCTCCCGGCCCAACTGGCCCCGCAACCTCCCCTCGCCCCTTCCCTCCTGGCCCGAAAGCTCGTTTCGACCCCACCCCTCTCCAACAACCGCCTCGCGGCCACCCTCCGCCCGGCTCCCAACCCGCCTCGCAACCCCCTCCGCCCGGCTCCCAACCCCCCTCCGCCCGGCTCCCAACCCCCCTCCGCCCGGCTCCCAACCCGCCTCGCAACCCCCCTCCGCCCGGCTCCCAACCCGCCTCGCGGCCTCTCTCCGCCCGGCTCCCAACCCGCCTCGCGGCCTCTCTCCGCCCGGCTCCCAACCCGCTTCGCGGCCTCTCTCCGCCCGGCTCCCAACCCGCCTCGCGGCCTCTCTCCGCCCGGCTCCCAACCCGCCTCGCGGTCATCCTATACTGTCATGCGGCAGGCGGCACCCCGGTCCATGAAATGCGCGCCATGCCGCGCCACAGCATGTCGCGTCATTCCCTGTGCCGGGGTACCGGAAAACATTTCAAGATAAGCCTGTCAGGCCGGGGCGGGAACTCTCGGAGACCGGCAGGGGCGTCCGGACGGCGGAGCTGTGGCGGGACGTCCGGTGCTGGGGCTGGGACTTCATGAAGGACGTCTCCGGCGGCCTGGACCCGGTCCCGGCGGCGCTGAGGCGGTACGTGGCGAAGATGGTCAGGGAGGCCGTGGCGCGGGAGTCCCCGATGTACGGGTTCGCCCGTGCGCTGGAGCTGCTCGCGGCGAAGGAGGGGAACCCCTTCAAGTTCGGGCGGATGCGGATGCGGCTGACGGCCTGCGACAACGACACGGTGGAGGCATCCAAGAAGTGGCTTCTGGAGACGGGGGCGCTGTCGGGAGAGACGCGCCCGAACGTCATGGGGCGGAAGACTGACTGCTGGACGATGGTCCGGCGGCCCCTGTTCGTCGAGAACGCGGCGTGGCTGGATCCGTGCATGTCGCTGGCCGAGAGGGCGATGGAGATCGCGGAGGACGGGGAGGGGAAGCACGTGCTGGGGCAGACGTTCGGGCAGGAGGAGCCGGACCGGGAGAAGCTGAGGGGGCCGCCGAGGAGGTTCGACATGATGACCGGGGAGGAGTGTCTGAAGAAAAAAGGCCCGCCAGGCTCTCTCAGGAGGGCGTGGCGGGCCTTTTTGGCTTGGACGCGGAGGGGGAAAAGTCAGCCGAGCGGGGAAGAAGGCTCTCGGGGCGGTCTCGCGCGATAGTCCTCCAGCTCTTTCTCTTCATCAAGGCGGCGGATCTTCTTCCGGCTGAAGATGTCGTAAACGGTGTATGCGATGACCATGCCCAGTCCGAAAAGGATAACCAGCTAGGCGGCGTTCATGGTGATCTCCACTTGAAGTTCACTCCGGCGTCCGCGAGATGAGAAACAATGGCCGTCATGATCCTGCGGACCTTCTCCAGTGTCCCCTTCTCCTCCACCTGTCGGATGATCTGGTTCAGGACCACGCTGGCAGGAATGTCACTGACCAGCATGCGCCCGATCCGGGGGAAGATCAGCTCGTCCAGATATTTGCGTCTCCTCTCCGCTTACTGGGACGTGACGGTGTGAAAGAACTTCGCGGCCCATTCCTCGGCCACCTCGCTGAAAGTGTCCCCGGCAGTCTTGCCGGGGATCTCTCCGTTCTGGAGACTCTTCTTGAAAGTCACGGCCTTCTCCCTGGCTTCCTTGAGCCCGACAGAAGGATATGTTCCAAGAGCTTTCAATGACTTCTTCCCATTGAAAGCATACTGGATTCTCCAGTACTTGCTCCCGTTCGGATGGACTTCCAGATGGAGACCTAGTCTCAGCCCGTCAAAAAGCCTGACCGGCTTCAACCCCGCCTTCTGACTGCGTTTCAGAGTTTCCGACAGTATAAGCGGCCTCCTTTCTCCTTTATACTGCCAATTGTACTGCTTTCAGCCCCGGAAGCCCGCCTTCCTCCCCGAAACTCCCCGGAAAGCAAAACCCGCCCAAGTCCAGGACCCAGGCGGGTTTTCCGCTCTTCTAAGACGTTTTCGGGAAGACTAAAAAATGGCAATGGCGCGCCAGGAAGGACTCGAACCTTCAACCTTCAGCTTAGAAGGCTGTTGCTCTATCCATTGAGCTACTGGCGCGAGCGCCCCCCGGGGAGAGGGGCTACTTCTTTGCGAGAGTGAAGTCCTTGTGGCCCGGCAGGACGGCTAGGGCCCTGAAGAAGGATATTATGCCCTGGGCGGAGGTGTACTTCGTGATGAGGCC
>JAISFP010000275.1 GCA_031263525.1 Deltaproteobacteria bacterium | reverse complement strand
CGGAGACGGCCGCGATAACGGACGCCTTCCGAAACCCGGAGCCATCCGGGAACGGTCACGACGCCGACCGCGGCGGGGAGCCCCTCCTGCCCCTGCCCTTGGCCGGGTCCCGGGACGGTGACGCCGGGGAGCACGGCACGGAGCCGCTCTTGTTCATGCCCGTGGCCGGGTCCCTGGACGGGGACGCCGGGGAGCACGCCCCGGAGCCGCACCTGCTCATGTCCGGGGCCGAGTCCCTGGACGGCAACACCGAGGAGCAAGCCCCGGAGCCGCTCCTGCTCATGCCCGGGGCCGGGTCCCTGGACGGGGACGCCGGGGAGCACGGCACGGAGCCGCACCTGCTCATGCCCGGGGCCGGGTCCCGAGACGGGGACGCCGGGGAGCACGGCACGGAGCCACTCCTGCTCATGCCCGGGGCCGGGTCCCGAGACGGGGACGACGGGGAGCACGGCCCGGAGCCGCTCCTGCTCATGCCCATGGCGGGGTCACGGGACGGGGAGGCCGAGAAGCGCGGCAAGGAGCCGCCCCTGCTCATGCCCGTGGACGGGTCACGGGACGGGGAGGCCGAGAAGCGCGGCCCGGAGCCGCTCCTGCTCATGCCCCTGGACGGGTCACGGGACGGGGAGGCCGAGAAGCGCGGCAAGGAGCCGGTCCTGCCCATCCCCGGGGACGGGGACGCCGGGGAGCGCGGCACGGAGCCGCTCCTGCTCATGCCCGGGGCCGGGTCACGGGACTTTGACGACGGGGATGTGGGTCCGGAGACGCACCTTCTTATGCCCGGGGCCGGCACCCTGGCGGAGGGCCAGCCGGACGTTCCGCTGTCCGGGCCCGGGAAGGGTTCCGAGGACGTCCCGGAATGCCTCGTGGCCTCCCCGGGCGGCCACAAGGGCGCGACCTTCTTCGGCCACGTGCTCGAGTCCGCTGACGGGCGCCACGCCCTGGCCGTCACCGACACCTCCGGCAGGCCGGTCGGCGCCGCCTGGACCGGGAAGAACGCGAGGCTCACCTCCAGGGGGGTCAGGCAGGCCTCGGTCCGGTTGCGGGAGCTCGCCGGGGCCGCTAGGATTATCCTCGTCGGCTCACCGGGACGCGCCAGAAGGAGAGGCGGCATCAGGATTGTCCACGTTCAGAAACGGTTCGCAGGGCTTGACGATCGCCTCTGGACAATGCTGGGCACGGATGGCGTCACGGAGCGGCTTGCTGCCGGCTGTACCCTGGACGTGGCCGGTGCCGGCAAGGGCAAGGGCGGCCAGAGGGAGCTCGTCATCCAGCGCCCCGGCTTCGGTGACGAGAGGCGTCTCGACTTCGCCGAGGCCCTGGCCGACACGGCCAGGCTCGTGAACGGCTCCGACGGGGCCAGGCCGGTCGGCATGAGGACCGCATCCCTCCAGACGGCCGCCGCCACCGGCTGGAAGGGGATCGAGCGGTACTTCATGAAGGAGAGCCCCCGTGACGGGACGTCGAAGTGGGCTCTCATCCCCGAGACGGTGGATCGCTTCCGGGCGGTTCTCGGCCTGTGCGCCTTCACGACGACCGTCCCCGCCCCGACGCTTCCCCCCGCCCTCGCGGGCGCAACGGTCGCGAGGCACCTGGAGCTCCGGGAGAGGGCCGCCGAGATCGGGGGCGACCTGAGGGCCCTCGTCAGGGGGGTCTGGAACGGGGGCACGGGTTCCGCCCAGGACAGCGCCGCCTTCCTGGCGGACCCGGACGCCTGGAAGGACTTCTCCCTCGCGGCGTACCTGTCCCCTGCGGCGACCGGTACCCGGAAGGACGGCACGAGCGGGGGGGGCGTCCCCGCATCGGCCGCCACCCTGCTGGACGGCATCCGCAAGGGGACCATCTCCGCGGCGCTCGACTCCCTGAAGGACTTCGCCTCCCACGGTCTCGCCACCGGGACGGCAAGCTCTCAGACGGACGGCATCCGCAAGGAGTCCGTCACCGCCGCGACGACCAGCTCCCTGGCGGCGGACTACAGCAAGGGGACCGTCCCCGCGGCGTTCGGCTCCCTGAAGGACGGCATCGGCACCGCAGACGACGTCCTGG
This sequence comes from Deltaproteobacteria bacterium, assembly GCA_031263525.1. GTDB lineage: Bacteria > Desulfobacterota > Desulfarculia > Adiutricales > Adiutricaceae > JAIRZX01. The sequence continues at coordinate 4,193 of JAISFP010000275.1, read as the reverse complement.
AGAACTCCGTCCGCATGGGTGCCGTCACCCATGAGGCCCTGGAGATCACGTCGGACATGACCGCGACGAAGAAGCAGAGAGCGGAGGGAAAGCCGGCTGCCAGGCGGCCCGCCTCCGCCGCGAAGGGCAAGTCCCTGAAGCGGAAGTCCTCCCCCTCGCGGAAGCGCTCCTCGGCGGGGAAGTCGGCAGCCACGGAGAAGCCCTCCCCCAAGAAGGCCTGCCTTAAGGGTTCGGGTCGTCCCAGGCCCGCCATGACCCGCGAGAGCCAGACTCGGCACGAGGGAACCTGACGCGCGCTGCCGGCGCAAAGCCCCGTGTGCGACCTGCACGGACGAGGATCCGCCCTGCCGCAGGTCTCCCGGGTAATGATGCGGGACAGACCCGCGACCTTGCCAAGGCCCTGATCCGCGTACAGGTCCGCACCTGCGCCGGATCCCCCAACGGCTCCTGCGTACGCTGGCCACGGGGCATGGTTTGGACCTTCCGCCCCGGCCAGGACCATGCCGCCGGAACCGGAAAACCGTACCCGTCCCTGGCGGACGCCCGGAATCCGTCCGGAGCCCGCTAGTCCCGGAGCCCGCTAGTCCCGGAGCCCGGGAGGGCATTGATCGCGCCCTGGGGTCCGTATACACGTCGGGACTCGCCGGATCGCGACCGGCATGTGCTCCCGGCACCTGGCGCCCCCGCCGGCACGACCGGGCTCCTCATGCGAACTGGACACACGGGAAGGGCCGGATGACGCTTTCAGGGCAGTCCGGCCTGCCGCCATCTGTGACGGCAGGCTCTCGCCACGCGCGATTCGGCCCCGCAATGAAAACGGAAAGTCCCGTCCGTCGTCGGAAGAGCTGACTCTGGCTCCAGCAACCAGCAAAATATAGGGAGACAGGTGCATCAGCCGCCGTGCCCCGCCCGTCCGTGTGTAGGACAGACAGAAAAATAACAATCGTGTTCTGAGCATCGTTTTTGAAACGACAATCAATTTATCTGTATCTGTTCACCCGTGAACAGATACACATCTTGTTTGTTGCCCAGGAGTGGATTAGAGGGGGACAAGCCAACCCCGGACAGTCGTCACGAACAGTCGTAACGCCGCCCTAAACAGTTTCTGCAGAGGGCATTTTGGTTGGCAAGATCCCCATGTTGAGTCCCCCATGGCTGTGTTCCTGAATGGTTTCCATGATCTTAAGGCTCAAAGAAACGAACCGCTACCTCGTTACGTCCGCGAACTGCAATGGCAACGCCTGCAGTCGTCTTTCCGGCCACTCTGAAGGGTGCAGCATAATCTTTCGACCTAATCTGGTCGGTAGCGGCATCAAGAGCTGATTCGAGATCCTTATCGGCCTTCTCTTTGTCATCCGCGTCTTTCTTGTCTGCTTTGCAGTATTTAACCTCCATCACAAAACGAATGTCCTTAAGAAATACGCTCATGTCAGACTTCCCGTCAGAACTTGAAGGAGTCTGGCCAAGGACCTCAAGCCCGGCGGCGATAAATGCGGCCTGCATTACGGCAAGATAATGCTTTTCGTTAGGCTCATGTTGTTCCGGAGCAATTGCCGAGAGAAGGTTATGTAACAGAAGTGCTGTTTTGCTGGAGTCATTCTGAATCAGAGCTTCAGGCAGTTCCTTTACAAATAATCCAAAAAAATTGTTTCTAGGATCAAAAGCATAAAGGAAAAGATTAAATTCGAAATCCTGTCTCACTTCCGTGTTGGGAATTTTAAAAGAGTACCCACTTGTTTTGACAACTTGACCCTTCTCGATCTTATCTATGGTTACTGGCTTATCTATAGTCAAATAGCCGCTATTTAACAGGACCGGGACTGGCTTAAGCGTACGGAGTTCTGCTTTCCTGGTTTCAATTGCCGGGTAGGCGTCCAACTTCGGCAGGATGAAGGCAAGTGGATTTTGTCTAACAAGGGCGGAAAGATGTGATGGCTGTCCGGACAGCGGCCAATATGTGTCGAATTCATTCGAAGCGAAAAATCGGAGCAAAGAGTATGGTTTTAGGACATTTTCTTCACCGAGCCAGTTGTAGCCGTCGTAGTAATCCTCAATCATCACATTCAAATCATCGATACTGGCATTCATCGGGATTTTACAATTGCCCTTCAAGGCAGTCAGAGTATCAGCAAATCTGTCAGCAAAAAATGTTCTCATCTCACTTTTAGTGAAGCCGCAGATTCCGCCAAATTCTGGAACGAGTGAAATGTCAACAAAATTGTTAGGCCCGGAATCCATTTCGTTCATGGCAAATCTGGTGATACCCGTTACGAAGGCTAAGCGTATGTATTCACTATTTGTTTTCAAGGACGTATAAAAATTACTCAGAACATCACGGAGCCCTGCGACAATGTCTTGCTCCATTATATGCCTGGTCAAGGAGGCATCGTACTCGTCAATCAGTACGACCACTTGGGTTCCATACTTGATGCAGATGCCCCGAAGAAGCTCCCCCAACATCTCGCCGTAGGCATCTTCGACAAATTCAACTCCCTCTTCCCTTGCCATCATTATCAGGCTATTCGTAATTCTGGATTATGAGTTCGTCCTTGGAAGACATTTTTGAGTAGGCCATGTTAAAGGACAGGACCGGGTGCCTTTCGAACTTGTAGCCGCTCTTGTCGATCTTCAGCCCCCTGAAGAGCTCTCGGTCTCCCTTGAACAGCTCCTTGACAGTATTGAGCAGGAGCGTCTTGCCGAAACGCCTTGGACGGGACAGGAAACAAAAGTTGGTGGGGTCACCATTGAGAATATCGTAGATATACCCAGTCTTGTCGGCATAGATGAAATTGCCCTGTATTATTTGCCGAAAAGTCAGATCGTTTAGAAATAATTTTTTCATTTCCATGATCCCTCTGAGCACCATTTGCGGTCAAAATCAAGTTCGTCCCGCCTTCGCGATGACATCACGCCCGGCAGGCTGGCGACTCATGCGACCCTTGCCCAAAAGTGACGCCATTTTAGGTTGTTTCCCCTGGGGATGCAAGCGCATGAGTTCAAGCCTTCAAGTCTTCAAGTCTTCAAGTCTTCAAGTCTTCAAGTCTTCAAGTCTTCAAGTCTTCAAGTCTTCAAGTCAGTTCTGATTTTCAGGCACCATAGGAAAACATCGGTAACATGTTGTTTACAAGGCATTGCAACGGTAGCAAGCCTGGCGCACGGGACAATTGATTATGAAGACAATCATCATTTTATTACCCTTTCAATCTAATGTAGGAATCTCCATCCATGTTTTAGCGCCGAATCATAGCGAGTGGATAACAGGACTGGAGGTTTGACCGACCTTTCCACCACAGGACTGACAGGAAAATTCCGACATTTGATTAAACGGACGAAAGCAAATATTTTGCCAAATCACAGTGACGCAGCCATGAACCAGGAGGAAAGACGCCAGCAGGGTCCGGGAAGGTGGCCCCATTAGCCAGGCGGAAGGCGTCCTTCGGCCCGAGGCAAGGCCGTCACGGGCCCTGATCAAGACATTGAGACAGAGGTGGTGACCGCCTGCCCCCGGAGGAAGGCTGCCATGGACCTGACGAAAGGCCGAGCCGGCTTCCGATGTAAGTCTTCACTGCTTCCGCATGTGAACAGATACCAACATGCCGCCTGCAGGCGAGGCGAAGCGCAGGGCCACCCCCGGTCGGTTCCCCACTGGACGTGGTCCCTGGTCTCCTGCTCCGGCGCGGACGTGGCATCGTCTTCTGCCGGTCAGTCAGGACCGCGCCTTCTCCTTTTCCGCAAGCCTGAGGTGGCGGTCGTTGATCCGGTCCCCCTTATCCAGATGGTACCACGGGGCGGACTCTGGTTCGCGACCCCGGTCCTTGTCAAATTTGACGGTCGGCCTGTGTCTCAGAATGCAGACGCCTTTCCTGGCGTCGTCACCGCTGTCATGCTCCGTCATGAAGGGGCGGATGTTGAGACGCACCCCGTCGTTGATGTCGGGGTGCCACCCGATCGGCTGTTCCTCGAGGGGCTTCCAGCGGACGAATATGTCGTGAGGCGCCTCGCCCCCAATTATGGCATTCAGTCGGTGACGAAGGTTCTCAGCGGCTATCTTTCGCCTTTCCGCGCCCTCAACACTGTTCTTCAGGTCGTATCTCTGCCGTGCAATCCAGTCGCGGAGATAGTTGAAAGTCAGAGAATACAGAAGGTTGTAATTCAGCTTGTGATAATTCACCAGCGCGGAAAAGCCGTCCCTG
>JAISFP010000199.1 GCA_031263525.1 Deltaproteobacteria bacterium | reverse complement strand
TCCTCATTCCTGGTGCAGGAAGGCTTTCCTCCGTGGCCAGAGCGGCCTTCCTCCAGGGCCAGAGCGGCCTTCCCCCGAGTCCAGAGCGGACTTCCTCCAGCTCCAGGACAGACTACCTCCGTGGCCAGGGCAACCTACCCGTGAACGGATACAAATATGACAAGGATCGTGGCCACGACCCCGCGTTCGCGCCGCGGCACCACCTCGATCAGGGGGACCGGATCAACGACCGCAACCTCATGCTCGCGGAAAAGGAGAAGGCGCGGTCCTGACTGCCCGGCAGCAGACGAGACCGGGTCAGGAACAGCTTCAGCCGCCCGGCCGTTGCCAGAGATGGCCGTTCGGGTGGGCATGGCCCCCGCCTTGCCCTGACGCGGCATGTCGTTACACCTGAATCGAATATGACAAGACGGACTGTCGGGCGGCTTCAGCCCTCCGCCGGGCGGCGGGAGCGGCACCGGCGGCTTCCGCCCCGGAAGAGGCGGAGGACATCATGGCATGGCGGGACCCCCCGCCAGGCCCGCTACCTGGGAGCCCGGACCTCCGGGCGGCCTCGAGGACGGCGGATACCGTGTCAGGCCCAGGTCCGGGTTCTTCATTCAGCCGCTGCGGGACACGGGCGAGCTCGAGGGCGCCATGGCCCAGGCCGGCCTTGACAGGGACGACCTAGCCGCCTGCCGCAGGGCGAGCCCCGAGTTCGAGGCGGCGCTCGCGGAGGCCATGAGGATCGTGCCGTACGCCGCCGAGGCGGAGCTCATGGCCCGCGCCGCCAGGATGTCCCGCCGACCCGGAGATGATGGCAGCCGGCGGACAGGTTCTGTGCCGTTCGCGGGGATGCCTCGACGGGGAGATCATGGCAGCCGGCGGACAGGCTGTCCGACGTTTTCGCGGGTCCCTGGCCTGGGAGAACGTTCCAGGCGGCAGGGAGGCTGTCCGCACCCCCGGTTGCCGGGCAACACGGGCGCGGGCGGACTCATGGAAGCCGCCGGAACGCGCGGACGCCGTGTCCTGCCCCGACAATTCGACATCGTGCTGATGCCCGGACAAGGGGAAACATGCCCGAAAACGGGCTTTTAGCGGACTTGCCGGACGCATCCGTTTCCGGGCGGAGCGGGAGGCGGGGAGGCTCCCCGGCCGGCCCTGGACTCGGGCGGGTCTCGAGAGAGAGAATGCGACAGTTGCAATTAAATGCGCCAGATGAATCTGCTTGGCCCTGGGGGAGAGAGATGGTGAGATTTGCAACTAAAAGGCTAGACGACTTCGGGATGTCCCCCCTTCCCCGGCGGCCACCTGGCGGTTGCCCCTCCGCCGAGTGTCGGCTGGCATGCCGCTCCTGGAGCTCGCCTCGGGCTCCCCGCAGGAGGCCGGAGACCGGGGGCTTCGCCAGGCCACGTCTACCTGTACGAGGACGAGAGGGGGGGCGACATTACCGCCACCCCTTGGAGTCACGGGGGAAGGCCCTGTTCTGCGGGGCAGACGTCTGCCTTGCGCTTGGGACAGCCAACAACGGAGATGCAATGGCCTCGCCGGACGAGGATGAGAAGGTCACCATATACAGCGGCGTCGGACAGCCCGACCGCATAGGCAGTATAGACACAGGTGGGCGGGCCCGGAGCATGGCCTTCGTCTTCGGGTAGAGGGCTTCGGGGGCCGGAACTCGGGGCGTGGCCGAGGAGAGGATGCCGACGGCCTCCCGAGGAGTGACATCGCTACCGCGGATGTCGCCGCCAGGTGGCCGAGGCGGCGTTCGTCCCGGGGGCCCCGTGGGCAGCCTGGCCGGAGCGGGCAGCTTCCTCGCCGGACAGAGGTCTGATCCGCCACGTCCCGAACCCCGGCGGCAGCGTCCCGGCCTCCGCCGCCTCGTGCGCCGCGCTCCACCCGTCCCCGTCCGCGATGCCCCGGGCCGGGAAGCCGGAAGGCAGTTTCCCGTGCCTGGCGGACACGTGCGCTGTCGTCCTTCCGTTACTGTCCGCAAGTCTCCGGAGCCCGCTCACGTCATCAAGCTTGGTCGCGTCGCAGACACGTTCGAAAACGTCGAGGACGCATTCCTCGAAGCCTATGCCGTTCACGTTCCTCCCCTGCCGGCCGCGGCGTCCCTTTCCGCTCGGCTCTTCCGCAGCGTCTCGGCCACTGAGACGCCCTCGCCGTTCTTCAGATGCCACATCGTGAACCCGGCGGGAATCTTGCCGCGCCTCGCGAGCAAGTGCGCGGGCGTGTCGCCGTTCCTGTCGGTCAGCCGCCATTGACTGAACCCTTGCGGCAGCTTGCCGTACATGGCCGCCACGTGTGCCAGCGTGAAGCCTTTCCTCCCCTTCAGGTGCCACTCGCCGAAATCGGCTCCGAGCGTCCCTTTCTGTGCCGCTTCCGCGAGTACCGTGAACCGACGGAGCTCGTTCCCGGATTGTTTCCGGGCCCTCCGCCCCGCGTCCGAGACCTGCGGCACCTGGCCCTCGAACCACGGCGGGATCTTCCCGTGTCTGGCGGCCACATCCAGCACCGTGCGCCCCTCCCCGTCAGCGATGTCCCACAGCGGGAAGCCTTCAGGCAGCGTCCCGTATTTCGCAGCCACGTGCGCGGCGCTCCACCCGGCCGAGTTGGCGATACTCCAGCCGCTGAAGCCTTCCGGAAGAATCCCGTACCGCGCCGCCTTGTGCGCGAGGGGGTTGCCGTCCACGGACTTGAGCCCCCAGAGTTCGGAATCAGGCGGTATCCTCCCGGCAGCCATCAGGTTCCAGGCTTCCCGGAACTCTTCCGGCTGACCGGGCTCGGCCTCGGGCACAGAACTTTCGGCGGCCTTGGCCGCAAGCGCCGCCCCGGCCGTCTCGAGCCTGTCCAGATCGAGCAGCTGCCCGAGGCTTCCTGTCCCTGGCGGCACCTTACCGGACATGAACGCCGCGCGGGCCACGGTGAGCCCGTCCGTCGTCACGAGCCCCCACCTGCCGAACCCGGAAGGCAGGTACCCGCGGCTCGCCGCCTCGTGAGCCACGCTCCATCCATCGGAATCGGCGATGTCCCACCCGTCGAACCCTTCCGGAAGCCGGGCCGCCGCCGCTGCCGCGTGCGCGACGCTCCTTCCGTCTCCGGACGGCATGTCCCAGAACTCGAAATCGGCAGGAAGACGCCCGTTCTCCGCGGCGGCAAGCGCGACCGTCGTGCCGTCGTTGTCCGCCAGATCCCATTTCCGGAACCCGGGCGGCATGTGCCCGTGCTCCGCCGCGGCGTGCGCGACGGTCCATCCCGTAAAATCAGCTATCTCCCACCGGTCGAACCCCGGGGGAAGCGTCCCCGCCTCGGCCGCCGCGTGATACGGCGTCCTTCCCAGTTCGTCCGCGACGTCCCATGACGGCGACCCGTGCGGTAACGTTCCGGAAGCCGCGAGCGCGAACGCGGTCCGCGCGTCGACCGTTGCCTGATTTCCCTTTGAGCTCATCCCTTTCCCGCCTTCCTTCCCTCTTCATCGATCAGCTGCCGCCAGTACGCGACGCCCCGGGGCATGTTCCCGTGCATCGCGGCCGTCTCAGCGGCCGACACCCCGTCCCCGTCCCTGAGCCGCCATTTGCCGAATCCTGGCGGAAGCTTCCCGTGCATCGCGGCCACGTGAGCCGCAGTGACGCCGCTCCCGTCCTTGAGAGTCCAGAACGGGCTTTCCGGCAGGAGAGCCCTGCCGGTACCGGCCCTCTCGATGATTTCGAGCGCCTTCGAGTCGAAACTCATGACTCGCCTCCAGATGCCGGGGACCAGGCCCCTTCCTCCGCCTCGCGGTTCCGCGCCTCGTCCCCGACGGTCCAGCCCCAGCGCATCGCCAGATCCCAAAGCCGGAACCCAGTCGGCAACGTCCCGGCCCTCGCCGCCTCGTGCGACACGGTCGACCCGTGCCGGGGATCGGCGATGTCCCACCTGAAAAGCCTTCCGGAAAGCTTTCCGGCATTCGCCGCGTGATGTGCCGCCGATAGCCCGTCCCGGCAGGCAAGCTGCCAGAACGGCTAATGGACGTCCAGGTGACCCGCCATCCGAACCGAGCCCTCATTGTACAGCATTCCGCGACGAGACGCCAGTTCCGCCACCGTATGCCCGTGCCCGTCTTCCACGAGCCACGTTCCGGTTTTCGGAGGGAGCCTCTTGCAGTTTTCCACCGCCAGGCCCAAGTTTAACACTTGACGAGACCTATAGCGGAAGTCTTGCTCTTCGAACGCCACCAACCAGCTTATGCTGGAGTTATGATGTCCGATATCGTACAGGATGGTCAGAGCTCTCCGAGGACGTTCTCGGCAGATCTGCATCCGTTAAGGGTGGTGACTGGAAGGCTGAAGGCACTTTTGGCCAGGACAACTGATACCCTGGAGACCTGACGGGACTGAAAGGCGAGGAGGACTGGAGGCCCCGGAGGACTGAGGTGCTTGTGGGAGAGAGCGCTTGTTGCCTGTGCGAAGGGTAGGGCCAGATTAGCACCCTTGGCCCCTGTGGACGGATACAAATATCTCGATTCTGGCAACTGTTAAACTCGGGCCGGCATGCGCGTAACAGGGCCCTTCGGCAACGCGGCAGCCGGCTGGCGATGGACGGAGGTCCGGATGACCAGAAGGAAAGGGGCCAGGACGTGGGCCGGAAGGCCCCCGGACGCCGAAACTGACGGGAACGTTTCCGCCGCTGGCCCCTCACTTCACGGCAGAACCCGGGAACAACCGGGCGAAATGCCGGTGCCGCTGGCCCCTCCCGTCACGGCAGAACCCGGGAACAACCGGGCGAAATGCCGGTGCCGCTGGCGGATCACCTGAGCTCATACCCCGGAGCGGGGCTCCTTTCCGGGCTCCGGGGCTTCCGCCGCGCCGTCGGTGCCGGGAGGTGGCACAGCCCCGTCCCTGGCCCACGCGAGCAGAAGGTTGCGGCCAATCTCGGAAAGGGCGACGGGCTTCCCGGTCTGGCGCATGGTCCTCGTGACGGATGCCTTGAGCAAGTCATGCTCGGCCTGGGTAAGGAAGATCGCGCAGTGAACATTCCTCTTGTTCAGCGACCGCGGCCTCCCGCCCTTCCGCCTGCCCAGGGCCGGCCCGGGGACGGGGCCGGCAGTGGCCGCCGGCCCGGGGACGGGGCCGGCAGGGGCCGCCGGCACGGGGACGCGGCCGGCCGGGGCCGCCGGCACGGGGACGCGGCCGGCAGGGGCCGCCGGCAC
>JAISFP010000164.1 GCA_031263525.1 Deltaproteobacteria bacterium | reverse complement strand
CGTGATCTGGGGACGGGCATCAGTCTTTGCCCGCATGTTGCGGCCGTGCAGCGAGGTCGCTCCGGCCTGAGTTAGTGAGCCGCGTCTGCTTAGACGCGATGGGCGGGGGTCCGTTTCCGCAAATGGTCGGAAACAGTACCGGGAAGGACCGAAAGGCCGACGCCGGTTGCCGCTGCCTTCTTAGGAAGGCTTTCGGCGGGGCGACGCCGGGGGAAACCGGGAGCCTGCGCTTCCGGTCAGGGGCCTGCAGAACAGGCAGTTCGAACGGTAGGACGGTAAAGGAGGGGGCAGTAGGCTGCCGGGAGAAGACTCTGTCCTGGCGTTTCGGCCATTCCGGCCCGGAAGAGCTCGGGAAACCAGTCGGCGACCGGGACGGCCGTCTGTTACCATGAATGCCGGGCTGCCGTCACGCCGTGTGACATTGCGGAGGGCCTAAGAAGCCTGAGCGGCCTCCAGCCCTTCCTGTTGGGAGCCTCGCCTTAGAGGCTCGATCGATGATTTCGTCTCCGCTGGTTATAGAGAAAATACAGAATTCCCCCAGCGAATGCAACATCGAAATCGAGGAAACTGACTGTTTTGCGTGAAATTTCTATAAAGAGTATTTACGGAATGACGAAACTACCATTCTTAGATCGGCAAAATTCCGGGTCGGACTTAAAATTAGGGACGAGATCTCAAAAATACGCCTGGACTACCGTTGGTTTTTTTACCGAGAAGGTGAAGTGCCCTAGTTTACTAGCTTTCCGGGTTGAGCAGTGAAGCCCAAAAGTTCCGCCCATACCTGATATGCTCGAAGAGCTGGCCGGAGACACCAGACCGAAACGTGAGATCTGAAAATTTATGATTGTGATGAAATTGTTTAAATTTAGTGGGATATTATTTATATTATCAAGACTGTTGGATTCATACACCGGGCAAGCTCGACTGATCCTCACGATCCAGGCACCCCCGGATTTCCGCCACCCGGCGAACCTGTAGGAATGAACCCACAGGTACGCACGGGTTCGACGAAAGACCGGGTCTGGACGCATGCTGCCACGCGTGGCCGAGACGTCCTGACGAGAGTGGGCAGGACGGAGACGAGAGAGAAGGACGGAGACGAGAGAGAAAAGGGCACAGACCCGGCCGCCAAGGGCGGACGGAAAAAGCTAAGCCAGCTGCCCCGGAACGGAGCAAGTCAACGGCTGTAGCCTCCTGCGCAGTCCCCCCAAGGGGGGGACTGGCAAGGGGCTTCGCGGCGTACGCGTCCGCCGCGATGTTGCCCCGGGACCTTGCGATCTCGGGAGGGTTAACTCCGAACTGTAGTATGCCAGCCGGAGGGGGTTTCACCACTGCTTATCAGCTACCGCAGGCTCATGAGGACCCAGACTCCAGAGCTCCCATCATCATGTCCGGCCAGTTCGCCTCGAAGGATCGAGGTGATGGGGCCGTCTCGCCGCCAGTGCGGCCATGTAGGAGCAGTCGTCAAGGTCCTGCTGGAACCCTTTCCCGTTAAGGAGGCGTCCCGTGCCCGGCCAGGCGTCCCGGTCATTCCGCTCCTGTAGCGAAAATCACGGATTAACTGACCAGGCCCCGCTCCGGTCAGGAGTCGGAGCGGGATAGAACGTCGCCCCTCAGGGGCGGCTCTGCCGAAGAGAGGACGGTCGGCGAGTCGTCAAAGACACTGAGTCCCAGCCATCGGGCTTCGCGGCACCAGGGAAAGCATATGTCAGGCGCCACCTCCCCCGGCATCGTATCTGCCATTCTGAACAAGGTCCTCACTGTCATTGTCTTACTCGCTTTCCGTCGTCTTCAGGCAAGCAGGGAGCGTGTAAGGTCAAGAACTATCGTCAAATGCAAGAACTATCTTAATAATGCAAGAATCATAGTCAAATGCAAGAACTATCTTAATAATGCGAGAAACATATATAATCTAAGAATCATATCATAATGCAAGAATTATATTATAAAGTAAGAACCATCTTATAATGCAAGAACCATCGTCTAATGCCGTTATCTACTTCGCTGCCCGGCCTTCCGGGCCATCTGAATTCCCCTCCGCTACCCGGAACGGCCCAAGGTACGCCTGGAACACGCCGGCATGTCCAGGCGAGCTTTAAGCTCTCCGGGGAGCCCCCCCATCCCCAGTGGGACGGGACGGGCTGAGGGGTCTACCAATGGTGTCGTGTGGAAATTAATTATGCTCTATGTTTCCTGGAGGAGTTGCCCCCTCCATTCATCTGTGCCAATCCTCAGGAGTTTCTACGGCCACCAAAGCTTTTGTCCTATCGTTCTCAGTGACTGAGAGCCTGGCAGAGACCATTGTGAGCCCAACTTATCCTGCCGGGGTACCATGGGATGCCGGCTTAGCGACACTGACGACCGCCACTCTGTTCCCCAGCAGATGCCGGAGGCGGAACAGCGGTACACGTAAAAGCCGAACTCCGTCGTTACGGGTCCGGGGCTGAGGGGGCCTGCGCAACTACTTTAGCTCGGCTTTGATTAGCTTTGATTAGCTATGCTCGGCTTTGCTCGGCTTTGATTTGCGCAGGATGCCTCAAAAGTCTTGATAATCAAGAACTAGCGGCGAACATGTCAAGGACGCTTCATGCGGTCGCCGCCATATGAAGCCGGATGCTTCATGACACAGCGCCTCCGTGTGCCCCTCCCGGCGGATGCCGGTCCGGGCCTCCGGCTCAGCCGACGCCGGTATGCCGGGATCCAATGGCCCCATGACAGCAGGTGCCGACCGTGCCTGGAAATCTCCCGAAGGTCTTGACAGTACTGGAATGCGCCGCGGCCCGTGAAGACCGGCAGAACAACCCCGCAGTCCGGGACGAGCAGCAGGACAGGGTCCCGGTCTCTCCGAGTCCGCAAAGTCTCTGAACCTGGGGAGGCACGGATGTCCCGAGGAGCCCGGCATCCAGAAGCCGCGAGAGTTCCAAAATCCAGCAGTCCTCCCGGAGCCTCGTAAGCGAGCACGTCCGGAGCGGTGCGCGCCGGCCTCTGCGGCTGTCCGGATACCGGAGGGGAGAGCGAGGGTAGGACGCTACCCGGCTTCCACGCCTCAAGCGGTGGCTCGATACCCTCGTCGCGGGTTCGTCCGAACCTGTCACTGTTGGGCAAGACGAGCCCGAGGGCCCAGGAAACATCCTGGCCACCGGACTCGACCGGACCCGTGCGCCCCGGCCAGGACACGGCCAGCGCCCCAAGGGGGACCGCACCATCTCCACCGATGATCGTCGAGGTCAGGCCTGCCGTACCGGCCATGCGACCGGGGACCAACAAGGGCCCTAAGCCCGGGGCCGCGTCAGAATGCCAAAAAAAATCTTGAATGGAGTCCATAAACGCCAAGCCTGAAAAAAAAGAAGCGAAGAAATCCGGAAGTCCCTTCGAGCGATGGAGACTTCAACTGGTAAGCCGCCTTCGCAGGCACCTCTGAGGCCGCCGTCACCTTCTGTCTCTTCATCTCGCTTGCCGAAGCCCGGGAGTGTCAAGGAGGTACCAGATTCCCTAGAAGTGCCAGGATGTTCAAATACTAGAGCAATTTTCGCTTTCTGTCAAGAAAATTATTGTTACCTCTCCCTAGCTCAAAGTTCTTATATACTACGGATTACGTTAGATTCTGGCTTCGTCCAAGCCCCTGAAGAGACCCGGATACAAAAAAATTTTTTCTTCGAGTCTCAAGACTGATAAGTTTATGATCTTCCCTAAAATTGTGATTTTCCAAGCCATAACTGTAAAATTGGATATAATTGAGTATAAAATTAGACAATTCAATCCGATTTCACCCAACTTCATCCAATTAGGGTCGATCGTTAATCCCGACCGCGCCACCCGCCTAACCCTCGGGAATATTTCCTAATCCCTGTTCCCGATAGTTGTTCCCTTTTCGCGGGCCCCAGTCCATCCGCATGGCCCTCTGCCTCCTGCTGCCCTCTGCCTCCTGCTGTCCTCTGCCTCCTGCTGTCCTCTGCCTCCTGCTGTCCTCTGCCTCCTGCTGTCCTCTGCCTCCTGCTGTCATCTCCCTCCTGCTGTCCTCTCACTCCTGCTGAACTCTCCCTCCTGCTGTCCTCTCCCTCCTGCT
>JAISFP010000146.1 GCA_031263525.1 Deltaproteobacteria bacterium | reverse complement strand
AAAGCGAGAGAGAACGAGCGAAAACGAGACAGCAGATCGGTAAATGATGCTTCGGGGGTCCGGGGAGGGTTCTTCCTGTGCCGAGGCCGAAGCCGAGGATTCAGATAATTCGAGATCCCGCAGACGGCAATTCATAAGGCACGGGCCCAGTGTCCGGGCGAGACGACGAGGACCGAGATGGACCTGAAGGATCATCCCTGCTTCAGCACCAGATGCCAGCCGCAGACGGGGCGCATACACCTCCCCGTGGCGCCCAGGTGCAACATCTTCTGCCGCTTCTGCGCGAGGGGCCTCACCAGGGGGGCGGATCTCCCGGGCAACGCCGCGAGGGTCATCTCCCCGGAGGAGGCGGTCGGAATAGTCGATACCGCCCTCGTCCTGTGCCCCGACATCAGGGTCGCGGGGGTGGCGGGGCCCGGCGACCCGCTCGCGGGCCCCGAGTCCCTGGAGGCGCTGAGGCTCGTGCGCGAGGCGCACCCCGACATCATCACCTGCCTGTCCACCAACGGCCTGGAGCTCCACGACTCCATGGAGGGGCTCATGGCTGCGGGGGTCCAGACCGTGACGGTGACCGTGAACGCGGTGGACCCCGCCATCCTGTCGCTCGTGAACAGGGGCGTCGTCACGGGAGGCAGGTTCGTGGGGGGGCTCGAGGGCGCTAGGATCCTCGCGTCCGCCCAGGAGCGGGGCATCAGGGAGGCGGCTAGGCAGCACATGACCGTCAAGGTGAACATGGTCCTGGTCCCCGGCATGAACCTCGAGCACGCGGGCGAGGTCGCCTCCGCCGCGAGGAGCTGGGGAGCGGAGATCATGAACCTCATCCCCGTAATACCCGCCCACGACCTGGCGCACGTCACCGCCCCCACGTCCGACGAGTACGCCCGGGCCTCCGACGAGGCGGCCCGCCATCTTCCCGTGAAGACCAACTGCCGACGGTGCCGGGCGGACGCCTGCGGGATCCCCGGGCTGTCGGACTTCTCGGAGGCCCTCTACGGGACTTCGCTGATCCAGGAGACCTTCTCCCATGGCTGAGACGCATGTCCGCTCAGAGCCGTCATCGTCCCCGTCCCCGGCCGCCGGGCCTTCCGGCGACTACGGGCATTCCGGGGCTCAGGGAGCTTCCGGGGCTTCCGGAGCTTCCGGGGCTTCCGGAGTTTCAGGGGCTTCCGGGATTTCCGGAACTTTCGGGGTTTCCGGGATTTCCGGAGCTTTCGGGGCTTCCGGAGGTTCCGGGGCGTCCGGGGCGAGGGCCCGGCCGGGCCGCCGGGGAGTCTACCGCCCCGACAGGGTGGCGGTCGCCACCGATTCCGGGGTGAGCATTGACGCCTGCTTCGGCAGGACCGAGAGCTTCCTGATCTACCGGCTCTCGGAGGACGGTGACGGGGCCCGCTACGAGCTGGAGGAGACCCGCCCCGGCCCCAGGCCCTGCCGCGACAAGAGCCACGACGAGAGCGTCCTCGACGCGACCGCTGAGCTCCTGAAGGACTGCGGCATGGTGCTCGCCGGCAAGATCGGGCCCGGCGCGGTGAAGGCGCTCTCGGACAGGGGGATCGTGGGCCTTGCCGCGCCCCTGGGGCTCGAGGACGCCCTGAAGAGGCTGGCCCGGAGGTAGGCCGGTCGCCCGTCATCCGTCATCCGGCTTTCTGCCCGGCAATCCGGCGGGAAGCCCGGCTGCCCCGAAGGGCAAGACGGCGGCTCGGGCAGCCGGCTCGGCCGGCGGCGACAGGCGGCCTCAAGCATCCGGGCGGTTCTGGCGGGCTGCGGCTGGTGACTGAGCCGTCCGGTCGCGCGATCCGAGGGATGGCGGCACGGGGACTCGGACGCAGATGGTTGCCGGCTGAGTAGCAAGGCCATGGACTCCGGGCGATGACTGCCCGCCGGTTCGGGCGGACGTCACTCGGCCGGCGATTTCGGGACGGGGTCATGGCCGGGCGGGTTTCAGCCCGGTCCTCTCAGGAAGGGCGCCGGCGGCTCCGGAGTTCCGGAGTTCCGGGGCTCTGGGAGTTCGGAAGTCCTGGAGCTCGCGGAAGTCCGGGAGCTCGGGAGCTCGGGAGCTCGGGAGTTAGCCGGGTTCCGGCATTCGAGAGCGTTCAGGACAGGCATCACGGCAACAAGACAGCCGCAGCGATAATTTTCTAACGTCCTTCCGGACATCTCCCGTCAGCTCCGGCTGGCTAGGGGCCGTCCGGAAGCGAAGGACAGGCCGCGGAGCGGGCCCTCGCCGGGCCCGGAGCCGCTGGGCAACGGACGGGGGCCCTGATGGCAAGAGAGTTCGGACAGCTCGCTCCCGGCGGCGCGGGGGCTCCCGGCCCGGCGGGGGCGCTGGGCGCCACCGAGGGGATGCAGTCCCCCGGGCTGGAGGAGCGCGAGGCAGGAGCCTTCAACCGCAGGGTGATGGGCTGGTACGGCATCATAGCCTTCCTGGCCCTTTGGCAGGTCGGGCCCTGGCTGGGCCTCTTCGACGGGCGCTTCATCCCGCCGTTCTCGGACGTCCTGCACGACGCATGGGTGCTGGTGAGGACCGGGGAGTTCTTCATCCACGTGGCCACCAGCACGCAGAGGGCACTCCTGGGCCTGGTCGGGGCAATCCTGGTGGGTGTGCCGGCGGGCGTGTGCCTGGCGGGATTCTTCCCCAGGGCCACGAGGTTCCTGAACCCGCTCCTGTCCCTTCTGGGGAACATCAACCCCTTCGCCCTGTTCCCGCTGTTCATACTGCTCTTCGGGGTCGGCGAGGTGGCGAAGTTCGCGATAATCTTCTGGTCCGCCGTGTTCCCGGTCCTGAACTTCACCATCTACGGGGTGGGGAGCGTCGATCCCGTGCTGGTCAAGGCCGCCCGGTCCATGGGCGCCGACCGGACCCAGATCTTCTGGAAGGTCATACTGCCGGCGTCCGTGCCGTCGATCTTCACCGGGTTCAAGATGGGCGCCACGGTGGCCTTCCTGTTCCTCATAGCGGCCGAGATGCTCTCCGCCACGGCTGGCATGGGATACATGGTCCATAACGCCTCCATGAACAACTATATCCCCCGCATCTACGTGGGGGTGCTGGGGATAGCTCTCCTGGGCATGGGAATGACGGTCCTCATCAACCGCCTGGAGAGGACCCTGCTGTCCTACAAGGAAGAGGCGAGGGCCTCGTAGGGCACTGGAGGCGGAGGTTCGGCAGGCCTCGGGAGGCAAGTGACCGGCGGGCTGCCGGAGTCGGAGGGCTTGGCGGGCATCCGAAGGTGATGGTCCGGCGGGCGTCCGGAGTCGGAGGGCTTGGCGGGCATCCGAAGGCGATGGTCCGGCGGGGGTCAGGGGTCAGAGGGCTTGACAGGTTCCCGGAGGCGAGGGTCCGGCGGGCTGCCGGAGTAGGAGGGCTTGACGGGCAACCGGAGGCGAGGGTCAGACGGGCGTCCGGGGTCGGAAGGTTTTAAGGCAACCGGAGACGAGGGTCCGGCGGACGGACGGGGACGGAGGGTTAGGCCGGCTCCCGGCGGCGGGCGGCCGGGGGCGGAGGGTTAGGCCGGCGCCCGGCGGCGGGCGGCCGGGGGCGGAGGGTTAGGCTGGCGCCCGATGGGGGGGCCCGCGAGGTTCCAGGAGGAACGGTCGATGAAGCTCTATCAGGCAAGGGAGACCGCGGTCTCGCTCTTCTACCGGTGCGGATCCATAGTGATCTTCGTCCTCCTGTGGCAGCTAGCCTGCTCGGCGGGGCTCGCGCCGGAGACCTTCGTCGCCAGTCCGGCCACGATCCTCGAGACGCTCTGGCAGTACATCCAGGACGGGTCCCTGTATCGGCACTCCTCCGTCTCGCTGTCCCGAGCATTCTACGGATTCGTCCTGGCCGTGGTGGTCGCCGTGCCCGTGGGCTTCATGCTCGGGGGCTGGTTCAAGAACTTCGAGAGGGTGGTGGGCCCGCTCCTCACCTTCCTCGGCCAGTTCAACCCCTTCGCGCTGTTCTCGGTCTTCCTCCTGCTCTTCGGCATAGGCGAGGTCTCCAAGGTGGCCATGATCTTCTGGGTCGCCATCTGGCCGGTCCTCTACAACGCCTCGCTCGGGGTCAAGACGGTGGACCCCCTGCACGTGAAGCTCGCCCGCTCCATGGGCATGGGCAGGGTGAAGCTGCTCTGGAAGATAGTCATCCCGAGCTCCGCCTCGTTTCTCTTTGCCGGGCTGAGGCTTGCCGCGGCCACCGCCTTCTTCATGCTCATCCCCGCCGAGATGATGGGGGCCTCCAGGGGGCTGGGGTGGCTCATCATCAACGCCCAGGTGAACTACCAGATCCCCAAGCTCTACACCGGGACCCTGGTCATCGTGGTGTTCGGGATCCTGATCGACACCCTCTTCAAGTTCCTGGAGAAGAAGGTGGTGGTCTGGAAGGAGGCCAAGGAGATGTAGCGCTGGCCGGGAGCCGGGCTCCGTCGCTGAGGGCCGGTCCCGGCCGGCGGGGTGACGGTGACGATGCCGAGCCGGGTGCCTCGGGCCCGGAGCCAGGCTCGGTCGTCAGGGTGACGGTGACGGTGACGATGCCGAGCCGGGTGCCTCGGGCTCGGTCGGCAGGGCAACGGTGATGGTGGCGATGCCGGGGCCGGGTGCCTTGGGCCCGGAGCCAGGCTCGGTCGTCAGGGTGACGGTGACGATGACGAGCCGGGTGCCTCGGGCCCGGTCGGCAGGGCAGCGGTGATGGTGACGATGCAGGGCGGGGTGCCTCTGGGCAGGGGCCGGGATCGGTCGGCAGGGTGACGGTGACGATGCAGGGCAGGCTGCCCCGGGCCCGGTCGCCAGGACACCGGCGCCGGTCGGCAGGACAACGGTGATGGTGACGATGCAGGGGCGGGGTGCCTCTGGGCAGGGGCCGGGATCGGTCGGCAGGGTGATGGTGACGATGCAGGGCAGGGTACCTCGGGCCCGGTCGGCAGGACAACGGTGATGGTGACGATGCAGGGGCGGGGTGCCTCTGGGCAGGGGCCGGGCTCGGTCGGCAGGGTGATGGTGACGATGCAGGGGCGGGGAGCCTCGGGGCCCGGGGCTGGGCCCGGTCGGCAGGGGCCGAGTGCCTCTGGGCCGGGCTCGGCCGGCAGGGCAAAGGTTATGGTGATGGGGTCGGGTGCCTCGGGCCAGGGCCGGGCCCGGTCGGCAGGGCAAAGATGATGGTGATGGGGTCGGGTGCCTCGGAGCTGGAGCCGAGTCCGGTTGGGAAGGCGAAGGTTATGGTGACGATGCCGTGGCCGGTCTCGTCAGGCAGGGTGATGGTGATGGTGACGGGGCCGGGCACCTCGGTCCAGGGGCCGGTCTCGGCAGGCAGGGTGAAGGTGACGATGCCGGGGCCTGGTGCCTCGGGGCAGGGGGCGGAGCACGGTCGTTGCGACCGAGGAATCAGGCCGGAATCGGCGGTAGACGGACGGCCCGGGTGAATTCAGGGCCGCGCTGACGGAGGGAGCTCGGATGGCTGTGGGGCGGGACGTGCGGGATGCCGCCGCCAGGTGGTGGGTGCTCGCGGCGCTCCTTCTGGCCTGGGAGCTCTCCGGCAGGCTCGGGCTGGTTGACCAGGCCTTCGTCCCGAGCCTCACGGCGACGCTTGCCGCCGTCTTCGAGATGTGGGAGCGGACACATCTTTTCATGCACGTGATGGTGTCGCTCGCCAGGGTGACGGCGGGTCTGGTCATCGCCGCGGCCCTTGGGGTGCCGCTCGCCTACCTTATGGGAAGGCTCCTCCCGGGCCTGGCCGAGCGGGTCGAGGCCCTCCTGAGGATGTTTGCCCTCATCAATCCGTACTGCGTGTTCCCGCTCTTCGTGGTCTTCTTCGGAGCGGGCGAGCTCCCCAAGATAGCCGTCCTGGCCTGGGTGAGCCTTTGGCCTGTCTTCTTCGGGACGCTCGCGGGGGTGAGGGGGGTGGATCCGGGGCTTGTCAGGACGGCCAGGAGCATGACAGCGGGAACCGCCGCGGTCTTCTGGAAGGTGGTGCTGCCTGCCGCCTCGCCCTCGGTGTTCAACGGCATGAGAATAGGGGTTGAGATGAGCTTCTTCATCCTCATCGCCGCGGAGATGACCGGCGCCACGGCGGGGCTGGGGTGGATAGTCCACAGCGCTGGGGCCCTGAACCAGGTGCCCAGGATCTACGGGGCCGGCCTGTGCATAGTGTTTCTGGGGGTGCTGATGAACCGCTCGCTCTTGTTCTTCAGGAACGGCCTCTTCTTCTGGAAGACCGGGACGGACCCGCTCACCGGCGTCCAGACCGGAGGCGGCGCGAGGAGGCTCGGGCTCGGGTCGGCCCTGGCGGCCGCGGCCGTCTTCGCGGCGGTGATGGGGGTCGGGGCCTACGAGATCTGGCGGGCGGAAGTGCTCCTAAACGATCCCGGCGAGATACCGGAGTACAGGGTGTGGACTGAATGAGTGCCGGATGGCCTGAAGACCTGGAGGAGCGGAGGGGCGGGGGCCTCTTGACCCGGAAGGCTTCCTGGGCCGGCAAGTCGCCCTGAGACGGGAGTCCCCGAAGGTCCTGGACCTCCCGGAGCCCCTGGACATTGGACCTCCCGAAACCCCGGAACCTCCCTGAGCGGCCGTAGTTCTGAGCCCTGAACCTTCATGGGCCGGGGGGGCCCCCGGAGTCCCGGAACCTTCCTGAGCCGCCGGCGTTCTGATCCTTGAACCTTCATGGGCCGGGGGGGCCACCCGGAGTCCCGGAACCTTGAAGTGCCGGGGGCGAGCTGAGCCCCGGAACCAACTTGAGCCGGGGGGAGCCAAGTCCCGGATTTTCTTCGAGCCGGGGGCGAGCTGAACCCCGGAACCATCCTGAGCCGGGGGAGCCAAGCCCCGGACTATACCAGCGTCCACGAAGCTGGCGTCGGGCCCGGGCGGTGAGCCTGGAGCGCCGGACCGGACGGCTTCCGGCGGAAAGCGGCATCTTGCGAGCGTTCTTGAGGAAATACGCCTGTGTCCTGGCGTTCGTAGCGGCCTGGGAGCTCATGAGCCGGGCCAGGCTCATAAACCCGGTGTTCTTCCCGCCCTTCACGACGGTGATGGAGACCGTCTGGCGGATGACCCTCCAGGGGGTGATGCTCCTGCACGTCAAGGTCAGCCTCACGAGGGCGCTTTCCGGCTTCGCGCTGGCGGCCGCCGTGGGGGTGCCGGCCGGGTTCCTGCTGGGCACCTGGTACGGGGGCCTCAGGAGGCAGCTGGACATCCCCTTCGAGGTTCTCTCCCAGATAAACCCCTTTCTCCTCTTCCACGTGCTCATCCTCTTCATGGGGATAGACGAGGCCCCGAAGATAACCATCGTCTTCTGGACCTGCCTCTGGCCGATACTTTTCAGCTCCATGAACGGGGCCTCCTCCGTGAACCCCCTGCTGGTCAAGGCGGGGCGGGCCTTCGGCCTGGGCGGCGCGGGGCTTCTGGTGAAGATCGTGGCGCCCGCCTCTTCCCCGCTGGTCCTCTCGGGACTGAGGCTCGCGCTGGGCTACAGCATGTTCATGCTGATAGCCGCCGAGATGATGGGCGCCTCCAGGGGGCTGGGCTGGCTGGCCCTCACCAGCCAGGAGACTTTCCAGGTGAACCGCATGTACGCCTCGGTCGTGGTGATAGCCTTCCTGGGCCTGGCCCTGGACGGGGCGTTCTGGCTGGCGGGGAGGAGGGTCCTGGAACTGTCGCGGGAGGGCTACATGAACGCGGCCGATTGAGCGGGGGCGCCCGCGGCCGCCCTCCCCGCGTCCGCTCCGGGCCGGTCGCCTCCCGCGGCCCGGAGGCCCCCTCCCCGCGACGGCGGGGGGAGGGGGCGCGGGGGGCCTCTCAAGGCCCCGAAGGAAGGCTGGATAGCCGCAATATAGGTCGATCCATCTTCATGTAAAACACATCATGAAGCGCCCTTCTTCCGGAATCTCGTTTTAGCCCGGCATCCCGGCCCTCCTGTGCCGGAGGGTGGCGCGGACGGGCGAATGAGGCACGGACGGGAGGCAGGAGGCACGGACGGGCGGGAGGCAGGAGGCAGGAGGCACGGAGGGGCGAGGGAGGCGGGGGCGGGCGGAAGGCCCAGGGTTCTTGCCGCGTCACGATTTTAGGAAGGCCGGCCCCGAGGGCTTGAGTCTTCCGGCGAGCGCAGGTCACGAGGTGTCCCGGGAGAGGGACGCCCGGGACCCGCAGGGCCGCGTCGGGCGGTTCCCGGACTCCCCATTTTCTGTCTGCGGGGTGGGGGAGAAAGGGAACCGCCCGGCGCCTTTTTTTTGACACGGTGTCATGACCGTCTCGAAACCGAGAATGTCATAGGCATCGTGCGTGATTCGTCTCGATTTGCCTCCCCTGGCCGAAGACATGTAGCAGGGGAGGCAGAGGAGGCGTGCTGGACGGCCTGGCCGGCAGGCCGCAGGCCAGCCTGCCGGGACCTGAGGAAGGCGTCCGGCCGGACGGGCGATGAGAAAGGGCCGGCTTGCTGTCAAGGAGGAGAGTTGTCAGGCAGGGAAGATGTCAAGCGGTTACGCTGCCGGACAGCCAAGCAGTCAGCAGGGAACGCTGCCGGACAGCCAAGCTGTAAGCGAGGAACGCTGCCGGGCGGCCAGGACGTCATTCCTCAACGCCAACTAACCTATAAGCTGTAGGGGATGCGCGCTGCTGCAGGCCAGGAAGTTAAGAAGTCAGGAACAAGAGGTGAGAAAGAATGAAGACCAGCGACAGAAGAAGTGCATCGCTCCCCGGAGGCGTCTTCCGTGCGGGCTTGTCAGATTCGGCTCCTGCCGGTCCCGCCCGCCGGCGGCTCGCGGGCGAGCGTCTGGCTCTTCTTGCGTTGAAGTCGGTCGTAAAGTGCCTCACGGCCCTGGCGGCGGCCGGCGTCTGGCTTTCCGGCGCGGCCGCCGCGTCCGAGGCGGTGACGCTCGGCTGGGAGACTCCGGGAGGGGGGGTGGCGCTCGCGGTCGCCATAAGGAACGGATACTTCGAGGAGGAGGGCATAGAGGCGTCTGCGGCGAGAACGGGGGCATCCGAATTCGCGGGGGCCATAGCCTCGGGGAGGATTGACGGAGGCGAACTGGACGGACGGGTGCTGGGGCTTTTCAGGGACGGGGCCCGGGTAGGGCCGTCGGCGGGACTCTACAGCGGGTTCCTGGAGATTCTCGGCACTGGTAACCGGCCCGAAAGGATCCGCGTCGCGGTGGAGAGCCTTGGGGGAGGCGCCGCAGTGGCCGCGGCCCGATACTACAGGAGCCAGGGGATAGACACGGACGCTGGCCTGGAGTGGTCGGAAGTGCCGGCGGAAGGGCTCATCCGTGCGATAGTCGACGGGAAGGCGGACGAGGCGGCCCGCTGGGAGCTTCGGAGGGCGGTTCCTGGGGGACATCATGGCGTCCGGGGACATGCGGCGGGAGACGTCCGGGACGGTCGCGGGGGCAAGACGGGAGCTGAAGGTCATGGCGGCCATGAAGTCCAGGCGGAAGCTGACGCTCATGGCGGTCATGGAGCTCGGGTGAAAGCTGACAGTCATGGTGGTCACGGGGGCCGGGCGGTAGCAAACGCTTATGGCGGCCATGGAGCTCAGGCGGAAACTGAAGTTCAGGGCGGCCGGGGAGGCCGGGTGGGAGCAGGAGGCCAGGGTGGCCATGGAGGCAGGGAGGATGCTGGCACTCTGGGTGCCCATGGAGCCCAGGTGGAAGCTGACGTTCAGGGCGGCCAGGGAGGCCGGCCAGAAGCTGACGCTCAGGGAGGCCGGCCAGAAGCTGACGTTCAGGGCGGCCGGGGAGGCCGGGCAGAAGCTGACGCTCAGGGCGGCCGGGCAGAAGCTGACGTTCAGGGCGGCCGGGGAGGCCGGGCAGAAGCTGACGTTCAGGGAGGCCAGGGAGGCCGGCCAGAAGCTGACGCTCAGGGAGGCCGGGCAGAAGCTGACGTTCAGGGCGGCCGGGGAGGCCGGGCGGGAGGAGGAGGCCATGGCGGTCACGGAGGACGGGCGGAAAAGGGCGGCAGAAACGGATCTGCGGGCCAGCAGGAAAGTCATGGCCAGGCTTCGGACGGTGGGGAATCTGGCCGAACCCGTCCTGAAGTCCATGTTGGTGGCGTTGATGGAGGGAGGCAGGGAGGGATGCCGGCTTTGAGCGGCGGCGGATCTCCGCCAGGCGGAGGCGCAGCGGCTGAGAGCGGGCAAGAGGGAGCCTCCTGGAAGGTCGTCTACAGCGCCTCTGCGTCCCTGCCGGCCCCTTCGGCCGACGGCAGGGCTTCCGGCAATCCTCATGCCGGTCATACTGCGGCAAACCACTTCTTCATTTCTTTCGCGGTACTCGGGAGGGATCTCTACGAGCGCGATCCCGAGCTGGCGGCGGCCGTGACACGGGCCTGGATAAGGGGGGCGGCCTGGACGGGCGAGAACCTGGCTGAGGCGGCCGGGATCGGCGTCGACGCCGGGGTCTGGGACGGGGACGCTGCAGGGCTCGAAAGCGAGCTCGCGAGGTACATGTGGATGCCCGGGGTGGCCCACGCGAAGGAGCATCTGAAGAGCTACGTCCGCGAGTGGGTCCGGAGGGGCCTCCTGCCTTCCGGGACAGACGAGGGGAAATTTTTCGGGGCGCTCTTCATCCAGGCCCTCCCGGACCTCAGCTGAGCCCGGCCGGGCGCCGCGCTTCGGAAAAGTCAGCCTGGAAGCCATGATGGCGGGGAGGGAGCGGACCTGGCGGCCGCTCCGGCCCCGCCATTTCAATTAGGTGCCACAGGAAGGATGTCGTCTTGACATGTGCCGCCACGGAAGGGTGCCGGTGGCGCATTGGGTGACGGAGATGCCGGGGTAGGGTCCTGGCTGGGCCGCCGGGGCGGAGTGTCCTCATAATGCCCGTGAGGACACTTGCGAGGCGGTCCTGCGGGTGTTCGGATTTCGGCCGGGTCTGGTTCCGTCCTGGGCCGATCGCTCGGGTTGCGGCAGGATCATGGCAATTCAAGGCCTTCAGGGCGAGAGATCGGACGATGTAATGAAGGGGGAGTCTTCGGGAGGCAAGGGATGGCTGTCCCCGGAGGGTGCGAAAGGGGCAGAGATGAGGGATGAGAAATGAGAGGTGGGGGAAGCTGAAGGAAACGAGGAGGGGGGAGAAGGCTTTAACCGGAAGAGGCGGGGATGGCGGTGGAAATTGAAGCGATAAAGGTAACTGTTCAGGTGCCCTCCCAAGGAGAGCTCAACGGGGGCCCTTTCCAATCAAAATAGCCTCTACAGAAACTCTTCCCCTCCACATGGAGTATCCATTGTTGACTCTTTAACTTCAA
>JAISFP010000267.1 GCA_031263525.1 Deltaproteobacteria bacterium | reverse complement strand
CGTCAGTCCGGCCCGTCTTCCGGCTTTCCGTCCGGACTGTTACCCCGGCGGCGGGCCATCCACCCGCATTCCGTCCCGTCCGCCCACCCGCCCGCCGGTCGTCCGAGTGCCTTCCGCCCGGCCTGCCGCCGTCAGTCCGGCCCGTCTTCCGGCTTTCCGTCCGGACTGTTACCCCGGCGGCGGGCCATCCAACTGCCTTCCGTCCCGTCCGCCCCCCCGGCAGCCGGCCGTCCGAGTGCCTTCCGCCCGGCCTGCCGCCGTCAGTCCGGCCCGTCTTCCGGCTTTCCGTCCGGGCTGCCCCCCCCCGGACGCGGGCCGATTCCGGCACGGACTCCCGCCCCTTGTGGCTGCCGGCCCGCCGGCACGTCTTCATGCCGCGGGACCGCTTCCGGTCGGGCGGCGGGCAAGGCGGGCCGCTGCCCGTCTTAAGGAAACCTGGCCCTTAACTTGCTAAAAAGCTCTCCCGTCAGGGCACGTGCGCCCGGGGACCGTCCCCGGGCCGAGCGGGCCCCCGAGGTAGACGCATGGCCTTCAGCATAAGCGACCAGATTTCCCGCGGGAGGGAGCGCATAGCCTCCACCTCCCCCTCGAAGCTCATCATAGGTGGCGCGCTGCTGCTGGTGGCCACGGCGGCCTTCGTCTATTTCCTGGTATCCAACAATCGCACAGAGTACGGGGTCCTGTACTCGGATCTGTCACCCGAGGACGCCGGGAAGATAACCGAGGAGCTCAAGAAGGACGGTGTCCCCTACCGCCTGGCCCAGGGGGGGGCGGCCATCGAGCTTCCAGCCGAGCAGGTCCAGGACGCCAGGCTGGGGCTGGCAGTAAAGGGCCTCCCCTCCAAGAGCGGGGTGGGCTTCGAGATCTTCGACGAGTCCAGGCTGGGGGTGACCGACATGGAGCAGAAGATAAGGCTCCAGAGGGCGGTCACGGGAGAGCTCGAGCGGACCATCATGCGTTTCCCCGAGGTCAGGGACGCCAGGATCCACCTCACAGTGCCCAGGGAGACGCTTTTCGTCGAGGACCAGAAGGAGCCCACTGCCTCGGTGGTGCTGACCCTCGCCCGCGGCTCCGAGCTCGACAAGTCCAAGCTCATGGGCATCGTGCATCTCATCACCTCAGCGGTGGACGGGCTCACGGCAGAGAACGTCTCCGTCATCGACACCGAGGGGGGGCTCCTCTGGAGCAAGGACTCCAACAAGCCGGGGCTGTTAAACGACGAGCAGCTCAAGCAGAAGCGGGCGTTCGAGCGGGATCTCCAGGGACGGATCAACGCCATGATGGAAAGGGTGCTGGGTCCCTACAAGGCCACCACCCAGGTGAACGTCGAGCTCGACCTGAAGGAGGTGGTCACCTCCGAGGACATCTACGACCCCGAGCAGACGGCGGTCAGGAGCGAGCAGCGCATCCAGGAGCGGGAGACCGGTCCGGGCCGGGCCAACGCGGGCATCCCCAACGCCACCTACGAGCTGGGCACGGCCAACCGCCAGAATTCCGGCGACCAGGGCAACCAGGTGGTGAGCTCCCGCACCGAGGAGACCACGAACTACGAGGTCACCAACATAAAGAGGAAGACAGTCTCGGCGTCCGGGGACCTGAAGAAGGTCTCGGTAGCCGTGCTGGTCGACGGGACCTTCGTCGCGAACGAGGCGGGCGAGCGGGTCTTCACCCCCGTGCCCCCCGAGATGCTGGCCCAGCTCACCGAGGCGGTGAAGAACACCGTGGGGTTCGACGAGAAGAGAGGTGACACCGTGTCCGTGACCTGCCTGGAATTCTACCGCGAGGAGACCGTGTCGGTCTGGGCCGTGTTCCTCCTGGACCTCCTCCGCGAGTTCGGGAGGCCGCTCGTCAACCTACTGCTCATTATCCTCTTCTTCATTTTCGTGATTAGGCCTATACTGAACTGGCTTAAGAAGGAGGTCGAGCCCGTGGGCTCCGGGGCCGAGCAGGCGGTGCTCCCCGACTACCCCCTCTCCGGGGGCGGCGGGAGCGAGTCGCTCCCCCTGCCTCTCCCCCCCCGCGACGAGGAGGTCGCCGGCGCCCTGGGCGAGACGGCGGCCAGGGCAGCCGAGGCCGTCGAGAACGAGGAGGGCGAGTACGAGCCGGAGGACGAGGAGGCCCCCGACTACGCCGCCGAGGAGCCCGAGGAGCCGGACGGCACGCCCCAGCGCCTCGAGTACGGCAGGCTCTCGCGGGACAACATCCTGCCCCTGGCCCGCGAGAACATGGACCGTACAGTGGGGCTCCTGCGCCGCTGGATCGAGGAGAAGGCCCCGGAGGCGCGGGGCGAGGAGAAGTAGGGGGGCGGACGGGCCGTTGCCCTGCCGGGCCTCCGTCGCACGGGACCGGCCCCGCAGGCCGCGCTGGGGAACCTGGCCTAGCGGGCCGCGCTGGGGAACCTGGCCTAGCGGGCCGCGCTGGGGAACCTGGCCGGGCAGGCCGCGCAGTGGAACCGGGCCGGGCAGGCCGCGCAGGGGAACCGGGCCGGGCAGGCCGCCCATGGGAATCTGGCTTAGCAGGCTGTGCTGGAGAATCTGGCCAGGCAGGCCGAGCAGGGGAACCGGGCCGGGCAGGCCGCCCTGCGGAACCTGGCCTAGCAGGCCGTGCAGGAGAATCTTTCTAGGCAGGCCGAGCAGGGGAACCGGGCCGGGCAGGTTGCGAAGGGGGCCACGGGCTTTCGCGGGCCGGGAGCACGGACGAGGAGGACAAGGATGCCACGCGAGGACAATCTTCCGGCACAGCAGCCCGATCTCAAGGGGCCGGACAAGGCCGCCATCTTCCTCCTCACCATGGGGGAGGAGTTCACGGCGGACGTGTTCAAGGAGCTCGACGACATCGAGATAAAGGATCTGGGCAAGGCCATGACCGGCATCCAGAACGTGACCCCGTCGCAGATCCAGGACGTCCTGTGGGAGTTCTCGCTTGCCATGCAGGAGCCCGGGGACATAAGGGTGCGCGGGGACGACTTCTTCAGGAACACCATAGGCAGGGCCCTGGACGGCGACCGGGCCGACGGGCTCATCCAGGACGTGAACTCGCCGGAGCCCTTCTCCAACATCAAGAACATATACGCCAAGGCGCTGGGGAACTTCATCCGGAACGAGCACCCCCAGACGATAGCGCTGGTCCTGGCCCACATAGATTCCGGGAAGGCCGCGCAGATAATCTCCGAGTTCCCCGAGCCGCTGCAGCAGGACGTGATGCTCCGCATAGCGGATCTGGAGTCGGTGCCCATCAGCATCCTGGACGAGGTCGAGCAGGTCCTCCGCGAGGAGATAAAGGCCCAGGGCCCGGTGGGCGGCCGCCCGGCGGGAGGATCCGGGACGGTGGCAGAGATACTGAACCAGGTGGACCAGACCACCGAGAACGCCATACTCACCAAGCTGGAGGAGGAGAGGTCGGATCTGGCCAACGAGGTCCGCAAGCTCATGTTCGTGTTCGAGGACCTCATAAACGTGGACGACCGGAGCATCCGGACCATCCTGAAGGAGGTGAACAACGACGAGCTGACCCTTTCCCTGAAGGCGGCGTCCCCCGGCATGCAGGAGAAGATCTTCGCGAACCTCTCCGAGCGGGCCGCCGACATGATCCGCGAGGATCTGGAGGCCATGGGCCCCACCAGGCTCGCGGACGTGGAGAAGGCCCAGCAGGCCATACTGAGGGCCGCGAAGAAGCTGGAGGCCGAGGGCAAGATAGTCATCGGCAAGGGAGACGGAGGCGACCAGTTTGTCTGAGAGGGACACGGGCAGGGGCGCTCCCCCGGCGGTCGAGGACTGGAGCGGCCCGGCCTTCGACAAAGGGGAGAAGGGCCCCTTCGACGGCAAGCCGCGGGCGCCGGAGTTCGACGAGTACCGCCAGGGGGACCGGAGGCCCCTTTCGGAGCTCGCCTCCGAGACGCCCTCCCTGAACTACCTCTTCAGCCCCTTCGATCCGGGGCGGCTGGAGGAGGGCACCTACGAGTCCATGCTCCCCGACACCCAGGCGCGGGAGTTCCCCTTCGAGGACCTGGACGCCAGGGACTCGGCCATCATCAACACCCTGGACCGCGCCGAGCGGAAGGCCAGGGAGATTGTCAAGGAGGCGGACGGCAGGGCGAAGGGCATCCTGGAGGACGTCAGGGCCGAGGCCGGGGGCCTGGGCGAGGAGCTTAAGGCCCGCGCCGAGAGCGACGCCCGCGAGATAGTGGAGGAGGCCTCCGCCAGGGCGGCGGAGCTGGTGCGCGAGGCCGGGGCCAAGGAGGCCGAGCTGGCCGAGATGAAGGCCCGGCTGGACCAGTACAAGGAGGAGACTCGGGCGGTCTCCGAGCAGGTGGAGAACGGCAGGGCCGCGAACCTCGCCCGTGAGAAGGAACTTGAGGCCGCCAGGGCCCTGCTCGAGAAGGACAGGGCAGACTGGGTCGCCTCGAGGGACAGGGATCTGGACGAGCTGAGGCGCAGGGCCTCCGAGGAGGGGCATGCGGAGGGCGTGGCCAGGGGCGAGGCCGAGGGCGCGGCCAGGGCCTACGCAGAGACGGACGCCAGGCTGAAGCCGCTCCCCGCCATCCTGGAACGCCTCCAGAGCATATATCTTGACCTCTGGCGCGAGAACGCCCCGCAGATGGTGGAGCTTGCCGTGGACGCCGCCGAGGCGGTCCTGAACGTCAGGCTGGAGGACGGGAGCGGCCTCGCTGCCGGAGCCTTCGAGGCGGCTGTGGGCTACCTCCAGCACTCCAGCTCGGCCACCTTCAAGGTCCGCCCGGAGGACCTTGTCGAGCTGGAGGACGCCCTGCGCCGCCTCCGGACCCGCATGCCGGGACTCATAAGCATCTCCTTCCAGCCCGATCCCTCCCTGGGACCCGGCGACCTCGTGATGGAGTCCGACGGCGGCAGGCTTGACGCCACGGTCGCCAACCGCCGCGAGAACATCTTCTCCGCGCTCCGCGAGGCGCTCAGGACCGGGGCGGGCACCCTCCCCGAACCCCCGCCGCTAACCGAGGAGGAACTGGATCCGCCGCCCGAGCCGGATTCCGGGCCCGGCCCGGAGTCAGGGTCCGAGGCTGCGGCAGGGCCCGGCCCGGAGTCAGGTTCCGAGGTAACGGCAGGGTTAGAGCCGGCGGCAGTCCCCGAGGCAACGGCAGGGTCCAAGCTTGCGGCTGATTCTGCGGACGGCGGGTCCAATGGCATCCGTCCGGAACCTGCGGCAGGGACCGCCCCTGAGGTCGGGTCCCCGGCCGGGGCTCCCCCCCTGTCAGAAATCCCCTCATCCTCTCCCGAGGCGTCCGGGTCCGGTTTCGAGTCCGCTGGAGCCGCGCCTGCGGTCGGCCCCGGGACAGAGCCTGCAGTTGCTCCGGCAGGGG
>JAISFP010000044.1 GCA_031263525.1 Deltaproteobacteria bacterium | reverse complement strand
CCTCCTACTCCGCTCCCGGCATGTTTCCAGCCGAGCCGCCCCGCGCCACCCCCTCATGCGTCCGTGCGTGACCCCGCCCCCGGCATGTTTCCAGCCGCGCCGCCCCCGCTCCCCTCCATCCTCCTTCCGAGCCTTACTCCGCTCCCGGCCTGTCTCCAGCCGCGCCGCCCCCGCTCCCCTCCATCCTCCTTCCGAGCCTGCCTCCGCTCCCGGCCTGTTTCCCGCCGCGCCGCCCCCGCTCTTGGCCAGCCTCCCCCGTGCCTGCCGACTCTCCCTGCCAGTCTCCCCCCGCGCCTGTCTCAGTCCCCGCCGTTCTTCCCCCCGTGCCTGCCTCCGCTCTGGGCCGGTCTCCCTCCCTCCCTCCCTGCCAGCCTACGCTCTCGGCCAGCCCGCATCCACCTGTAGCGCCCCTCTCAGGCGAACGTCCAGGTCTAAACAAAATGCTCCCCTGTCAAGGTCGTCCAGGATGCCGGGTACCGGCCAAGTCGTCTGAGCCGGACTTCCTGATACGACTGACCCGGTTTGCTTGATCGGGTCCGAGCCAGGTGGGCGGGCTCCGCGGCTTTTTCCTGAGCTTGCTGAGATCCTGCTGGGAAGGCTTGAGGGCTTGCATTTTCCGTATCTATACTATATATTCTGTTTCCTTCATGTCCCGCCGCTATTGAAGGGGACTCCCGTCCTGTCCCGTCCTTCCAGGGGAATCGGGGTGACGGTTTCCGGGAAGCTCGCCAGGGCGCATGGAGGATCCGCCGTCACCTCTGTCGTGCGGTCATGCCCCTGGACTCGGGGCGATAACCTGTCTTTCTTTGCCTTTCCCTCACGAGAGCCCAGATCAGGTCCAGGCTCACGCTGCCTCGCGTGGCTGCCGGGCGCCCGTGCCTCTTTCGGTTGCCCTCCGGTTCCACTGCCGACCCGCCTAGCCTCTCGGCCTTCCGAGTCCTCCGGCTGCTGGCCGTCTCGTTTCCCGGCCTTCCAGGCCTCCCTGCCCTCCGGCTTTCCGGCCTTTCCGGCTGCCTTGTCTTCCGGCCTTCCAGGCCCTCCGGCCTGCCTTGGCGGTTGCCCTGCCTTCCGGTCTGTCCGGCTTCCGTCCGGAAGACCCCCGGCTCCTGCCGGCCCCGGAGGACTCTCGGAACCCTCGTTCGGCCCAAAAGAGAACCAAATCACACAGGAATCACACCAACGGAGACGACCCCGCCGCGATGGAAAAAGATCAAGACAAAGGCCCCGTGACGGGCCAGGGCCCCGTGCAGGGGATGGATCCCGCCCGCCAGGAGGTTTACGAGGCCTGGCAGACGCTGGACGAGTACCTCACCGCCACCCGCTACGCCGTGCGCGACCCTGAGACAGGGGAGCCCAGGGAGAGCTCGTACCAGGACATCCTGACCGGGAGGATAATCCCCAAGCTTCTGGCGGCGGAAACGCCCATAAGCGACCAGGACCTCACCGACGATCTGGCCCTGGCGCTCCTGAACCGCCACCTCATCCCGGCCTCGCCCCTCCTCATGAGCTTCGGGAACCCGCACACCCGCCGGCCCGGCTACTTCTCCTGCTACCCCCTGGGGTTCGTGGGGGACAGCCTCTCCGACATCGAGGAGATGCGCCAGAAGATGCGCA
The DNA here is from genome assembly GCA_031263525.1 of Deltaproteobacteria bacterium. GTDB lineage: Bacteria > Desulfobacterota > Desulfarculia > Adiutricales > Adiutricaceae > JAIRZX01. The sequence goes on along the minus strand of JAISFP010000044.1, from coordinate 19,266 downwards.
CCATCTACATGGCTGGCGGGGGCGCGGGCATCGACCTCTCCAGGCTGAGGGCCAAGGGGTCACCCGTGGACCGCGGCCAGGGCATAGCCTCGGGGCCCGTGGGCTTCCTCCCGGACTTCGACGCCGTGACCGGCACCACCAACCAGGGGGGCAGGAGGCGCGGTGCTCTTCTCGTCCAGATGGACTGGGAGCACCCGGACATCCGGGACTTCGTGACGGCCAAGAACTTCAACGCGCGCCTGAGCGGATTCATCCACACCCTGCCCCCGGAGGAGCGGCCGGTCCAGGGGACCAGCCTCTCCAACATGAACATATCGGTCAACGCCTACGGGGCGTTCTGGGAGAACGGGGAGCTCATAGACCTCATCAGCCGGAACATGTGGGCGACGGGCGACCCGGGCCTCCTGTTCGTGGACAACATGCTGAAGTACTCCCCCCTGCGGGAGGACGACGAGCCCAGGTTCTCGAACCCCTGCGGGGAGTACCTGGCCTCGGCCGGCACGGCCTGCAACCTCATAACGGTGAATGCCGCCCGGCTCGCCCGGGCCGCCTGCGACAGGCTCCTGCGGGAGGGGCTGGACCCCCGCGCTGATCCCGGGACATGGACGGCGGCCTTCTCCCGGCAGTTCTGGAGCGTCCTGGGCCGCGTCGCGGGGCTCGCGGCCTACCTGGGGAGCGTGGTCCTGGAATACCCAGAGGGGTACCCCCTCCCCGAGATCAGGGAGAAGACCCGGGAGAAGAAGCCCGTGGGCGTGGGCATCTCGGGGTTCCACACGGCCCTTCTCCTGGCCTACTGGGGGGCTGAGACCTACGGCTCCGCCGAGGCGGTGCGCTTCGCCCGCGCCACCCAGGCGTCCCTGTGCCTGGGGACGCTCGCCATGAGCGCGTCCTTCGCCAGGCGCACCGGGCACGTCTACGAGAATGCCGCCTACTGGGGCGGGCACCTGGACGAGCTCTCGGAGACCCTGGCCGAGTGCGGGCTCAGGGACGCCACGTGCCACATCACGGACGACCTGAAGAACCTGGTCGCCGAGCGGGGGGGCTTCTACAACTGTCTCACCACCAGCCAGGCGCCCACAGGGAGCGTCTCGGCCTTCCTGAGGAACATCGACACGGGCATCGAGCCATTCTTCGCGATGTCCGTGAAGCGCATGGTGCGCGATCCCAAGCGCGGCTGGGTGGAGTTCGTCCAGCGCCCCGCGGAGCTCTCCGACCTGCTCGCCTCCGACCCGGAGTTCCGCGAGCGCGCGGAGGCCCAGACCGCCCTGAAGCTCTCCCCCATGGAGCAGCTTAACATGCTGGCGGCCTTCCAGCTCCACAACCACACAGGCGTATCCAAGACCGTGAACCTGCCCTCCTCCGCCACCCCCGAGGAGATACGGGGCCTCATCGTCGCCTCCCGGGACAGGAGGCTCAAGGGATTCACCGTTTACAGGGACACCTCCCTGGACGGGATAATCTCCGTCGCCCCGCCCGCAGCCGACCGGAAGGCCGGGGGCCAGGAGGCAGGCCGCGCGGCCTCCGGGGAGACGGGGCGGAAGGACGCCGGGGAGGCGGCGCGGAAGTGCTCCGGGACGGCAGGGCAGAATGCGGCCGGGGAGGGTGCCTCCCTTTCTCGCCGACAGTCCCCCGGCCGGGACGAGCTTCCTGACTGCGAGCCCTACGAGGACGTGGGGGACGACCGGCCGGGCTGGATCTACCGGGCCAGGAGCTCCTCGCTAAACGCCCACATCACCCTCTCCCACGACTCCCAGAACAACATCCGCGAGGTCTTCGTGGCCGCCGGCGAGCTCGGCGCGGACGTGAACGCCATCTTCACGGCCTTCGGCATGATCCTCTCTGTGTCCCTGCGCAAGGCCCCCTTCCTCTTCGACTCCCTGGTGAAGGTCCTGTGCAAGGTCCGGATGGACCAGAGGGTGGTCATCCGCACCCGGATGTCCGAGGAGCCCATCGTCGGGAACTCCCTCCCCCAGGCCATAGGCTTCCTGATGCGCCAGCGCAAGGAGTTCCTCGACAAGGGATGCCAGGTCCCCGTGCCCCACGACCTTGGCAACTACGACCTCTGCCCCGAGTGCCACGAGCTCACCCTCCGCCGCGAGGGCTCCTGCCGCAAGTGCGACAACTGCGGGTTCTCCACCTGCTAGGGCGAGAGGGACTCGGGACGCGGGGACGGCAGGAGAGTCGCCGGGACGGCAGGGACGCGGCCAGCGGTCGAGTGCCGTCCTGAGGGCTTCGGCCTGAGGGTTGCGGGCCGGGAAGGACTGCCGTCGGCACGTGCGCGTCCCGTCCGGCGGCCCTGCCCGGTTCAGGAGGGTGCCCCCCGGCGTCCCAAGCAAGGTTTTACTGCGCCCCGGTGCCGGGGATGCCGCGACAGGTTGCCGGGCGGCTTGACGCGTCTCTCATGAGCCGGGGCGCGGCCTGACAGGATGGGGGTGCTGCGAAATATTTTTCGGTGGAGCGGCGCTGGGAAGGCAACTGCTTTCACGGGCCTGGGGCCCATGACAGATTTTTTAGTATCCAAAAAAATGACAATGCCACTATATGTTGCTGGGCGACATGACGAGGAATGCTTCGCGTCACTGTCTGCTGGGCGACACTACGCTGATTTCATGGGCCGGGGTGAAGCGAGCATGGGGCGTGACACGGGGTTTTCTTGCATGGAAAACTGGACGTTACGCGTCATGTTGTGTCTTTTGTGAACTTTGGAGCGGGCAGACGGCATGGACGAGCAAGGCAGGCCTGGACAGGTAGCGGCAGGCCGGCAAACGGGCATCTGAAACGTGCGGCGAGCGTCATGCGCAGGAGGTTCCGCCTTGCCGAATCTGTCGGTCCGGTCGGGGCTGTCCCCTGTTGCCGGCCAATTCCCCTGAGGTGCCGCGTACGATCCCGGAGATGACCGGGTCCGTCCCCTAGCGTCAGGCGGACCCGGGACGACCGTCAGCGGCGGGGCGTGGTGCCGTTCAGGCCGGCTCGGGAACAGCTCCGCCGCGCCCGGGAGCCGCTGGCGGTCTGACGGCACGGGAGCCGGCAGGTTGTCTGCAGGGAGGCTAGCGGGCGGTTGGAGCGGAACGGCTGTCACCTGGAGGGAGGTGGCGTCCCTCCAGGGGGCGCAGGGGCACCCTGGGCGGGTGCCCCCCCGCCGGCAGGATTGTCCGAATGACGGGGTCGTTCGCTGTCCTGGTCTGAGGTTGACTGCGAACTTGGCGCAGGAAGATATTTTGCCATGTCAAGGCGCAATCTTGTGACAATCTCGGTCAATGCCTTCAGGTCGTTTCTCAGTTCGGCAATATCGCCTTTCAGCTCGGTTCTCAGTTCGGCAATCTCGCCCTTCAGCTCGGTTCTCAGCCCGGAAATCTCGGCCTTCAGCTCGGTTCTCTGTTGGCCCATCTCGGTTCTCAGTCCGGAAATATCGCCCCTGATGAAGGTGACCTGAGCAAACAATGACACAGCAAGAAGACCGGCTATTGCGGAGGGAATGACGTTTTCCTTAATACCTGAGAGCAAGCCGGGCTTGGCCGCCGATTTCTCGGTCTTCTCGGGAGCGACTTTGCTTCCGGTACCTGTCTCGGGCGCAGGTCCCCTGCCGCCTCGTATAGAGACATGAAAAAGCTGGCCTTCTCGTCCCTGGGCAACGAGCGAATAGCCGCCACGAACGATGCCGCGAAGCTCTGCCCCTCGTTCGCGGGATGGACGTTGGAGGGGCCTCAGAGGATTTCTGCTTTGTGATCAGACATGGCAACCTGACTGACTTGGTGAATATGCTAGCACAAAGCTTGACTGAAGTGAAACGTTCTCTGCCTACGCCTCCGGGCGGGAGGGCTCGGGGAAGGTCGGGAGACCATGCCTCCGGGAGTTCGTCCTGGTCCCAGGTCGCCTTTCAATCGTAGGCCCTATGTCTTGGGACCCGTCATTATGAAGCTGACGGTCCGTAAGAAGCGGCGGAAGTTGCCTGCGAGGGCGTCCCGCCGGCACCCGGAAGTGCGGCACTGGTCCTGGCCATTTGTAGTGTAAGGATTGTCAGGCATAACCTACCCAGCTGGGGCTGTGTTGACGATTGTCATCGTTTGCTCCCCCGGTGCCAGGGGATGCCTCTTGTCTTAGGGCACCTGTCGTCAGGTTGCCGGGCTTGTTTTTCGTGCAGTCCGGAGGATTGCCAGTCGTTTCATGGGATCCCTCAAGAAGGCCCGTTCCCAGCTGACCTGGAGAAGCCGCCCTGAACGGCGTGGCTTTCTGTTCCGGAGATTCTGCCGGACCCGGTCTCCGTTCCTGCCGGGTACTCAGCAGACAGGGGGGCTGCCATGCCTTTCCGGCTCGGCAGAGGCTGTGTGTCTCCCCCAGCCATTCCCAACGAAGGAGCCGCGACCGGTCCAGGCGGTGACCGTGTCCGGCCCTGGCTGCAGGCGAGCCCGTGGCGACCTTCCGTGGCGAGGCAATACGTCGATCATTCGGCTCGGGAGGCCCCCTGCGGTACGGGACCGTCGACGGGCTGACGGAGGTGGCGCCGACCGGCGTCCATAAGGAGGCGTGCTGGTGGGTGTATGGCGCGGAACGGCTGTCACCCGGGGGGAGACGGCGGCCTTCCCTGAGTCGCCGAGGCTCTCAAGGTCGTGTCTCCCCCCGCCTGCCGGATTGCCTTCAAGGCCAGCGTCGTCCGCCGCTCGTGCCGTGCTAGGGCTGTGCGCGTACCGGATGATTCCTGGCAACTTCAATCCGCACGTTTGTGAGCTTTTCGGACAGTTCTTTCAAGTCGATTTTGAGTTCCTTAATGTTGGTTTCCAGCCTTTTCTGGCCGGTTTCCACTCTGTACAGGTCGGTTTCCAGCCTTCTCTGGCCGGTTTCCACTCTGTACAGGTCGGTTTCCAGCCTGTCCATCCTGGCAATGATTCTGGGTTCAACACCATAGCGGCTGACCTTCGAGGATGAATGAAGAGTCATGATCGCCGTTCCGATGAGCGTACCGATGAGAGCGCCGATAGCGATGGATAAGTATGCGCCTGAATTCATATGTTTTTGCCTATGTCGGCTTAGTTGGCCGATGTTGTTGATTTTACATGATCCATTGTGCTTCCAGCGATAACAGTCTAGGATGCAGTCAACCCAAATATATTGACGCGAGTCAGGCTGATAAGAAACAAGCAGTCCTCAGCTGAAGAACAATAGAACAAGAGCTTCAGAAAACGATGCCAGGATGTTCAGCATTTCGGTCCAGGATGTGGCATCTGGTGGTCCCCTGTAAGGATTTGCATAATGATCAGGCATGATTTGTCGTATCTTTCTTATTACCCGTTTAATTAAATGTCGGAATTTTGGCTATCATCCTATGGGTGGAAAGATTGTGAAACCAACCAGCTCTGGTATGTCCTCGCCATGATTCGGTCTCTAAAGATGGAAGAAGATTCCGACATTTAATTAAACGGGTAATAAATTGACAGTACCATGAAACCATTCCGGACCAGGCAAGTGTTCTGCCTATTGCGGTGATGGCTCAGGAAAGTCTCTGAAACTGAAATGATAAAATACGGACTGGATTCTGCAATGCTAAGGCGATCCAGACGTAACGATTAATGTTTTGAAAATAATAATTATAATTTGATCATTGTTTTGATTTTGAAAACTAGAATTTATTTAAATTTTGTAACTAAAGAAATCAATTTTAACTACATAAATTCTACGGAATTATGAAGTTAAACAGGAATTTTTTCACTACGTGTCCACTTTAGAAAAAGCTTCCACGTCCGTCGGTTCCGGCTCTCCTCCAGGGAAGGGGGATCAGGATGCTTCATTCTTCCCGGCTGACAATCGGGCGTTAGTAGGTTATGGACCGGAAGTAGCCTGGAGGGAGGAATCGTCTCTTCCGGTGACGGGGGGTTACTTTGGCAGATGATCTCCTCGCCGCCCGAATTGCCAGAAGGCCTGGGCGGTTCGGAAATTGCGCAGGATGCAGACTGTCCGGATATGGCACGGGGAAATCTGTCCAGGTCAACACGTAAGCATTCGATCTTACCCCAGACAATGCTTTCAGTTCGGTCTTCAACTCGTTCTCAACTCGGACATTGAGGCATCCAGCTTGGTTTCCAGCCAAGTTATCATGTTTTCAAGTGTGAATGTCTGGTAAATTATCAGCCCGGGAAGAAGGCAAAAGCATACATAGAGAAAGACGTTTTTCATGAGTTTTTTTAGAAAGAAGAATCCTGCCGCCTATGTAGCGGGTTTCGCAGGAACGACTCTCCTTCCGGGGGTACTGTTCATGGGGCAGGTATTTGTGGAAACTAGTTAAGTGTTAAGCTGAAAGGAGTCCTGGCGGCCTCAGATGTTGAGACAGGAGTCACCGCGAGATAATGTAAGAGGTTCAGCGTCCACGGAAACGGTAGTTAAAATTTCAGATTTTCTGTCGTTCAGAAGTGAATTGTCTCATCTTCACCTCCTCATAATCAGGATAGTAACACAATGATGGTCAGGTGTAAACTATTACTCAGTTCCGAGGGTAAAGGATCAGGGAAGCGTCTGGGCTGTGACGCGCAAGGCACTGACTGACGGATACGTCGCTGAGGCGATCCATGTGTAGTGTTTTCTGGGGAGTGCTAATAATTTTACTCCTAATAATTTTTCAAAATAGCACTAATTATTTTGAACTGGTATATTTCAACTTCACATTACGAAATTTTCACTACAGAAGCTTCAGCAATTGAGTTAAATATAACTTGAATTTTTAAACTACATGGCTGATGTTGGAAAAACCTGCGATCCTTTCTTCAGGCACTGTTCCTGGAAGGGGCCCTGGACGTCCCTTTGTCATTGGGCGCCAGACAGACGAAAACCGGATACGGACCGGCGGTCATCTGGAGGACGGTTCCGCGGCTCCAGAGGTAGCCTGGTTGCCCTGGACGGAGTTCCCACTGCCGGAAGGATTGTCGGACGTTTGCGGACGTGTGTCGTTCGAGTCGCATGTTGCCTGAGTGCTTGTGGCAGGCACACATTTTGCCATGTCCACCCGCAAGTTTTCGACCTTTTCAGACAAATCTTTTAGAGCTGTTTCCACTTTGCCAATAGAAGTTAACAGTCTGGTTTCCATCCTGTCCAAGTCGGCTTTCAAGTCGGAGCGCATGGCATTCATGTCGGAGCGCATGGCATTCATGTTGTTTGTCAAAGTGGCAATGCTCTCCTTAGAGTGAGTCAAAAAGCTTGACACCAGCCATATGATAATGCCGCCGATGATGGTGATTATGAGCGGGAAGACATATTTTGTGATCTTGTCGGTCCAGGTTTCCGGAGAAGCGGGTTTCACGGGAGCAGTCGAGGCCCCAGCGGCACCGGACTCGGGCCTGGGCTCGGTCTCGGGCATTGCAATGGGGGGGGCTCGGGGGTTTCTGCGTTTTGGTTCGTCATGGTACCCAGGTCTCCTTTCCAACAAATAATATAGCATAGGGTTCGGTCTCAGTAAACTGGTATCTGCCTCCGTGTCTCCGGGGCCGGGGGACAGTATTTGCCGAGCCCCAGCCGGATCGCCTGGAACCGTCTTGCGGTCGATGCACAGGTGCCGGCATGACCTTCAGGTGACGGAAAGCTCTGGCAACCAGAAATCAGGCGTCAATTAGGCGGGCATGCGAACAACCACTGGACATGGAAACATGTTATCTGCCGGAGCTGTATATATTGATGTTTTAAAGGAGATTGACTGGCGTTTGTCACTATTGCCCAGTCGGATAGATGCCCGCCAAAATTCGAATCCGCTTATACCCCTCCCAGGGGCGCAGGAAAGGAACCGGACCAACCGTTAACCACTAGTATCAGGTAGTTTTATGGTAAAGAATTCCGTATTTGCCTGTCGCCATTCCAAAATTTTCCAGTCATCCAGCTCTTCCCCATGCTCATGTTTACTTGACTGCGTAATACGTCGCGGACATCTGTCCGACTGGGCAATACATGACACATGGCGGAAAACCTTGTGTCTTACATCTCCTGTGCATGATTTTCTTGGAAATGTCACGTGAAGAGGGCGAACACACGCCTTGGAAGGACATTGCCGCGAGGCTCCGTCCTGGAGGCTGTCAGGCTGGCTGGACGTTAATGTCGCCCTGCCGGGGCCTCTGCCCTGAAAAGGGGCACCGCCAGCAATGGTTGCCGCAGATGTTTCATATATCTTCCTTTGTGTCATCCGCATACATGCCTGCTACACGGCCGGGGCCGAAGCTTCTGTGCGGCACGATCCGGGGGTGAAGGCTGCCTCATGTTCGCGGTATCGATTGCCGGTTTTCCGTCATGCACTTGCAGGGAAGGGTGCTGGATGCACGAGCGGGCGGCGGGGCAAAGGCCCGGCCGGCGCGGAAGATGCGGCCCCGCCATGGCCAAGGCCCTTTGGGGGGCAGGCTGGGCAGGAGCTGTCAGCGGGGCTTGACCGGCTTAACACAGGACAGTTGACCAGTCTCCGGGGATTGAGTGCCGCCCGGAAGGGCTGGAAAGGAGTTTCTCGGATCAGGGCCGGCCGGTCGGTCTGGAGCCCTGTCGGGGAGTACGGAACGGCGCGACCGGCCATAATCCTGGACAGCAGCGGGCGAGTCTCGCCTGGCAGGCCGGAGCGGCACGGCCGACAATAATCCTCGACGGCAGCGGGCGAGCCTCGCCTGCAGGCCGGAGCGGCACGACCGGCAATAATCCTGGACTGCAGCGTGCGAGCCCCGCCCGGCAGGCCGGAGCGGCACGGCCGGCCATAATCCCGGACGGCAGAACGGAGGCCCGGCCTGGGAGGCCGGAGCGGTCCGGATGCCAGGTGCCCCGGACGGCAGGGCGGGTGTCCTGCCTTGGAGGCCGGAGTCGCCGGACTTGCCGGGAGCCTGCCTGGGGGAGAGGGGGGTCCTGCAGGTCAGCAATCTGACGGCTGGAGGGGCCCCTGTCAGGATGGCCGGAGCGGACCAGCTGCCCGGGATTCCGGGCGTCTGGACGAGAGCCATGCCGGGATGCCGAACTGGCACGGGCGATCGGGATCCCTGTCCGGGAGGCCGGAGCGGCCCGGAAGGGACAGGGGCTCAGCCTGCGGGGCTGGGTTCCCCGTGAGCGAGGCATGTGCCGCATGGATGCCAGGAGACAGCCGGGCGCTATCACATCTTGAACTGGGTGGGGGCCGTGAGGGTGATGGCCGAGTCGGTCAGGGCGTCCGGGAACTTCGTGAGGGGGTTGACGCGCCGCAGGAGCGAGGGCACCTCGCCGCCCAGGACGGGCTGGACGGAGCTCTTGACGACGCTCATGCCCGCCATGTCGCCGGAGCTGTTGATGGTGAACCTGGCGGCGGCGATGCCCTCGATCTGGTCCCTCATGGCGCGGGGCGGGTACTTCTTGTTGCGCTCGGTGCGACGGCGCACCATCGACTTGCAGGCATCGAGGGCGTCCCGCGTGCCCTTGCCGGTGCCTTCGGCCATGCCGCCCTGGCCGGAGCAGGGACCGCCGCCGGGAGCGCAGCCAACTCCGCCCTCCATGCCTGCGACGCCCGCGCGGGCCCGGGGGCCCACGGGCACCGCCGGGCGGGCCTCTGGGACTTCGGCTTTGGCTTGGGCTTGGGCTCGGGCACGTCCTTGGGTGCGGGAGGCAATCTCCTCGGCGCGTTCCGAGGTGCTCTCCACGAAGTCCACGTGCTCGGGCTCCGGCTCGGACTTCGTCTCGGGCTCGGGTTCGGGCTCCGGGGCGGGGACCGTCGGGGACCCCGTCGCCTATGGTGTCCAGGCCGCCTCCGGGCTCGCTGGCCAGGGGGGCGCAGACATCGTGCTCGCCGACGGCGAGCGTCCGGATGCTGGAGCCGGCTGAGGGCTGCATCACGATGAACTCCACCACGACCGCGTGGAAGTCCAGCCCGAGTTTGTCATGAAAGAGTGTTCCGGGGCTTCATCACAGAAAACACCGCTACATGCAGCTGTTTTACATGACGCGGCTTTAATGGACCGGGGTGTCGCCGTGCCGCATGAAGGTGCAGGATTTCTCCGGCGACGGACAGGGAACCTGCGTCGCTCTCCGGGGAAGGGCAAAGGAAATCAGGCTTTCTCCGGTGTCGGGCAGGAAACCTGCGGCGCTCTCCCGGGAAGGGGTGACGAGCTCAGGCTCTCCCCGGTGTCGGGCAGGAAACCAGCGGCGCTCTCCTGGGATGGGAAGAGCAGCTCAGGCTTTCTCCAGAATCGGACAGGGTACCTGCGGAACTCTCCGGGGAAGGGCAGAGGAGCTCAGGCTCTCTCCGGTGACGTGCAGGTAAACTGCGGCGTTCTCCTGGGATGGGCAGAGGAGCTCGGGCTCTCTGCCTCGGACTGGGGGGCAGATGCATGCGTGAAGCTCTGCGGAGACGGTCGGGATCCTGGGCCCGCGCCGCCGGCAACGTGTGTGGGGGGGCCGGTCTCGAAGGTCTGCGGGCATGGCACGGCGGCTGGGCCACCCACGCGTGCGGAAGCGAGGGGGGAACCGGGGCCGGCCGCGAATGCCAGCGGGAGGGCCGCGGTGGCGAGGCCTCCCCGACGCGGGTAAGACGGACAGACGGGAAAATGTGAAGCGCCGGGCGCGGCCGGGCGGGCGTGGGCCGGGCCTGACTGGTTCCGGGGGAATTTTGGCCCGAACCTATGGCCTTCTCCACTCGATCCGCCTGATCTCTTCCCGCGACTCCCGCGTCTTCCGGGCCATGGGTTCCGGGAGGCTCTTCCTCGCGGCCAGGACTCTCCGGTGGAGCCCGAGCGCCGCTTCCGCGTCTCGCGAGCGCTCGTGGTGGCGCGCGGCCGGGAGGAGGGCCTCGATGGCGTAGGGCAAGTCCGTGCATTCCGTGCCGAAAAGCAGCTCGGCCTCCCTCTCCGAGAGCCGCGCCGCCTCGCGGAGGGGTTCCCCGTCCCCGCGGCTCTCGAGAATTGACCAGATCGCGCTCACCGTTGACATCAGGAAGGCTGGCCCAGCCAGGTCCCGATCCAGGACTTCCAGGGAACGGCGGAGGAACGCCTCGGCGCGGGCGTCGTCTGCGTGCCGCAACTCCGTCTCGCCCGCGACAGGCAGGGTGCTTCCGGTCAGACACGGGGGCCATGTCCACCTGCCCGTGCTTCCGCCGTCCTCCGGAAGACGCGGGAGGGAGTCCAGGAATGGGGCGAGGACGTTCGCGGCGGAACGGCGGTCGTCCAGCCGGAAGAGCAGTTCGGCCAGTCAGTGTCTCGCCGGCTACCGGTCGCGTCCGGCCCGGACGGGCGGGAGGGCGCGGGAAGGGGCGGCCCCCGGGGCCCCGGCGACGCCGGCGACGCCGGGTTCAGCCTCCTCCACGGCCTCCAGGGCCTCGACGCAGTCGGCCAGGCCGGGTGTGCTGTCTTCCTCGATGATCCTGTGCCGCATCTGGCAGACAGAGGCCGTGACAAGATCGGTGGCCGGGGCGCCGGTCATCCTCGCCAGCGCGTCGGCCGATTGCTGATGGAATCGGCGGGACTGTCAGTCTTCTTTTACGAACCGCAAGATCTGGCCGAGGCAAATCAGAACCTGACTGAGGTCGGATGGCCCGGGCACGGGACATCAGCGGCCTTCTTCACCGCCTCCGTGAAGAAGGTCGCCTCGTACCGGGTGACGTGCCGGAAGGCGGCGCACCCTGTGGCGGCGGCCGCGACCGCGAGGGCCTTCCCGTCCCCCGAGCCGCGGAGGTGTGCCAGGATCCTGGCGTAGTTCTGGGGGTAGTCCGGAGGGCGCCCCTCCCTGCGGGCGGGCGGCGGCCGCCCCTTCCCCCGCGCCGGCCCCTGCCTCGGCTCTGGCCACCGCCGCCATGAACATCTGCCCAGCCTCGTACCACCTGGCGGGCAAGGGGAACTCGCCTTGGAAAGACAGGGGGGGCATCCCGGGACCGGAGCCGCCGGCGAGGGGGCGAGCGAGCCGCTCGAGGGCGTCCGGGGATTCGGTGTGCGTCAGGCCCAGGAGGGCTTCCCGGCCCTCGGACGCCGAGCGCGGGAGTTCCTCCGCGGACTCCTCGCCCCGGGCGCCGGCCGCGCTGGCCTCCGGTGCGGCGGCGGCATCCCCGGAATCCCCTGCATCCCCGGAATCTTCGGGATGCCGCGAGTCCCGGACTGTGCCGGGAGGATCGTAAACAAGTGTCGTGACGGAGGCAGTGGCCCACGCCTCCGCGTCCTCGACGGCCTCTCCCAGGCGCGACCGGATAGCCAGCGCCTCGCGGGACCCGGCACCGTCAAGCTCTGCCGCGGCAAGGGCACTCCTGAGCTCGTCCGGACCGGGCCCGGCCCCGGGCGGGGGCTGGGTGTCGGGGAACAGCGCGGTCCTGAGGCGGTACGCGGGGGCGGGGAAAGGGCAGTCCGGACTCCTGCCTGGCAGCCGCGCGAGAGCCCCGCGCGAGGCGGCCCCGGTCGGGCTGGCCGGAGGGGTAACCCTTGTCTGGACGGAAGGCCCCGGTCGGGCTGGCCGTTGGGGTAACCCTTGTCTGGACGGATGGCCCCGGACGGGGTGGCCGGAGGGGCATGTCTGGACGGATGGCCCCGGTCGGGCTGGCCGGAGGGGCATGTCTGGACGAAAGGCCCCGGTCAGGCTGGCCGGAGGGGCAGCCCATGTCAGGACGGACCGGATGGAAGGAACCTGCCGGGGGAGCCAGGAGGTGCAACCCATGTCCCGACGGTCTGGACGGCGGAACCCTGCCGGGTCAGCCCGCAGTGGCAGCCCATGTTCGGACTGACAGGAAGGCAGACCCCGGGCGGCGCTGTTCGAGGCGACAGCCTCTGTGCTGACGGACTGGCCGAAATGCCACTGCCGGGGCTGGCCGGAGAGAAAGCCCGTGTCCGGAGGCCCGATCGAAAAGCCCCTGCCGGGGCTGGCCGGAGGAGTAACCCATGCCCTGACGGTCTGGACGGCGGGACCCTGCCGGGTCGGCCCGCAGGGGCAGCCCATGTTCGGACTGACAGGAAGGCAGACCCCGGGCGGGGCTATGCGATGCTGCAGCCTCTGTCCGGACGGCCTGGCCGAAATGCCACTGCCGGGGCTGGCCGCAGGAAAAGCCCGTGTCCGGTGGGCCTGGCCGGAAAAGACCTGCCGGGGCCTGCCGGAGGGAAAGGCCGAATCCGGACGACCGACCCCCTGAACGGGGCAGGGAGCCCGTGGCGAGGTCGAATGGGGAATCCGTGAGCGGCGCCACGCCCGCCTCCGGGCACCAACGGGCCCGGAGCTGACAGGGGGTCGAGACGCCTCAGGGGGCAATTTGGACCAGCGCGGCCTTTATTTTGGTCATGGTCGCGCCGTCCAACGTGGCACCGTCGGCAGCAAGGGTGATTTTGCCTGTAGCCCCCGTGATCTCCACCGACCGGGTGTGCGCCAGCTTGGCCTGTGCCGTTTCCAGGGCCAGCTGTATGCCGGCCCCCGCGTCGACGACCACCCCGGACTGCTGCATCGTGATCTTCTGCTGAGCGCTTGCCGCGAGCTCCGTCTTGGCCGTCGTGAGGTCCAGGTAGTTGTCGTTGCCGTTCCGGAGCTTCGCGCCGTCCTTGGTAAGCGCCAGTTCCCTGGCGGTGGCGGTCACGGTCGCGCCGCTCACGACGTTCACGGGGTCGTTGCTGTTCTTGGTCTGGATTCGGACTTTCGACCCCGCCGCCTGGGCTAATATGTCTACTCCTTTCGAGATGCCGGACTGATAGTCTATGCCGACTCTCCGGCTTGACAGGGCGGTGAGCCCGGAGATGGCGCCTGCGGCAGGGTAGATATCCGTGCCCGTCACGAGGGAAATGACCGGCGACTTCGCGACGACCCTCGTCTTCGCGCGTAGGCTCAAATCATCGCAGAAGGTCCTCACGAGCTTCCCATGGAGGAGCACGGCACCTGCCTGGGCGGCGTTCCCGACGGCCTCGGTCGCCTCGTCCGCCAGCACGGACGGCAGGATCGCGGTCCGGTCAAACTCCAGGCCCGCGCATCGCATGTCGTCCGAGGCCCTCAGGTCGTTGGACTCCAGCAAAAGGGGCCCGCCTCCGGCCGCGACACCAGCCCAGGAGTTGGACAGCACGTCCACGTACGAGTCCTTGTTGTTTATGAGGATGCCCTTGGCCGGAACCGCGCCGGCGAGGCCCCTGAGGGTCGTCATCGTGACCCCAAGGGTGATGAGGTCGGCGAGAACCTTGCTGATGTCGGTCGTCAGGGCCAAGCCATGGGCGGCCTTCTTCTGGCTTTCGGTCAGCTTGTCCCGTGCCGCCTTTTCTTCGGGGGTCGGGTTGTCGTAGGAGTGGACGTTCCTGGCGAGGGTGGACGCGTCCCTTACCGGCTTCATCAGCAGAAGAAAGCCCGTGAGCCAGCTCGCCCAGCTAAAGGTGTCGAACGGGGTCTTGCTTAGCCAGGTTGTCCTGGCGCCCTTGTCGTCCCCGACTATGGAAACCAGGTTCGGGTCCGGGAGCCTCGGGTCCGGCACGGGGGCCGACTTGCGCCTGACAATCAGGTTCCCGAGCGACTGGAAGGGGGCGCAGGCGTAGTCGACGATGGCCGAGATGTTGTTGGCCATGAGCGCGTTATCGCGCGTGACTTCGCCATTGTTGTAGATGTCCGCCTGGGCCGCCCCCTCGACCGCGACCTCCGCGGCCTGCCGGATCGAGGCCATCAGGAGCGTCCACTGCCGCATCATGTCGTCGCTGGTGTTTATCGAGTACTGGTAGCCGGCCGCGTTGCTGGACGAGAAGGTGCTCGTGACGTTGTTGACGGTGAAGGTGCCCGAGGCCACGTCAGCGAACACCGCAGCCGTGGTGGGAGAGCCCGAGGCGAGAGTGAAGTGCCCGCGGTCGGAGCCTGCGGAAAGCGTGACGTTCTGCTTTTCGGGATCGTTTCTGAACATGAGCGAGCCCCCGCCCTTGGTGCCCAGGCCGGCGGCGTTGGGGACGGAGGAGTTCACGACCGAGCCCGTCTCGGCGTTCGCGACGGAGCCGGTTATGACGGGGCGGTCCGGGTTCCCGTCCACGAAGGCTATGAGCACCTCCGTGCCGGGGGTGAGGGGGAAGTTCTGGCCGTAGCCCGCGCCGGTGTAAGGCTGGGCCATGCGGATCCAGCCGCTCGCCTTGCCGTTCCCCCGGCCCGAGACGTCCAGGGGGAAGAGCACCTTGTAGCGCCCGTAGACGTCGGTCTCCGGCGTGTCGCCCGAACCCTCGCCGTCTATCCAGGCGGTCACCTGGCCAGCGATCTTAGGGACAGGAGTCCTCCTCGCCGGACGGTAGGGCTGCGAGAGCCGGGAGAGCGTCAGCCTGTGGAGCGTCTCGCCGGCCTCTTCGCCGGCCGTGCCGCCGATCTCCAGGCCCAGCCCGACGGCCACCCTGGCCGACTGGCTCCCCTCCATCTCGTCGGCGCAGACGAGGTAGCGCCCGTCGTAGCCCTCCTGGGCCGCGCCGGTAACCTCCAGCGTGAGGCCGGGCATGAGCCCGGGTATGCGGCTCATCGCGCGGAACTCCTCCGCTGCCCAGAGCTCCTGGTCGCGCCTGATGCCCGCGAGCCTCCTGCCCTCGCCCTCGGTGTCGAAGTTCTCGCCGTAGAGGTATATCTCGCCCCGTCCCCAGGAGGCCACGGGGAGCCTGACCTCCAGGGGGCGGTTGGGATTCTGCCAGTTGTAGTCCTTGAGCCTCACGCTTGCCTTGGGGACCCGCGCGACGCTCCTCATGCCGAAGATCTGGGGCCTCGAGTCGCCCGAGCCCAAGCCCGAGACGTCGGAGGCGACGACCCTTATCTCCCCGGCACCGTCAACAAGCGGCTGGAACTGGGAGTTCGCGTCCGTGAAGACCGCCATGTCCCGGTCTCCGGTCTGGTCGAAGCTGAGCCCGATGCCCTCCCTCTCGAGGGTCCTCATCACGAAGGACTCCAGGTCCTCCTCGTGCTGGAAGACGAAATCCCTCTTCGGGTAGGCCGAACGGTCGAACACGAAGCGGAAGGCGTCCGGCGCCACGCCCCCGAAGACCAGGCTGTCGCGCACTATGTCGCAGCTGGACGCGTCCAGGTGTATGCGGTTCTGGATCTGGCCCCTGAGAACGGAGAGCCCGGGCTCCAGGGTGAACTCCATGACGGTCCACTCCCCCGCCAGCCCCGTCTTCCTGAACCCGGTCGTGACCCCGTGCCAGGCGGCCTTCCAGGCCTGGGCGCCGGGAGCCGCATCGCGGGCCGGCTCGCGGGACTCGTCCTTCATGACGAAGGTCGCCTCCCCGGCGAAGAAGTCCCTGGGCTCCTTCCCCTTCAGGTCCGCCGTCCTCGCGAGCGCCGTCACCTCTATCTCGTAGAGGGCGTTGAGTTCCGCCTTCCCCCTGAACCTGAGGACGGTCAGCTCCAGGTCAGGCTGCGCGTTCAGTTTCAGCGTGTATGTCGTCTGGTTCTGTGCGGCCATCTTCTGCTTTCCCCCTCCCGCCCCTCCCGGGGCGCTCCCTGGCGGCCTGGACCGTGAGCTGGCCCGTCTGCCGGCCGCGCCTTCGTTCTCCCGCGTCCGCCTGCCCCGGACAGTCCGGGGAGCCCCGCGCCTTCCTCGTCCCGTGGCCTCTGCAGGCCCCGCTCAATCCTCTTGCCCGGCTGCCCGGACCCGCCGAACCCTCCGTCTTCGGTCAGCCACCAGCCGTCCCGGAACCCGAGACGTCCTCGTCCCCGCGCCTTTCCGGAACCCGGGCCCTCCTCGCCGCCGCGCCTTTCCGGAACCCGGGCCCTCGTCGCCGCCGCGCCTTTCCGGAACCAGGGTCTTTCTCGACCCCGTGCCCTGCAGGAGCCCGGGCCTTTCTCGTCCCCGTGCCCTGCCGTAACCCGAGGCTTCCGGACCGTTGTCACCGCACAAGCCGTCCCGGAAGCCTCTCCTCGCGAGATGTCACAGGCCGGGAGCCGGTCATGCAACCCGCGTGCCATCCAGGCGGCTGCTCGCCAGTCCAGGCACGGCAGGAGCGCGCCGGCATCTCCGGATCTTCCCGGCCAGGTTCAGTTGGCACCCAGTCTGAAGTCAGTTGGCACCCCAAAGACACTTCATTGCATAACTTAAAAAAATAGCAACTGATCAGGTGCCCCGCCAAGGGGAACTCAACTGTGGGATCTTTCCGACAAAAATGCCCTCTGCAGAAACTATTCCCCTCTACATGAAGTGTCAATTGCTGACTCTTCAACTTCCAGGGTTCCTCATCAGGGCTTTCTTCCTCCTGGAAGGACCTCAATAGAGGGGTGCCTGAACAGTTACAAAAATATATCACCTGATTTCAGACTTGCATCTCCCTAAGGCGGAAACCGGGAGCAGCCTGAAGTCAGTGACTGCGTGAATTTAACTGGAAGCCTGCCGTGGGCTCCGAGGAATTCCGAGACCAAATCTTAAGGATGACCTATATGGAGATGGCCTTTGACATAGTCTCGCCTGCTTTCGTCAGTGAACGGATACATATTGCCAGTTCAGTCAAATGTTAGAATTTTGGCTATCGGTCCTGAGGTGAAAAACCAGTGCTAATACCATATCTGGCATCACATTGCCATGCATTGCTCCCATAATGTGGGAGAAGATTTCAACATTTAATAATATTTATCCGGAAGCGCAATAGTTAAAATTTATCTCACTATAAAAAAACCAGGAAACATCATGAATTCCTGGCTCACAGTCTGGAAGAAAAAAAAATTGTGGCGCATAAAATCATTATGCCGTGCTAAGCAATTACTCGTCCATTTCAATGTCGGAATCTGGCTGTCATTCCAGAGGCGAAAAGGGCGGGAGAACACTAAATCTGATATCTAACTGCCATGTCTCGCTACGAAATATGCAAGAAGTATCCGACATTTTAATGGGCGGTCAATATGAAAAGACTGAAATTCATGACACGCAGAAACAGGAGCCAAAACTTCGAGCCGTGAAACCCCTTTCAGATCCCCATGATACGCCAAGACCATGCCAGGCGGTGGATGGACATGCTCAAAGATTCCCGCGACTCCCTCCCCGGGACGCCTTCCTTTCGCTCCTCCGCCTTCAGGTCCTTCCCCCCGCGCCAGACAGCAAACAAAAATCCCGCCCGGAACCGGGAAATCCCAGGCCGGCACGGGGAAGATCCCACGATTGAACCAACGAAGTTTCACTGCAGGCACGAGGACTCCGGACCCAAACCGGAAGAATCACCGGCCCGAGTCTGAAAAGCCCGCCCGGAAACTGAAAAATCCCCTTCGGTCGGTCAGGAGGAAGCCTGACAGCAGGAGCCAGGCCCGAACAGTCGGCCCCAGCCCGCGGAAACGGAGCGAGGACGGGCGGAGGCGCCCCGGGCGCCTCCGCCTTTGTCCCCGCGAGGCCTAGGCCTTCCAGTCGTCGGTGAACTCGACGTTGCCGTCGTTGTAGGTCCAGGTGATCTTCGAGTAGGTGAAGCTCACCTCCTCCATGTCGGAGTAGGGCTTGTTCTCGGGGATGAAGGTGAGCGGGGTGTTCTCCCTCATGTCCACCACTATGCCCTCCTCCACCTTGACGGTGAAGTACTTCTCCTCGGTCCCGTCCGGCTTGATCCGGTAGTAGTCGAGCTCCAGGTCAACGTTCTCGCCGGTGCTGCAGGCCCTGAAAAGGAGCGGGCTCGACTGGTCCTTGTGCTTGGTGACCGTGAGGGGCTTGTGGATCCTCTGGCCGGTGGGGAGGCCGGTGTGGGTGTCGCGGGGGATCTCGACGGCGTGGTCGACCGCGTAGAGGATGATCCTGTCCTTCTTGTCCCCTCCCTGGGGGCAGTCCCCCTTGATCTCGCCCTGCGACTTGCCAGTGACCTTCAAGTATGCCGTTAGCGCCATCTCTGTTCCGCCTAGGTTCCGGCCTCGGGGCGCCGCCCCGGGCCGTGGCCCCTTTCAGGCCTCTTGCCGGCCCGGCACCGGAGTGAGCGGACGCGCGGGTCGAGGGTTGATGTTACGGAGTCCGTTCTGACGCCGGCCTGCCAGGCCGATGCCCGTGCCGTGTCAGATGTCTGCAAAACAGGCGTTGCCCGCAGTGCTCCGAAGCCGGCGCCGCCCGCAGTGCCAGGAAGCAGGCGCTGTCCGTCCGGCGCTGCCGGCAGTCAGATGCCTTCGGTCTTCCGACCGCTCTTCAGGAACCGCCGTCGGACGCGACCTTCCCGTACGCCTTGACGAACTCTCTCGTCCAGGCGTCCCGGCTCCCCCGCCGGGGGGGCGCCCTGCCGGAAGGCCGGGCAGGAAACCGGCCGGCTGAAGGCGCGGGCTGAAAGCCGAAGCTCCTCGCCCGCGCCGGCCAGCCCGGACCCTAGGCCTTCCAGTCGTCGGTGTACTCGATGTTCCCGTCGTTGTAGGTCCAGGTGATCTTCGAGTACGTGAAGGAGACGTCCT
>JAISFP010000007.1 GCA_031263525.1 Deltaproteobacteria bacterium | reverse complement strand
CGGAGGAAAGCCGCCCAGGGCCGGAGGAAAGCCGTCCTGCACCAGGAATGTGGAAGAGCTGGGTCTTGCCGTAGTTTCCCCCGCTTTCGTCCGTGAACAGATACGTAGGTTCCCCCTCTTTCGTCAGTGAACAGATACCAACAGTTATCCAGATTCTCATTTTGAGGCTCCGTAGCTATATCCGGACGGCCCCACCTTCCAGCTTGCTTTTCTCTGAGGAGTGACTCATAATCTTGCAGTCCAATTTCGGGAGGGCACTGGCACAGCCAGTCCACTGTATGCCCGCAAGTATGACCAGGCAGGTCCAGGACATTATAACATAAAACCACTATATTTATTAATATAAAAACTTTAGTATGCATAAAGTAATATCAAAATGTTTATATGATATTTTATTGTGATTCAAAATATTCATCATTGCTTTTTTAGAGATTTTTAATTCCTTAAACAAGCAAATTATGCATCTTAATGGATCTTAAAATCTTAATTTATCAAAATTCTTATCTTAAAATTATTTTATGCTTATAATATTAATTTTAGATCGTTATAAGATATATTATATCATTCAAATCTGTATAATTTACTTTGAAATACTATTTATAAATTTAGTTGATCCTATCAATCTATCCATCTAGTGGAATCAAGCGTATTGCTCACTATGAGATCCATGTGATTCCACCCCCTTGACACTATCCCCCTTCTGTCGACTCCCGGCCTTGATACTCCAACATCATGTCGACTCCTCCCCTGAAGTAAGGCAGGTACCCCTTTCAGCCTTACGCTCCTTCACCCGATTCCCGGACCGTCTACGCCGGCGATGCCGGCCCCGCAGCCCCGGACACAGCCCAGCAACTGCTCCCGCGCCTTATTCACGGGCATTCAACGTCAGCAATGCCGACACCCAAAGCCCCCGTACCCTCCTGACCGGGCCGCGAACTGCTGGTAACCCCCGACACTTCCGGAAGCCGGCCCCCCCCCGTGGGACCGGCGGACCGGACCCCATGCAAGCATCCACCTCAAAGCCTCTTTACCTCCAGCCGTACCCGGGGCCCAGGTCCCGCCGGCTCCCCTCCGCGCCCGAGAGCGCCTTTCCAGGTCTCCACATGTACAGTTCAGCCGGGCCGCAGCGCCCTCTCCGCATATCCATTCCCCGCAACATCCCCCCCAACCCCCGCGACCTCGACTACGTCCTCGCCGGAAACGGAGCCCTGGCCGGGCAGTGGGCCGACTTCCGCCCCAGAGCCGCCCAGCAGGCGATGTTCAGGGAGACGCTCGCCGCCTTCTCCAGGCCCGGCGTATGCATCATCGAGGCAGGCACCGGGACCGGCAAGACCCTGGCCTACCTCCTCCCGGCCGTCATCTCCGGCAAGAAGACCATAGTCTCCACGGGCATGAAGAACCTCCAGGACCAGATAGCCCGAAAGGACCTGGAGTTCATCCGGGAACGCTTCGACATCCCCTTCACCTCGACGGTACTGAAGGGCCGCGAGAGCTACGCCTGCCTGAAGCGCTGCGCCTGCCTCGCCTCCGCAGGGACGCGCGCGCCGGAGGGCGGCAGGCCCGCCACGCTGTCCGTAGAGCTCAGGGAGTGGCTGGAGACCACCTCCACCGGGGAGGTTTCAGAGCTCCCCCGCCGCCTCGGCGCCGAGCGGACCTTCGGCACGCTCTCCGCCTCCAGGGAAAGCTGCCTGGGCAGGAAGTGCGTCCACCGGGACCGCTGCTTCCTGCAGCGCGCCCGGGCCAGGGCCGCCGAGTCCGACATCGTGCTGGTGAACCACCACATCCTCATGAGCGACATGGCGCTCCCGGAGGGCTCGTCCCCGATCCTCCCGGCCTGGGAGGCGGCAGTGCTGGACGAGGCGCACCTCCTGGAGGGGACGGCGGTGAGCTGCTTCTCCCGGACCGTCTCCTTCAGGGACATCCTGGACGCCTGCGGGGCCCTCACGAAGACGCTCGCCAGGTGCCAGAAGTCCCCCAAGGCGGAAGGGCTCGCCGCCGGCAAGGAGACGAGAAGCCTCGTCCGATCGCTCGCGGCCGAGGCCGGGAGCCTGGAGGAGTCCGCTTCCCGGCTCATCGCCTCGCTCGGCAGGTGCTCCACCGGGCGGGACGAGGAGTTCTGCGAGGACGAGGCCCTCTGGCCCGACGAGAGCGTGCCGGAGGAGCGCTGGCCCCGGGACAGTAAGGAGGCGAAGGCCGCGCTCGGGCTCCTGCACTCCGGGGTGACGGCGCTGGAGGGCCGGGCCTCCCGGCTCTTCCCCCCGGACCACGAGGCGTACATGCCCCTTTCCCGGAAGCTCAGGGACGCCGCTGAGACAGCCCGCTTCGTCTCCTCCCCGCCAGGACCCGGCTTCGTGTGCACGCTGCGGCGAGAGGCGGACGACGTGACAGTCTCCGCCATGCCCGTGGACGTGGCCCCGTACCTGAGGGACACCCTCTTCGCCCCGGGGAGGACGGTGCTCCTCACCTCGGCCACCATGGCAGTCATGGGCCACGGCGGGGAGAGGACCCTGAGGCTCTTCAGGGAGAGACTCGGCATCTCCCGCGACTCGAGGGCTCTGGTCCTGGACTCCCCATTCGACTACGAGGGCCGCACCCGCCTGTACGTCCCCGACTCCATGCCGGCCCTGGACCGCAGCAGATCGAACGGGGCGTTCAGGGAGGCGCTGGCGGAGGAGATCGCGGCCATCCTCGGGGTGACCCGGGGCAGGGCGCTCGCGCTCTTCACCGCGAGGAGGCAGATGGACCATGTCTGCGCGAGGATCCGGGAGATGGGGCTCCCCTACAGGATCATGAAGCAGGGCGAGGCGCCCCGCGCGGCCCTCCTGGAGACCTTCCGCAGCGACGTCCACTCCGTCCTCATGGCCACCATGAGCTTCTGGCAGGGGGTGGACGTGCCCGGCGAGAGCCTGTCCGCGGTCATCATCGACAAGCTCCCCTTCCCGGTCCCGAGCGAGCCCCTGTTCCGGGCCAGGGAGGCCGCCGCGAGGCGGGAGGGCCGGAACCCCTTCATGGAGCTCTCCGTCCCCGAGATGGAGATAAAGCTCATGCAGGGCCTGGGCCGGCTCCTGAGGTCCTCCTCCGACTGGGGCCTCATGGCGGTCCTGGACAGCCGGCTCTGCACCCAGGGCTACTGCAAGAGATTCCTCGATCACTTCCGGAGCGGGAAGGTCGTCCGGAACATCGCCGACGTGAAGAAGTTCTTCGACCGGATGGAGGCCGGCGGACAGGGCGGCAGGTAGGGACGGCGCTCCGGAACAGATGCCGGACAGGGAGCCAGCGCTGCCCCGGATGCGGTGCCGGCGCTGCCCCGGATGCGGTGCAGGCGCTGTCGACGGAAACGGCACAGGCGTAACCTGCGGACAAAGAAATTCGCGGTGAGCCCTGCCAGAACCGAAGCCAGGAGCGCGAAACACGGCCCCGTCCCCTCACCCGGCGTTCCGGGAGCGGGGCCGGGGCCTTTTTTGCACGAGGCACGTCTCATACCCTCTACGCGATAACGAAAGCGTTTTGCGCAGACAAGATTTCGTTCCGGACTGCTGGCGACGTCCAGGATGTCCGTCCTTCCGTTTCAGATGCCAAACCGTTCATGTCTCCGTGCAGCACGCTGCGTGTTGCATATCGCACGGAGCAGGGAGAAGGAAGAATGTCGTGGAAAACGAACCGTGCGGAGCATGAAACTTAGCATATAGCATATAGCATAAAGTATATGGCGAGAAATGGCTGCCTGAACCGGAGTTGAGCAAAAAAACCATGCTGCACGTAGCATGACGCAGAACGCATACCCCATTTAACCGGGCATGGCGGCCAGGCATGCCGCACTTGTCATGTCATTTCGCCTCATTTCACAACATTTTCCTTCTTTCCGATTCTTTCCGATTAATTCCGATTCATTCCGGGAGATCTCGGGACAACCGGCATGCGCGTGGCCCTGCGGTCAGTTGAACGCGTCGGGCTTGCTGAAGTCCGGCCTGAGGAGCTCAGAGGCACCCGTCTCCTGGACGAAGGCGTTGTCGAAGCCCAGCTCCATCATCTGCCTGACGACCCCGTCGTACTCGAACTCGCTGAGCGGCCTGCCCAGGCCAGGCCAGTCGCGGAACTGCGTGTTGTGTCCCACCTTCACCATGTGCGAGGGGAAATACTGGTTCATGACCGACAGGTAGACCCCGGTCCCGAAGGTCTCCCTGAGCCAGGGCAGAAGGAGTGTGGTCCGCGCGAGATCGTCCGGGAGGACCAGGTGCCTCACGAGCATGCCCTTTGTCGCCAGGCCGTCCTCGCCTATCGTGAACTCCCCCACCTGCCTGTTCATCTCCACCAGTGCCGAGCGGTTGACCCAGACGTAGTCGCCCACGCCCAGGAGCCTCATGGAGCGGCCGTCCGGGTCTCCCGGAGAGTCGCCCGGCGGCGGGGCAAGCTTCGCGTCCGGCAGGTAGATGTCCACCAGCCCTTCCATCACGGCCAGGGCCTCGGGGGAGTCGTAGCCGCCGGTGTTGTAGACGATCGGCAGTCCCAGCCCCCGGCTCCTGGCACGGGCGACGGCAGGCGCGAGCTTCAGGACGTAGGGCGTGGGCGAGACGAGGTTGATGTTCACCGCGCCCCGGTCCTTCAGGCGGAACATGATGTCCACCAGCTGGCTCTGGGAGACCGGCTCCCCGGACCCGGGAGACTGGGATATCTGGTAGTTCTGGCAGAAAACGCAACCCAGGCAGCATCCGGAAAAGAATATGGCCCCGGAACCGCCCGGTGCCGGGCCGGTCAGCGGCGGCTCCTCTCCGGGGTGGATCAGCGCCTGGGCGACCAGCATCTCGCCGGCCGCCCCGCATGCGCCCTTCTCTCCGCGGCCGCGCACGGCGCCGCATCGCCTTCCGCAGAGGGCGCAGCCTCTCATGGGCCCGGTCACTGGGAAGCCCCGCGGGGTGCGGGACGGAAAACCGGACCCCCGGTTCCGGACGCCGCAATCTCGGAATGGCTGAACACTGGTTCCTGACTCCCGCGAAGGCCATGAGCCGTTACGGCCGGTCACCGGACATGGCCCGTCCCGTGGCCGCTGGGAGCCGACGCGGCCCCCCTACCGACATCGTAGCACAGCCGGGACAGGATAATCACCCGAACTTGCGCTCTCTCCCCGCTCGGCAGGCCGGTCCGGCCTTCAGAGGGCGGCTGTGCCGTTCGAGGAACTGAACACATGATGCAGCGGACAGAACTGAAACCAAAGGTAAAGGGTCGGCCATGAGGGAGCCTGGGCACGCGGGAACGAAGACGGACAGAGGAAGCTGGAGCTCACGAGAGACGGCGGTCCTGGGAAGGCAGGACTGAACATGGGGATGAGGACAAGGCTACAGGAGTGGTACGGAAGAGGCTGGCAAGAAAGCAAGGGCTCTGAGAATGCCTGTCCGATTTCCGACTCCGCCGTTCCGCGGCAGACACATGCCGTCAACCGGTCCGGACAGAGGGCCGACCCTGCCCGCAGTGCCGGGGACTGGTGTTCCGTTCATGGCCCACAGATGTCAACTTCGCTATGACAACTGGACTTTGAGCATAAAATTGCCATGCTCTAAAGGATCCGCTTCCGGTTCGGTCCCCGGAGACATGGCCTGACCCCGGACTCCGAGCCTGGGCGCGGGCGGGGCTGGAAGGTCTAGCCGGGAAGACGGACGGCGCCGTCGGGGACCCGCCGCCAGGCCGGGGCAGTGGCCGGGAGACAGCCGTTGCCTGGGGACGGGAGACAGCCGTTGCCGGGGACGGGAGACAGCCGTTGCCGGGGACGGGCCACAGCCGTTGCCGGGGACGGGCCACTGCCGTTGCCGGGGACGGGCCACAGCCGTTGCCGGGGACGGGCGATTGCCCCCGCCCATGTCCGGGAGGCATCATTTGCCCAAACACTTGACGGCCATGCAGGACGTAACGCGCCACGCGGCCAGTAGACATCCATGGAGGACTTCGCCGACAACGTTCATTTATTACCCGTTTAATCAAATGTCGGATTTTAGCTATCAGCCCAGGGGTGGAAATGTCGGTATAACCTCCAGTCCTGGTATCTTCGCATTATGATTCGCTACTAAAATATGGAAGAAGATTCCGACATTTAATTAAACGGGTAATAAAGAGAAAGTCCCTGTGCTGCAAGGAGGATCCGGGATCCAGACTCGAAGAGTTTCCCGCAGGCATCGTGATGTTCCGTCTGGACACGTGCAGGGACCGCGCGGAACATATCGCCGATGCCGTGGAGTTCCCGCGCCGCTCGAATTCAGACACGCGCGCAAACGACTGCTGCAACCGTTACAGCGATCTGCCGAGACTGGCGCACGATGAGACCCCGTCAACCTGAATGCCTTGCGGAACTGGGTACTGAGAAGAAATATTTATATATTCTAACATTTCTTAAAATTTTATGGCAAACATTGAAGCATAACCCTTATGGAACAAGATCTTTCTAGACGTGCAAGATAAAAATTGTTTAAGTCCTGAATCGTCGCGATAATCCGTCATACGGTGCCCGACGAGTCATGCACGCCTTGCCCTGCCCTGAACCCGCTGAAGACCACGTTCCGTCCTCCGCCCACATCACGCGCCACACGTCTTCTTCCTTCAGAACTGCCAGCCGCCCCCGTTCATGAAACGTGCGCCGCGAAGAGATTCCGGAAAGACGCCCGCCCGCTCGCGCCTCACGCGACAGAGATTGACAAACGGGGACCGAACGCATTAAAGTCATTCAAAAGGGGGATCTCATGCCCTATATCTTCTCCAAGGATTCCGGACAGGACCTCGCGGACTTCCCCGAGTCGCTCTCCTTCAGCCAGGAGTCGCTGAAGGAGATGTTCGACCACTTCCCCCTCGGCGTCATCATGACCGACACCTCCGGACGTGTCGTCTACTACAACGACGCCCATTCCAAGATAGACGGCATCGAGGTCGACGAGATGCTCGGCCGCCGAGAGTACGAGGCCCTGGCCCCCATAAACGGCCCCAACGTTATGGAGATCTGCCAGAAGACCGGGCAACCCATCCTGGGCTACATATACCCCTACAGAAACTTCAAGGGGCGGGTGGTGAACGCGGCCTACTGGGTCTACCCGGTCCGAACCGGGAGCGAGGTGAAGGGCGCGCTGTGCTTCACCCAGCCCCTCCTGGGCGAGTTCAGCCAGGCCCGGGCCTACAAGAACCCCGCCGTCCAGTGGCCCGGCCTGGTCCCCATAAGGATGCCCGCCTCGAACATCGTGGGCCAGAACCCGGAGTTCCTGAAGGCGGTGTTCAGGGTCAAGTCCAACGCCGCGAACGCGTTCCCGGTCCTCATCTCGGGGGAGACGGGCTCCGGGAAGGAGCTCCTGGCCAAGCTCACGCACCAGGCATCCCCCCGCAGGGGGAAGCCGTATCTCGCCCTGAACTGCGCCGCCATCCCGGCCAACCTCCTGGAGGGGCTCCTCTTCGGTACCACACGGGGGAGCTTCACCGGGGCCATAGACCGCCCCGGCCTGCTCGCCGAGGCCAACGGCGGGACCCTCTACCTGGACGAGCTGGACTCCATGCCCCTGGAGCTCCAGCCCAAGCTTCTCCGGACCATCCAGGAGATGAAGGCCTTCCGGGTTGGCTCCTCCGTGCCCACCGAGCTGGACCTGAAGCTCGTCGTGTCCATCGGCTCCTCCCCCAACGAGGCCCTGAGCTCCGGGCGGCTCCGTCCGGACCTCTTCTACAGGGTGGCGGTGGTGCTGGTGAACATCCCGCCCCTGCGGAAGCGCCTGGACGACCTCGGGCTGCTCACCGACTACTTCCTGAACAAGTACAACAACCTCCTGGGCAAGCAGGCGATCAAAATTGATCCCGCCCTCTGGGAGGTCATGAGGAAGTACTCCTGGCCAGGTAACGTGAGGGAGCTGGAGCACATGCTGGCCGGCTCGCTCGCCCAGGTCAAGGACGAGCTCGTGATAGGCCTGGAGCACGTCCACGAGCACTACCTCTACGCGCTGTCCTGCCCCCCTGAACCCGGACCGGACTCGGCCATGCCCGAGGGCCTGGAGGGCATGGTTCCGCCCTCGCCTCCGCCGCAGGCTTTCCCGTTCCCCCGCGACGCCCCGAAGCCAGACCCAGGCGAGGAGAGGCTCCTGACGCGCCTCCAGAAGGAGGAGGCCGACCTCCGCAGGGCCATAGAGGAGAACAGGGGGAACGTCTCCCGGACGGCCAGGGGCCTCGGCATCTCCCGCCAGCTCCTCGCCTACCGCCTCAGCAAGTTCGGGATAGACCCCAAGAAGCTCCGCCCGTGATGTCCCGGTCCGGGCTGGCCGGGCCGGCGCACGGGACGGGATCCCCTTGCGGAGTGCCGGCGGCCGGTCCCGTTTCAAGACGCCGGACAGGATCCGGAACCGCAATTCCCACGAATTCGCGTGCCATGTCGTCATAGGGCCGCCAGCATGTCACATTTCGGCGGATTCAGTTCCGCAAGATTTGGCCATACACTGAAAATATTTTTTTCAATTCTCAAACATTTTTAAACATTAAAATAAAAGTATCTGTTCACGGACTAAAGCAGGGGAAACTACAGCTGGACACAGATCATCTACATTTCTAATGCTGGGTGGTCATCATTAGGTTATACGGAAGCCTTCCTCAATGGCCGGAGCGGCCATCTTGCGTTTCCAGTTCGGTCTCACAGAGTTTCCAAGGCAACCTTCCCGTGAACAGATACAAATAAAATTTTATAATCACCAGTTTGCAATGTCAGGCATCTTAATATTTGACAATATAATTATATACAAATAATTGGCATACAGGCAAACAATTGATTAGATTTTAAAATTTTTTTAACTTGGATGAGCATCATTGCAGGTTCATCCTCAACTTGTATGTGCATTCTCAACTTCCATGATGACATTGAATTCAATTCTGAAAGCCTGATTTTAACTCGTATAGCTTTATGTTCAAAAAATAGTGACAAATATATCCTTGAAACATCATCTCTAAGAACTTAGATATTACCCGTTACATCAGATGTTGGAAGCTTCTTCTATATTTTAGCAACGAATCATGGCTAGTAGATATTACGAGTAAGGTTAAATGTTAAAATTTCGGCTATCGTTCCAGGTGTGAGAAATCAGTGCAAGACCCCAGATCTGGCATCTCTTTGCCATGACTCGCTCCCACAATGTGGGAAAAGATTTCAACATTTTCTAATATTTATCCGGAAGCGTAATACCAGGACTGGAGGTTTGCCCGATATTTCCACACATGGACTGATAACAAAATTCCGAAATTTGATTTAACGGGTTATATCACGAAACTGAAAAGAATCGCCCCCATACTGATTATGCAAATTGCAGGCCGACGTCTCGAAAATCCATCAAACGAATTGACGGCGAATGTCTCGAAAGCTGATCAGAACTGTTAACGTTTGACTCGGAAACTGCTCGCTCGAACCTGACACTCCCTGTGAACATTTGACAGCTCAAGATTGCATCAAAGCTCATGACGGAATGATCCGGAAATTCGCCTGCTGACCTTTCCTGGCACTTACGGACGTCATCACCTGTCACCCCGCACACCATCTCCAGGCACCGGCGCTCATAAACTCATCATTGGGATGAAATAACCGCCCCTCTCATTTCGCTGATTCTCGTCGTTTACGCCTGTTTTCGTCCGCGCTTGCCCCCTCCTATGCCTCCTTCTCGCCTCTCTCGTCCCCCGGATTGTCTCCGGCCCCTCCCTGGAGTTCCACAATCCTGAATCCCAGGCTCGGCGAGCCACGAGCCCCGGCCCCCGACTCCGACAGGCAGCTCCGGCTCCCCGATGCCAGGTTACCAACCCTGCCTTCGACGGCCCCCCCTGAATCTAAACCTTCCGGAAGCACTTCTCTCCATGCGTTGCCCTCGCCCTGCCCTCCCTTGCCCATGCCCATGGCCTGCCCTCCCCTTGCCCATGCCCATGCCCTGCCCTGCCCTTGCCCATGACCATGCCCATGCCCTGCCCTGCCCTCCCCTGCCCTCCCCTTGCCCTTGCCCATGTCCTGCCCTCGCCCTGCCCATGCCTTGCCCATGCCTTGCCAATGACCGGGACCCTGCCGGCACCGGAGAGTTCCGCCTTCAGAACCCCCGGTCCTCTCCCTGAGACGGAACGGGCCTGGGGCTCCATGAAACGCCATGTATCTGTTCACAGACGAAAGCGGGGGAACCTACAGCAGGACCAAGAGCTCCATCATTCCTGGTGCATGACGGCTTTCCTCCGGGGCCTGGACGCCCTTCCTCCGTGGCGCGGACGGC
>JAISFP010000002.1 GCA_031263525.1 Deltaproteobacteria bacterium | reverse complement strand
ATTTTGGCTGTCAGCCTATGGGCCTAAAGAGTGGAAAACACACCAGCCATGGCATCTCCTCGCCATGATTCGTTCTAAAACATGGAAGAAGATTCCGACATTTAATTAAACGGGTAATATCACCAGCCCTTCAATTTTCTATTGCGGGGGCACATCAGCCCCGTATCGGGACAGAGCCACGATACAGGCCTGATTGGCGTCCGGAGGGTCGGCTAGCATCGGCAAGTCAATGCCGCGTAAAGGAACCAGCTATGGTAATGCTCAATTTTTCAATGATGATGCCCAAACTGCGCCCGCTGAGCAAACGTCGGCTGCTCGAGCTGAGCGATCCCGACTACCGGCGCAGGCTGGAGGAGGCTCTTGCAATGGCGAGGCTCGCCACTTTGCCGCTGGACTCACCCGAATGGGATTTGGCCGACGAAAACGGACGAACTCCAGCCCATGCGGCTGCCGAGTGCGGCACGTTGCCGGAGGGGTTCTGCCGGTGGGACATCATCGACAGGCACGGCTCCACGGCGGCCCACATAGCGGCTGAATTCAGCGCGCTTCCGGCGGGCTTCAGCCGCTGGGATCTCGCGGACGATGACGGGGATACAGTTGCCCACATAGCGGCTGAATTCGGCAAGCTTCCCGAGGACTTCAGCCGATGGGAGCTTTCTGCCGACCGAGGTCGAACCGTGGCCCATGTCGCGGCCATGCATGGTCGGCTCCCCGAAGGATTCAGCCTATGGGAGCTCGCTGACGACGACGGGGTGACCGTGGCCCACGAATCGGCGACGAAAGGCTGGCTTCCCGAAGGCTTCGGCCTGTGGAAGCTGGCTGATAAAAAAGGGAAAACCGTGGCTCATGCGGCAGCAAGAAACGGCCTTATCCCCCGTGGCTTTGCCATGTGGGAGATGGCGGACGCCGATGGTCGCACCGTCTACCACGATGCAGCCGAAGGCGGATTCCTCCCCGAAGGCTTCGACCGCTGGGAGCTTTCCGATGCCTCCGGCAATACCGTGGCCCACGCCGCCGCCGGGAGCGGTAAGTTGCCCGAAGGGTTCGGAGGCTGGAATATGGCGAATCAGGAAGGCGCGACCGTCGCCCATATGGCTGCCCGGTCAGGGTTCCTTCCGGACGGCTTCAGCCTGTGGACGCTCGCGGACTGCAACGGCGGGACAGTGGCCCATGATGCGGCCGAGATGGGTCACCTTCCCGCTGGCTTCGATCTCTGGAAGCTTGCCGCCCTGAACGGCCTGACGGTGGCCCATTGCGCTGCCAGCGGGAGATGTCTGCCCGAGGGATTCGACGACTGGTTGCTTTCGACCAATGATGGCTGGACCGTATATCATTCGGCGGCAATGTCGGGCAGTCTTCCCAAAGGCTTCAGCCGCTGGGAGATAGCTGACGGACGCGGGTATACCGTAGCGCACGCGGCGTTCGGAAGCGCGGAGTACATCGAAGGCTTCGACCGCTGGGAGCTTGCGGACCTCAATGGCCGGACAGTGGCCCACGAAGCGGCCGAGAACGGCATGCTGCCCGAGGGCTTTGACCGCTGGGAGCTGGCTGACCGCACGGGCTGGACCGTGGCCCACGCCGCTGCGTTGGGTGGGTGCCTGCCTGACGGGTTCGATGGCTGGGAGTGGGCGGACCAGGAGGGGTTGACCGTGGCACATGCCGCTCCGATAGCCGGGGGGCTACCTGAAGGCTTCGAAAAGTGGGAGTTGGCTGATCGCCGGGGCCGGACGGTGGCGCACGAGGCGGCCAAATGGGGGTGCCTGCCTGACGGCTTCGATCGTTGGGAGCTTGCCGACGGCGATGGCTGGACGGTGGCTCAAGAGGCCGAAGAGTTCGGCAACCTCCCGGATGAATTTGACATGGCGTCCATTAAAGGCAACGCGCTGGGTGACACTTCCCCCGCAGGCGGTGTGAGCTCCCCGCCCTCGGCCGGGGAAGGACGGGAGGCCGCGCTCGTGCTGGGACTCGTGCCACTCACCAGAAAGAGGCGCTGAAGATTTGGCATCCGGCAGGCTACCGGACAGGCGGGGCTGTCCCGGACAGTCGGCATGCGGACTGAACGCATGCTCATCGGGACGCAGGGATTCTGCATACTGGTGTCGGCTTTACGGGACATGATTGAACCGAGGCTCCGCCTGACGTGCCGTGCGAGTTCCGTACCGCTTGGCGACGGAAGGTCATCGTCAGTTGAGGAGGTTGCCCCTTCACGCCGTGGTTTCAAGGTTTCGGAGTTCTGGCTAGTTCTTACAATTATCTCGACTTCGGGATAATTTATAATCTTGTAGTTGATATGATTTTTTGGTATGTGGGGTAATGAAATGTGAGAAAGACGGGAATATGCCAAGTGATTTTTGAGCTAAAAACAAGAAAAAATCAACAGAAATGAAATTGCAAACACGAACAAAGCCTTCAATCAGATAATTTTGACAAGAGATTAGTTAGTTATTTTTAAATATTAACCTAATATCCCTAACATTACAAAGAATAGAATTAAAAATTTAATTTATATTTGAATTAAGAATTAATTTTTTGCGCTTTGACACCCCATCCGTGGAACAGTCGCCAGGGAAAAGACTAGTGATATCGACTGCTTATGTTTTTCAGCAGTAACTATAATTGTAACTGTTCAGGTGCCCCCCTTAGAGGAGCTCAAAAGGAGGAGCTTCCCAGGCAAAATGCCCTCATCAGAAACTCTTCCCCTCCACATGAAGTATCCATTGTTGACTCTTCAACTTCTAGGGTTCCTCATTGGGGCTCTCTTCCTCCGAACAGATCCTCGTTGGAGGGGCACCTGAACAGTTACCTATAATTAAGAATTGTTTTGAATTTGGAATGTCAAATTGTTAACAAAAATGTTGCCATGCATTTATGACAATCAAAATGAGCTTGTGACTTAGCGCATGTCAGCTCAGCAGTTGCTGTCCAATTAATTTTACCGACTGAGGTTTCTTCATGTAAGTGTAAGGCACACCCGGTTTTACTACATATGTGATATGGCGACATCTCCTATTTCCCGAACTCATCTCTTCAACTGACAGATTACGCTCAATCGGGGAGGTGTTAGGTCCCAGTTCCGCGAAAGCGTATGCGAGATCCTCGAAGCCGTATGCGGGATCAGCGAAGGCGTATGCATGTTGCAGATTAGGTGAATGCTCCCAATTGGAGTCACGTAGCCTGGCCATGGTCCTTTCCGGCCTGTTCGCGTGTTGTCTCCGTTGCAGGGCAGTTAAACAAATGATTATAATGTCTGGCGAGGGAGGAATTTTCTATTCGAGCTAACGTCCCGCATATCGTCCAGTACCAGGGCTCCAAGCGTCGGCTGGCACCGAAGATACTCGCGTTCTTGCCCGAAAATGCCGCGAGGCTCGTGGAGCCCTTCGCGGGCACGGCGGCTGTCTCCATGGCGGCGGCGGCGTCCGGCAGAGCCGCAAGCTTCTTGCTGAACGATTTAAACGCCCATCTCTGCGAGATGCTTCGCGCCGCAGTGGAGGAGCCAGACGCCCTTGCCGCGGCCTACGCGCTGCTGTGGGAAGGCCAGTTCGGCCACCCGGAAGGGCACGTCTCCCACTACATGGACGAGAGGGAGATCTTCAACTCGGGGGGCCGGACGCCCGCCAGAACGCTGTATCTCCTTGCCCGCTGCGTCAAGGGGGCCGTCAGGTACTCGCGGGAAGGGCTCTTCAACCAGTCCCCCGACCGACGCAGGAACGGGAGGCCGCCCGGCAGCATGCTCTCGAACCTCCGGGCGGTCTCCGGGCTCCTGAAGGGCAGGGCATCCTTCTCCTCCCGCGACTACCGCGAGATCCTGGAGGGTGTCGGGCCAGGGGAGCTGGTCTACATGGACCCGCCGTACCAGGGCGTGAGCGGCGGGACCGGCGGGACCGGCGACAGGCGCTACCTCTGCGGGGTGGGCTTCCAGGAACTCTGCGACGCCCTCAGGGCCCTGAACCGCCGGGGCGCGGACTTCGTCCTGAGCTACGACGGCCGCCTGGGGACCAAGTCCTACGGGCGCGAGCTGCCTGCGGATTTGCGTTGCTCCAGGGTGCTCCTGAACGCGGGGGTTTCGGCACAGGCCACTCTCCTCGGGAGGAAGGCAGTCACCTACGAGGCTCTCTACTTGAGCGAAGGGCTCGTGAGATCTTCCGGGCTCCCTGCTGGGATCGCGTCTGTATCGTCTGCACTTACGGATACCGAGACTGGCGGCGGCAAGTATCTGGCGCCTCAGTCGCCCTTTTAGCCGGGCCGAGCGCCTGCCAGTTTCCTTGGGTTCCGATCTTCCTGATAGCCAGCCGTCTGCCGGAACTCCATAGCCCCTCTCGCCAGGACCCCGCGTCCCCTCTCGCCAGGACCCCGCGTCCCCTCTCGCCAGGACCCCGCGTCCCCTCTCGCCAGGACCCCGCGTCCCCTCTCGCCAGGACCCCGCGGCCCCCCGCCAGGAACTTGCGACCCTCGTGTTCAGCTATATGTTTAAGTTATCAATATGTATACATTTAATGGCATCATGCGTAGACATTTCAGAAGCCATTTTGCCGCTGTCTGTCTCTGCTGACAGGGCCGGTTCTGGAGGGACTGCTCGGAGTCTCCCGGTTGTCCGGCATCCGGAGCCTTCTCTCCGGGACCTGATGGCGGCAGGCGGCCTTCATGCACCCCAGATCTCGGCAAGGATGGCGGCACGTGAGGCTGCCGGCGGGGTGGCCACGGTTGAGTGCAGGGCAGCCGTGTGCTAGAGTCCTCGGCATGCTGCCGGTTGGTTAGCCCTCAGGGCGGAAGTTTTCCCTTTTTCTCAGCCCGGGCAGGGGGCCCGGGCGCGTCTTGCCCCCGGGTTCTCTGGCCGGCAACCACGGGGAGAGCCGGGGTCAGGGTTGACGGCGGCTGATGGGCCGGAGAGCCGGTGAATCGGGTGAAGCGGGTGCCCTGCGGGGGCCGGAAGGAAGCTGAGATGGACCAGTTTGCGTACGAATGGATCATCGGGCATGATTCGTTTACCGATTTTCTGAAAGTCCGCTCGGAAGGGTTCCTATGCATGGAGCACGCTTTCGGCTGGCCGCGCCCGGTTGTCGACATGGACAGTCTTCAGATGCTGACGTTCCCCGCCTCCTCCAGTTTCCCGGCCCGGAGAGTCCAGGGTCCCTCCGACGCTGGCCTGCAGGACGTGACCGGGAGCGAGGACGAGCGGGAGGTGTCCGCTATCTCCCGCCTGGCCGCAATGGAACACTCATCTCCCGCACCGCCCGTCGACATCGGGGACAGGATAGCCGCCCTCCTGTCCGCGGCGGCCGGGCGCGGTGACGAGGCCGCAGTGAGGCGGCTCCTGGCGGCGGCAGGGGATCTTCTGGTTTCGGAGTACTGGTTCAGTCCCGCTAGCCTGATGCAGACGCTGGACGGGCTGGGTGACGGGCCGGGACACTCACAGGAGCTCGTCTGCGCTCTGTCGTGCGCCGCCATCTGGTGTCTGAACATTAGTAAAGGCGCTAAGGAGGCGGACATGTACCTCGGGAGGGCATGGTCGCTCTCCGGCTTCAGCGAGATGGAGGACCCCCTGCTACCCTTCGCCGCGCTCACCAGCCGGATGACCCTGCCCCTGGCCCCCGCATACGGGCCGGGGGCCGAGGCGGAGGAGGGGGGGGCTATTGTCAACGCTCTCGCCGTGGCCTGCCGCCTCCGTGACCCAGTTCTCGCGACGTTTCTTCCCTTTCGCCTTCTGAGTCCGTCACCGGTCGGCTGGCCGGAGATCGTCTGGCCGAAGATGAGGAAGCACGGGTCCATGGACTTGGAGCTTCCGGACTCGGCCGCGTTCAGGGTCGTCTGGGAGGCCGCCCGCCTCGCCCTCAAGTTTTCTCATGGTGAGTTCGGGTCAGGGGAGGCGGCGTACAGCGCACTTAAGAGCCTGGAGAAGAGCGGAGACATCCGGGCGTTCGCGGCCTTCGAGGGGCCTGCCGCTGCCGCACTCGCCGATGCTGCCAAGGCCTTAGGGAAGATGCTGGGCGAACTGGACGGGAAGGGAACGGCAATGGCCGTCGCGTTTGCGGTGCCGTTCTTGGCCAGTGGCCAGATCTCTTTCAGGGCGTTCAACCTCCTCTTCAATTTCGCGAGGCAGGCTAACCCTGCTGAGTTCCAGGGCGCCGTCATGAGAGCCGTTGCCAGTGGCTTGTTCGGCACGGGTTCAGCGATGGTGCTGGCGCTGACGAACGCCGCCCTCATCAGCAGCAAAAGAGGCAGAAGGCTTTCCTCTTTCAGTAGGGATGCGGCGACGATAAGGAACATGGCCGGTTCCCCGGATTCGCCCGGTCCCTTCGCGGCCAGGATAGCGGCCGCGTTTATCGAGTGCGAGCTCGCCGGACGGACCTCATGGGACGGGCAGAGGCCATTCGCGGCCCTCGCCAGGCTCTGCAGGTCCGGCGCTGACCCGGACGGGGGAACGGAAGCGAGCCCGCCGGAGGAGGTCGGCCTCGAGAAGGGCAAGCCAGGCGGCGGATCCCGGCACCTGGCCCTCTACGCCTATGCTGCGGCCCTGGTGACGGCATCCTGGGGCGAGGACGAGAGAGCCTCCGCTGTCTTCGGACCCGGGACGTTCGGGGACAACGGCAAGATCAGGGAGCTCCTGCTGCTTCTCCCGGAGGACGCCTTCCGGGACAAGACCTTCGTGGAGTCCATCCTGCCAGGGGCGTGTTACGTTGCCATGTTCCCCGGGGGCTTCGCCTTAGGCGGCGGCGACAGCGGGCTCATGGCCGGGGCCTGCGCTCCGGGTCCGGACTCCCCCGTCCCTCGGCTCGTCCAGACCGTGACACCCACAGCAGTCAGCGCCTGGGGCCTCGTGGCTGACTGCCGGGAACCACATCCGGACCGCTTAAGCCGCCGGGAACCTGATCCGTATAGTTTCAGCCTCCGGGAACCCGATCCGGATCGCTTTAGTCAAATGCAAAGGGAGCTGCTCCCCTGCCTCGACGGACCCCTGCCCCTGCGCCTCAGGACGGAGCTGGTCAAGGCCGTCCTGTGGGGTCTGGCGTTCAGGAAGCTTCCGGACGAGATGGAGCGGTTTTTTCTCGCCAACTCACTGATGCTGGTCCGGGACTTCCCTGAGGGGCAGGACCCTGGAAAGGACCGTCTTGACGGAGACTTGCTGGAGTTTTCTTATGGCACGGCAAGCTGGCCGGCACCGGCGGAGGCCGTCCTCTGCCACCGTGCCCCCTCAGGCCCCAACGGCTCCGCCGTGACGGAAGAGGGCGGGGCAGGGGAGTCGCACGGTCCCGGAGAGGGGAAGGGAGCGGGAACATTTGCCTGCAAGCCGGCTGACCGAGATGCCGGTGCCGGAGTCCGTCCCGGTGCGTTGGCCGATTCTGCCGGTGTTCCGGGCGGGGCGGTCGTGGCCGGGGCCGTGCTTCCGGGAGGGCCTGAGAAGCCGGGAGCGGACGCCGAGGCCTTCCTCAGGACGGCGAGGGCGATTTTGGCGTATGCCGAAACCCTTTTCGATGACGGGGACGACGAGGGCGGCGAGGACCAGCCGATGAGCTGCGGAGAGTTCCTCCGGATGTGGGGGAAATCGGTTCTCGTCGAAGAGGAATACAGGCCGGCCCTGGCCATCCTGCGAGCCCAGGCAGGCCGGGGTGACGAGGGCTACCGCGGCTGGCTGGCCAGGTATGCCCGCGAGCTCGCCGCCGAGCTCGGCGTCACGGGCGCTGAACTCCTGTCAGGCGGCAACGCTTATGCAGGAGCAACGGGAAAGGCAGGCGGAGTCTCCCTCTCCGGGGCCGCTGGCGGCCCTGCTGGTGGGACCGGCGCGAGGGAATCCGGCCTCCTGTCCGGGAATGGGTTCAGGACGGTGGCGCTGGGAGAGGAGAACCAATTCCTGTTTGCCGCCTACGTCTTGTGCCTTGCCGAGTGCGGACTCTACGAGAGGGCTCTCGAGTACATCTTGCTGGACACGAGTCCGCTCGACATGAATGACATTAAGAAGGATGCCCTGTCCATGACCGCCACAGGGCTCGCCAGGTCCGGAAATTTCAAGGCCGCCGGCGTTGCGCTCAAGATTCTCCATATGGTGGCGGACTACGAAGATGAGCCCGAGGCGAGCGAGGCGTACGAGCAGGCTGAGGCGAGCGTCAGGGCCTGTGAGAAGTCCTGACAGAAGGAGGGGACGGCTCGGAAGCCAGCTGAGTTCGGGAAGCCCCTCGCGAGGTCCGCGGAGTCCGGGATGCCCTTCGCGAGGTCCGCGGAGTTCGGGATGCCTCTCGCGAGGTCCGAAGAGTCCGGGAATTCGCTCGCGAAGTCTGAGGAGTCCACGGAGGACGTGAAGCATGGACAGCCCGGGAAGTCCGAGAGGTCCGAGAGGTCCGGGAAGTCCAAGAGATCCGGGAAGGCCAATAAGTCCAGAAAGGCCAGGAAGGAGGCCGGGAACAGTCCCGCGTCGAAGAATAAGGGTGGAAAGTGAGGCGGAGGAGGCCGCAGGCGTTGCGGGACCCTGAGCGCCCGTCGGGCGGTATCGTCCTCGAGCCGGCGCTGTGACGCCCTGAGGCCCCGGTGAGGCAGCTTGTCCGGCATCCCAGCAGTGGTTGACGTGATGAAGAAATGGACCGTGGATGGTATCCTGACCGTTCTCATGGAAAGCTGGCCGGCAGGATACGACAGGCCGGGAGAGAGAGGGCAAGGCGGATGAAGGGATTTGGCTGGAACGGTCAAGGAGCAAGGCAGGCCAGGCACAGAGTTGCAGCGAGAGCGGGTATAATGAAGGTGAATTGCCGTAGAATTCAAAGTCGAGAATGTATATATATCAGAGTGAACAAATTTAAATAATTCATCTATGGGGCTTAATATTTCTGGATATATCAAATGATCAGGAGAAGTATTAAATTGACATCTGTCAAATAATGTAGGGGATTAGGATATATGATTGGAAATTATCTATTGTAAAATTTAAATATTCATTGAAAAATATTAATATTAATTATAAAATGGATTATTAATAACCTGCATTGCATTATTATTATAAAATTATATAGGAAATACAAAATTAATTATTAAAATAATTACCTTGGGATAGATATATGCGTGAGATTAATTGGTTAAAATTTATATACAGATTATATTGATTCAGAAAATATATGAGCTATTTATGGTTGAAAGACCAATAAAGATCAGATAATATTATTACCAGTTTAATCAAATGTCGGAATTGGCTATCAGTCCAGAGGTGGAAAGGTCAGGCAAACCCCCAACACTGGTTTCTGCTCCCTCTGATTCGCTACTGAAATATGGAAGAAGATTCCAACATTTGATTAAACGGGTAATATGATGGATAGAAACAGCCAGTCAGTCAGGTACGGCAGAATCACATTAGGCAGTATAACACGTCCAGACTGACACTTTGTCCCTCGGAAAGCCTGTCGGTCCCCCCGGAATGGCAGTCCGTCCCCCGGAAGGGCAGTCCGTCCCCCGGAAGGGCAGTCCGTCCCCCGGAAGGGCAGTCCGTCCCCCGGAAGGGCAGTCCGTCCCCCGGAAGGGCAGTCCGTCCCCCGGA